>NZ_JBHXRL010000002.1:136600-517323 GCF_042717315.1 Streptomyces sp. NPDC058650
GGACCTGCTCGCTGTCGGCGATCGCCGCGCTCCGCAGCGCCTCCGCGTGCGCCTCCCCGTCGGCCTTGACCTGCTCGGCCTCGGTACGGAGCCGCCGCGCGTCCTGCTCGGTGCTCTCCAGGAGTTCGGCGGCCTCGGTGGTGAGCCGCTCGGCCTCCGCCGTCGCCTCGGCGGTGACGCGCCGGGCCTCCGCGATCGCCTCGGCGGTGAGCCGCTCGGCCTCGCTCGTCGCCTCCGCCATGAGCGCGTCGGCCTGCTCCGCGGCGTCGGAACGGCGCTTGTCGGCGGACTTGCGGGCCTCGTCGAGAGCCTGCTCCGCCTCGGCGCCGATCCGGTCCGCCTCCGCGCGCGCCTCGCCGACCACCGTCTCGGCCTTCTCGGCGGCCTCCGAACGGATCCGGTTCGCGTCGTCCCGGGCGTCCGCCCGCGTACGGGCCGCGTCCTGCTCCGCCGAGGCGAGCGAGTCCGTCACCTCGGTCCGTACCCGCTGCGCGTACTCCGCGGTGTCCGCCCGCAGCTTCTCCGACTCGGCGATCGCGTCCCCGACCGTCCGATCGGCCAGCGCCTTCGCGGCCTCCGACTCCTCCTGGGCGCGCGCCCGGGTGCGGGAGGCGTCCTCGGACGCCCGCTCCCGCTCCTCGTACGCGTCGGCCCGGACCCGGTCCGCCTCCTCCTGCGCCTCGGTACGCGTCCGTTCGGCCGCGTGCTCGGCGGCGCTGCGCAGCCCGGCGATCTCCTCCTCGGCCTGCTCCCGCAGCCCGGCCACCGAGTCCCGCACCTCCTGGGCGGTCTGCTCGGCGGCGGTGACCATCTCGGTCGCCCGCGCGTCCGCCTCCTCGACCAGGCGCTGCGCCTCGGTCTGGGCGTCCTCGACGCGCTTGCGGGCGGCGGCGAGCAGTTCCTCGGACTGCTCACGGGCGAGCTCGCGCTCGCGGCCGGCCTCGGAGCGGGCCGACTCCAGCGTCTCCTCGGCCTCGCGGCGGCGCCGGTTGGCCTCCTCCTGCGCGGCGGCCAGTGCCTCGGCGGCCTCGGCTGCGACCCGCTCGGCGGCGGCCGCGGCCTCCGCCCGCACCCGGTCGGCGGTCTCCTGCGCCTCCGACTTCAGGCGCTCGGCCTCCTCGCCGGCCTCCGTGCGGAGCCGTACGGCGGCGGTCTCGGCCTCCGCGCGGGCGGTGGAGGCGTCGGCCGACGCCTCGGTCCGCAGCCGCTCGGCCTCCTGCTCGGCCTGCTCCTGGAGCGTACGGATGCGCTCGGCGGCCTCCGCGCGGAGCCGCTCCGTCTCCTCGGCGGTCTCGCGCCGGATCCGCTCGCTCTCGGCGCGGGCGTCGGTCAGCTCCTGCCCGGCCGCCGCCACCTTCGTCTCGGCGTCGGTGTGCAGCCGGGTCAGCTCCTCGGCGGCCTCGGCGCGGCGGGCCTCGGCGGCCCGCTCGGCGTCCGCGCGCAGCCCGGCGGCGGCCTGCTCGGCCGCGTCCTTGACCGACTCGGCCTGCTCCTCGGATTCGGCGCGCAGCCGCTCGGCCTCGGCGCGGGTGCGCTCCAGGGTCTCCTCGGCCTGCGCGCGGAGCGTCTGGGCGCGCTCCACGGCCTCCGACTTGACCCGCTCGCTCTCGGCGCCGGCCTTGGTGCGGAGCTCCTCGGCGTCCGTACGGGCCTTGGTGAGCAGCTCCTCGGCGGTGCCGGCCGCCTCCTCGATCTGCTGGAGGGCCTCGCGCCGGGCCTCGCCGCGGATCCGCTCGCCCTCCGCGATGGCCTCGGCGCGCAGCTGCTCGGCCTCGCCGCGCAGCCGGCGGGCCTCCTCCTGGAGCTCGACCGTCTTGGCGCGGTACTCCTTGGTGTCGTCCTTCGCCGAACCGAGCAGTTCGTCGGCCTGCTCCTCGGCGCGGGTCCGCAGCCGGTCCATCTCGGCCTCGGCCTCGCGGCGGATCCGCTCGGCCTCCTCGGAGGCCTTGCGGGTGGTCTCGCGGGCGTCGTCGGACGCCTTGGTGAGGATCTCCTCGGCGCTGCGCGCGGCCTTGGCGAGCGCGGCGGCGGAGTCCTCCGCCACGGCCGTACGGGCCTTCTCGGCGGCCTCCGAGAGCAGCTTCTCCGACTCGGCGGTCGCCTCGCGGAGCTTCTCCTCGGCCTCGGCCTTCAGGGCCTCGGCGTCCTTGGTGGCCTCGCCGACGAGCCGGGCGATCTCCGCCTTGGCCGTGCGGGTGCGCTGCTCGTTGACGGACTCCGCGGAGGCGAGCTGCTTGGCGGCGGCGTCCTTGGCCTCCGTGAGGGCCTTCTCGGCCTCGGCACGGGCCAGTCGGAGCTTCTCCTCGGCCTCCTGCATGCGCTGCTCGGCGGCGCGGGAGAGCTCGGTGGCCTGGCGGCGGGCCTGGTCCGTCTCGGCGGTGGTCGTCGAGCGGAGCTGCTCGGCGTGGCTCGTGGCCTCCTGGGCCTGGCTGGAGGCGGCGCCGAGGAGCCGCTCGGCGTCCCTGCGGGCGCGCAGCAGGATCGCTTCGGCCTCGGCGCGCGCGGACTCGGCCTCGGCGCCGACGCGGCGGCTGGTCTCCTCGGCGAGCCGGGTGGCCTCGGCGCGGGCCGCGGCGAGCGACTGCTCGGCCTCGGCGCGGGACTCCTCCAGCAGGCGGCGGGCCTGGGACTCCGTACGGGCGCGCAGCTGCTCGGCCCAGGCGACGTTCTCGTTGACGTGCGCCTCGACGGTCTGCCGGCGCTCGTTGAGCTCCTGGTCCAGCTGCTGGCGGCGCTGGACCGCTTCGTTGTGCAGCTCGGCCTGGAGCCGGGACTGGTGCTCGGCGTGCTCCTGGAGGATGCGCTGCGTCTGGGCGCGGGCCTCGCGCAGCTCGCGCTCGGCGTCCTGGCGGAGCTGTTCGGCCTGCGCCTGCGCGTTGCGCAGCAGCTGCTCGGCCTGGTATCCGATGTCCGCGCTGTCGTACGCGGGTCGGGACGCGATGGTGCGGCGCGCCTCGTGGAGCTTGGCACGCAAGACCTCGACCTGGTAACCGAGGTCCTCGGCGTGCTGGACGGCCTTCTCCCGCTCGGTCTTCAGCCGGTCCATCTCGGCTTCGAACCGGGCGAGATGGTCGTCTTCAGCTCGGTGGCTCTCCTGGCGTTCGTAGCCCCGCACTGCGCGGTCCATCCGTCCCCTGGTCGCAACACTCCAACGAGCACCGTCCTCACCGACGAGGACGGACCCCCGGGGAATCGTGGCAGATCGGACGACCCCGACATCCCGACTTCGGTGCCACGTGGAGCAGCCCCGACCGGCCCCGGCCCGGAGCCGCCCACTCTACCGGGCCAGGAATCCGGAGGTCAGTGCTCCGCTGAGGAGTGGTCAGCGGACGGCTTCGCCGAGGTGACCAGTTCCGTGAGCACGCCGTGGCAGTCCTTGGGGTGCAGGAAGGTGATGCGGGAGCCCATCGAGCCGATGCGCGGCTCGTCGTAGAGGACGCGGACGCCCTTCTCGCGGATGTCCGCGGCGTCGCCGTCGACGTCCGCGGTGCCGAAGGCGATGTGGTGCACGCCCTCGCCGTTCTTGGCGAGCCACTTGCCCACCGCCGAGTCCTCCCGGGTCGGCTCCAGGAGCTGGAGGTAGGAGGCCCCGCCGTCGGAGGTCTCGTTGATCTTGAGCATGGCCTCGCGGACGCCCTGCTCCTCGTTGACCTCGGTGTGGAACACCTCGAATCCGTACGTCGCACGGTAGAACTCGACAGTCTTGTCGAGGTCGAAACAGGCGATCCCGATGTGGTCGATTCGCGTCAGCATGCCCCCTAGTCCATCGCCAGGAAGGCGGTTACGCAACGTGCGCGCGATCACACCGGCTGCCCGGTGACCGCGAAGCGCGCCCCTCAGTACATTGGCGGTAAACCCTCGTTCACTCCTCATCCCTAGGGGCCGTGCCTCATGTCTGGAACGACCGGTACCACCTCAGTGATCGTCGCGGGCGCCCGCACGCCCATGGGTCGCCTCCTCGGCTCGCTCAAGTCCTTCTCGGGCGCGGACCTCGGCGGCTTCGCGATCAAGGCCGCCCTCGACCGTGCGGGCATCGGCGGCGACCAGGTGCAGTACGTGATCATGGGCCAGGTGCTCCAGGCGGGCGCCGGGCAGATCCCCGCACGCCAGGCCGCCGTCAAGGCCGGCATCCCGATGAGCGTCCCGGCCCTCACCATCAACAAGGTGTGTCTGTCGGGTCTCGACGCGATCGCCCTCGCGGACCAGCTGATCCGCGCGGGTGAGTTCGACGTGGTCGTCGCCGGCGGCCAGGAGTCGATGACCAACGCCCCGCACCTGCTGCCGAAGTCCCGCGAGGGCTACAAGTACGGCGCGATCGAGATGCTCGACGCGATGGCGTACGACGGCCTCACCGACGCCTTCGAGAACATCGCCATGGGCGAGTCCACGGAGAAGCACAACACCCGCCTGGGCATCAAGCGCCCCGAGCAGGACGAGATCGCCGCCCTCTCGCACCAGCGCGCCGCCGCCGCGCAGAAGAACGGCATCTTCGAGGCCGAGATCACCCCGATCGAGATCCCGCAGCGCAAGGGCGAGCCGGTCGTCTTCTCCAAGGACGAGGGCATCCGCGCCGAGACCACCGCCGAGTCCCTCGGCAAGCTCCGCCCGGCCTTCGCGAAGGACGGCACCATCACCGCCGGTACCTCCTCGCAGATCTCCGACGGCGCCGCCGCCGTGGTCGTGATGAGCAAGGCCAAGGCCCAGGAGCTGGGCCTGGACTGGATCGCCGAGATCGGTGCCCACGGCAACGTGGCCGGCCCGGACAACTCGCTCCAGTCGCAGCCGTCCAACGCGATCCTGCACGCCCTGAAGAAGGACGGCCTGACCGTCGACGACCTCGACCTGATCGAGATCAACGAGGCGTTCGCCGCGGTCGCCGTCCAGTCAATGAAGGACCTCGGCGTCACCCCCGAGAAGGTGAACGTCAACGGCGGCGCCATCGCCCTTGGCCACCCCATCGGCATGTCCGGCGCCCGTGTGGTGCTGCACCTCGCCCTGGAGCTCAAGCGGCGCGGCGGCGGCATCGGCGCGGCGGCCCTCTGCGGCGGCGGCGGCCAGGGCGACGCGCTGATCGTCCGCGTCGCCGGCAAGTAACCGGCAAGTAATCCGGCACCTAAGGAGCAGTGCAGATGGTGGACGTCCCCGCACTCGTCGCCCAGGCGCGCGAGGGCAGGCCGCGGGCCGTGGCCCGGCTGATCTCGCTCGTGGAGGGGGCGTCCCCGCATCTGCGCGAGGTGATGGCGGCGCTCGCGCCGCTGACCGGCAACGCCTACGTGGTGGGCCTGACGGGCTCGCCCGGCGTCGGCAAGTCCACGTCGACCTCCGCGCTCGTCTCCGCGTACCGGAAGGCGGGCAAGCGGGTCGGCGTCCTGGCCGTCGACCCGTCCTCCCCGTTCAGCGGGGGAGCGCTGCTCGGCGACCGGGTCCGGATGTCCGAGCACGCCTCCGACCCGGGCGTCTACATCCGCTCCATGGCCACCCGCGGCCACCTGGGCGGTCTCGCCTGGTCGGCGCCGCAGGCCATCCGCGTCCTGGACGCGGCGGGCTGCGAGGTGATCCTCGTGGAGACGGTCGGCGTCGGGCAGTCCGAGGTCGAGATCGCCTCCCAGGCCGACACCTCGGTCGTCCTCCTCGCGCCGGGCATGGGCGACGGGATCCAGGCCGCGAAGGCGGGCATCCTGGAGATCGGCGACCTGTACGTGGTGAACAAGGCCGACCGGGACGGCGCGGACGCCACCGCCCGGGAACTCAACCACATGCTGGGCCTGGGCGAGGCACGCTCCGCCGGTGACTGGCGGCCGCCGATCGTCAAGACGGTCGCGGCGCGCGGCGAGGGCATCGACGAGGTCGTGGAGGCCCTGGAGAAGCACCGCGCGTGGATGGAGGAGCACGGGGTGCTGGCGGACCGCCGCCGGTCCCGTGCCGCCCGCGAGGTCGAGACGATCACCATCACGGCCCTGCGCGAGCGCATCGGCGACCTGCACGGCGACCGGCGCCTGGACGCGCTGGCGGAGCGGATCGTCGCGGGCGAGCTCGACCCGTACGCGGCCTCCGACGAACTGGTCGCGAGCCTGACGGGCAACTGAGCGGTACGTGAAAGGGCCTCCCCGAATCGCCGGGGAGGCCCTTTCGCGTACTCACGTGTCGGCTACGGCTTGCCGCGGCGCCCGCGCAGCTGCTCCGCGATCGGCTTCAGGGACTCGTGGAGGTCACCGAGGGCCTCGGAGCCCATCTGGTCGATGAAGTGCCTGCGCACCGAGTCGACGTGGTGCGGGGCGACCTTGCGCATGGTCTCCATGCCGTCGTCCGTGAGGACGGCGTACAGCCCGCGCCGGTCGGACTCGCAGTTCTCGCGCCGTACGAGTCCGGCGTTCTCCATCCGGGTGATCTGGTGGGAGAGCCGGCTCTTCGACTGGAGGGTGGCCGCGGCGAGGTCGCTCATGCGCAGCCGGCGGTCCGCCGACTCCGAGAGGTTCACCAGGATCTCGTAGTCGTTCATCGTCAGGCCGAAGGGCTGGAGATCCCTCTCCAGCTGGTGCATCAACATCCTGTTGACGTCCAGGAACGTGCGCCACGCACACTGCTCGCCGTCGGTGAGCCACGGGGTGGCCGTCTCGGTCTCCATGTATGGATTCTACCTAAGAAGTTGAATACTTGACGAAGCCTGGGGGTGTGACGCCCGGCACCGGCGCAGACGATCGCGCCGAGCACCGGCGCAGACGTTCGAGGGCGTCACACTCCGCAGACTACCGCTCACGCTGTGGGGAGAGGTCTTCCCTGCCTGCGGTGGGCTGGAATCCGCCTACCGACGGGTGGTCGATCCCGAAAGCCGGATTTCACGCCGACTCGTCACCTGTTCGAGTGGTTCGGGCAGAACCACGGCTCGCGGATCGATCTCGGCCCTACCGTGACGCCATGGGGGAAAGAAGGGGAGACGTAGCCGCCGGGCATGCCCGGTACACCTACCGCCTGAGGGTGTCGTCGGGAGCGCTTGCCGCGCTGCTCGATGAGTGGAACCGATGCCGTTGGGTGTGGAACGAGTGCGTGGCCTCCTCGCGTGCTGCACACAAGGCAAAAAAGGCCTGTGGCCCCGCGCGCCTGGACAAGATGCTGACCGGTTGGCGGGGGGAGCACGAGTGGCTGCGTGCGGGTGGTTCGGTGCCGCAGCAGCAGATCATTCGGGACTTCGCCACGGCGCGCACGAAGGCATTGAGCGACATCAAGGCCCGGCGGCCGATGTCGCAGCGGGCGGGGATGCCCCGGTTCAAGAAGAGGGACTTCGCCGATCCAACGCTCAACTACACGCGGCGCGGCTTTCGTTTGAGGGACGGTCGACTCCACCTCGCAGGTGGGATCGTCCTGACGGTGGTGTGGTCCCGAGACCTCCCGGACCAGCCATCCAGCGTCCGTGTCCACCGGGACCGCCTCGGTCACTGGTATGCCTCGTTCGTTGTGAGGGTCCAGGCGCAGCCGCTACCTGAAACCGCCCGGTGTATCGGAATCGACTGGGGAGTGCGGGAGACCGCGACGACCACGAGCGACGACCACGACCTTTCCCCTCTCGAGTACGGGAAGAAGTCCGCCGCGAAGCTCGCCAGGTATCAGCGGATGATGGCCCGGAGGAAACCCGTACGTGGCCAGGCCGGTTCCCAGGGCTATCGCAAGGCGAAGCGGCAGGCCGCGAAGGTCTACAAGAAGATCGCCCGGCAGCGACAGGACATGGCGCGCAAGTGGGCCAAGCGCGTCGTGACGCACTTCGACCGGATCGCCGTCGAGGACTTCAGGCCGAAATTCCTCGCGAAGTCCACCATGGCCCGGAAGGCCGCCGACGCGGCGATCGCCGCGACCAAGCACGAACTGATCAACATGGCGCGTAAGCACGGCCGGGACCTGCGGCTCGTGCGCCCCGCACACACCACGATGGACTGCGGCACTTGCGGAGCGAGAGCCAAGCACGCACTCCCGCTGTCTGAGCGTACCTATACCTGCACCACGTGCGGAGCCTCGTCCCCCAGGGACAAGAACTCCGCACGTGTGATGCTTGTCCGGGCAGGTCTGGCCCCGGCCGGTGCTGATCGCGGAAGACCCGTGGCCCCGCCGGGGCGTCGGGCAGCGTGAGCCGGAATCCTTCTGCCCTGGGGCAGAGGGGCAGTCAAAGCCCGAAGCGACGCTGGAGGTCGCCGAGCTGGCCGGGAAGGCGCGGTGCCGAACCGGGTACGGCTTGGCCGGAACCGTGTGCTCCGTGACCGCCCGGCACACCCGCCTGCGCGGGCGGTCCGCCGATCGCCCGGTCCGGCATGAGCAGCTCCGTCGACTGGAGCAGGACCGTGCCCGCGCCCATGAACTCGAACTGGTGCTCCTCGCCCGAGGTGCCGCCGATCCCCGTCAGGGCCCGTACGCCGCCCATCACGCCCGTCATGTAGCCGTGGTCGTAGTGGTGGCACGGCGAGGGGCAGTCCGCCCAGCCGACCAGCGCCTGCGGGTCCACCCGCATCGGCGGCTCCATGAAGACCACCGGGCCGTTCGACGCGGCCACGAACTTGCCCGTGCCGATCAGCGTCACGAAGCCCGGCACGATCGACTGCTTCAGCGCCAGCGTGGGCTGATAGGCGAGGAGATTGCCCGAACGGATCGTCAGGTTGCCCTGGTCCAGGTCGAACGAGTTCACGTCGAAGGCCCGGTCCGCGAGCAGCATCTTCCCGCTGCCCTCCGCGACCACCCAGTCGCTCGCGTGCAGCGGCGAGTGGAACGACGTACGGACCAGCCGGTCGAGCCGCCCGTGCCCGATGCCGTTGAACTCGATCCGCCCGTAGTAGGCGATCATCTTGCCCTTCTGCAGGAACCACTGGGAGCCCTTGAGCTCCACGCAGAAGGTGTACGGGTTCACGTTGTCGTCCGACGGAAGCGTCGTCGGGTCGTGGATCACCGGGGTGCTCACAGCTTCTCCTCCGAGGCCTGGACGTACACCGCGCCGCTGCCGCTCAGCTCCAGCTGGAACGCCTCGCCCGAGCCGCGCCCCACCATGTCGCGCCAGCCCAGAGCCGTGGAGAGCTTGTTCCGTACGTCGCCGTGGTGCGCCACGTACGCCTGCGGGTCCACGTGCACCGGGCGGCCTGGGGTGATGGGCAGCTCGATGACCCCGCCGTGCGCCATGACGGCCACCGAGCCGTGGCCCTTGAGGGTGGTGGTGAAGAGGCCCTGGCCGGTCACCTGACCGCGGACCATGCCCATGACCCCGCCCTGCGAGCCCATGAACATCGTGCCCTGCTCCAGGGTGCCGTCGAAGGCGAGGAGCCGGTCGGCCTCGACGTACAGGGTGTCGCCCGTCAGCGCGATCACCTGGATGTGGTGGCCGCCGTGCCCGAACATCACCGTGCCGTTGCCCTCGACGCTCATCAGCGGCGTCGCCTCGCCGGCCACGCGGCGGCCGATCATCGACATCACGCCGCCCTGACCGCCCGCCGTGTTCGGCGTGAAAGTGACGTCGCCGCGGTACGCGAGCATCGCCCCGCGCTGACTGAACATCCGCTGCCCGGGGATGACGGTCGCCTCGACCATCTTCGCGTTGATCTCGCGGAACGGCATCAGACGTCGCCCCCGATCGTGTTCCGCTCGCTCGGCTGGACGTACACGAGGCCGTCCCCTTCGAAGCGGATCTGAAAGGCCTCGCCGCCGCCCTCGCCCATGAGGGTGCGGAAGGTCACACCGGACTGGAAGTGCTGCTGGAGGTTGCCCTGGTGGGCGATGTACGCGCCGGGGTCGACCTGGAGCGGGTACTGCGGGGTCACCCGCAGCACGACCGCCGGGCCGTCGGACATGATCGCCGCCTGGCCCGTGCCCTCGACGGTCGTCGTGAAGAGACCGTTGCCGGTCGCGCCGCCGCGCATCCCCGTGAAGCTGGTGCCGGTGCGCAGCCCCGCGTCGGTGCAGAGCAGATTGCTCGCCTCGACCCAGAGCTTCTCGCCGTGCAGGGACACGAGGTTGATCTCGGAGGCCCGGTCGGCGAACCAGCAGGTCCCCTGGCCGCGTACCTCCATCACCTCCATCTGCTCACCGGTGAGCCGGCGGGTCACCATGCCACGCAGACCCTCACCGCCACCGCTCATCTTCTTGAACGCCATCTGGCCGTCGTAGGCGACCATCGAGCCGTTCTTCGCCTTGACGGCGTCGCCGGTCATGGAGACCGCGAGCACCTTGCTGCCCTGGAGTCGGAACGTTGCCACCCGCTGACGGTACTGGGGACCCGGATAAAGAGACAGCAAAGTGGACGTGCACAATGGACGGGCCCTTGTGCATCCGTTCACAAGATCGAACGAAGGTGACCCCCTCCGTGGACATCAAGACCGCTTCCTCCCTCCACCGGCTCCGGCTCGTCTCCGCGCCGGAGGCCGTCTCGTTCCTGCTTCTGCTCGTCTGCTCGGTGCTCAAGCGGACGACGGACTTCAACGCGGTGCCGGTCATGGGCGCGGTCCACGGCGTGCTGTTCATCCTCTACGTCCTCTTCTGGCTGGACGCCTGGAACCGCACCAAGTGGAGCTTCGGCACCGCCGCGCTCTACTTCGTCCTCTCGGTGCTGCCCCTGGGCGGCTTCTACGCCGAGCGCAAGCTGAAGCGCGAGGCCGCCGACGCGGTCGCCGCCTCCCGCGCCCGCGCGGAGAGCGCCGAGGGCGCGGTGCAGGCGTGATCGTCGCGTTCTCGGTCACCCCGCTGGGGGTGGGGGAGGAGGTCGGCGAGTACGTCGCCGACGCCGTCCGGGTCGTCCGCGAGTCCGGTCTCCCGAACCGCACCGACGCCATGTTCACGTCCATCGAGGGTGAGTGGGACGAGGTGATGGACGTCGTGAAGCGTGCCGTCGCCGCCGTCGAGGCCCGCGCGCCGCGCGTCTCGGTCGTCCTGAAGGCCGACATCCGGCCGGGTGTGACGGACGGTCTGACCTCGAAGGTCGACACGGTGGAGCGCCACCTCGGCGCCTGACGCCGAAGCGAGACAGCCGAGACCCCCGGTCCTGATCCAGGGCCGGGGGTTTCTTGTCGTCACATGGTTGAGCGAGTGCTCAACATCGGCTACCTTCACTCGCGGGGCAGTTTTGAGCGGTCGCTCAAGATGCCGGATGAGCTGGGGGGACGCCAATGGGTCTCTACATCGAGACGCGGGTGTGCGTGGACCTGGAGACGCTCTGGGAGCGCACGCAGGAACCCGCCCGTCATCAGCGCTGGGACCTGAGGTTCACGGAGATCTCCTACCTCCCGCGCGCCGAGGGCGAGCCGCAGCACTTCCGGTACGCGACCCGCGTCCTGCCCTTCCTGGCCGTCGCCGGCACCGGTGTCTCCGCGGGGGAGCGCCACCGGGTCGGCGGCGACCGGGTCTCCGCCCTCCGCTTCTCCTCGTCCCACCCGCTGTCGCTCCTCGCCGAGGGCAGCGGCTACTGGCGGTACGTCCCCACGCCCGACGGCGTCCGCTTCCTCACCGGCTACGACTACCGGCCCCGCTGGGGCCGTCTCGGCCGCGTCGCCGACCGGCTCGTCTTCCGGCCCCTCGTGGGCTGGGCCACCGCCTGGTCCTTCGACCGGCTGCGGCTCTGGTGCGAGTCGGGCGTCACTCCTGAGCATTCCCGGAATCGCTGGCTCCGCGAAACCGCCGCCCGGCTGCTGCTCGTGGCGGTGCCGTGCGCGGTCGCCTCCCTGCCGCTCGGCGCGCTGTCGCTCGCCGCCGTGCCGCTCACCGCCCTCGGGCTCGCCACCGCCGTCCTCGTACCGCCCTCGTCCCGTACCCCCGCGGCCCGCCGCTGTCTGCGCGTCCCGCCCGCCCGTACTCGGGAGCCCCGGCTCCTCGCCGCTCTGGAGCAGCCGTGACCTCGATCTTCCGCACCGTCATGGGGGACGCCGCCTTCGAGCGGCTCCACCCGGAGCTCCAGCGGCGCTTCTCGGTGGGGCTCGCGAGCGGGGAGCTGTGCGTCGGGCGGGGCGTCATGGACCGGGTCTGGCACGGCCGCGCCTTCGTGAAGCCGTTCCTCGCGGTCGGCGGGCTGCGCAACATCCTGCTGCCCCGCACCGGCCGCGACGTCCCCTTCGTCATCGAGAACGTGCCGTACGCCGACTCGTACGGACGCGAGACCGTCACCTTCGTCCGGACCTTCGCCCTGCCCGGCGGCCCGCGGCGCTTCGACGCCACCATGGTCCACAGTCCCGAGCGGGGCTGCGTCCTCGACTACCTCGGCACCCACCAGCACCTCGCCAGCGATCTGCACCCGACCGCCGAACCCGACGGCTCGCTGCTCATCACCTCCGGCGAACACCGCTTCAGGGAAGGGCCGTTGGACGTGCGTGTCCCTGAACTCGTCGGGGGGCGGGCCGAGGTCCGCGAGTCCTTCGACGAGCGCACCGGCCGCTTCCGCATCAACGTCCGGGTGGTGAACCGGTACTTCGGGCCGCTCTTCGGGTACGAGGGATCCTTCACCGCCGAGTACGCCGACGTAGGCTCCCACGGGGTGCGCGCGGGGCTGCGCCCGGTGCGCGAGGAGGTACGGGCGTGAGTGGGGAGGCAGTGATCGGGAAGGTCGCCGTCGGCGTGAAGGGGCAGGACGCCCGGAGTCAGGAGACCCGGGAGAAGCTGCTCGAAGGCGCTCTGCGCACCCTCGTCGAACAGGGCATCGCCAAGGCCTCCGCGCGGGCGATCGCGACCACCGCCGGGGTCAACCAGGCCCTGGTCTTCTATCACTTCGGCTCCGTCGACGAGCTGCTCTCCGCCGCCTGCCGGCACGGCGCGGAACTGCGGGTCGCCCGCCATCGCGAGCGGCTCCGCTCCGTCGGCAGCCTCTCCGAGCTGCTCGCCTTCGGGCGCGAGATGCATGCCGAGGAGCGGGACGCCGGGCACGTCGCCGTCCTCGGCCAGCTGCTCGCCGGGGCCCAGGCACACCCCCGGCTCGCCCCGGCCACCGTCGCCGGGCTCGATCTGTGGATCGCCGAGATCGAGCAGGTCCTCGTCCGGGTCCTCGCGGGGACGCCGTTCGACGGGTTCACCGACCCCGCCGGGCTCGCCCGCGCGGTCGCCGCCTCCTTCGTCGGCCTCGAACTGTACGAGGGCGTCGACCCGGCCGGCGCGGAGGCCGCGCTCACCGCCCTGGAGCAGCTCGGTGCCCTGATGGCCGCCGTCGAGGAGCTGAACCCGGTCGCCCGGAAGGCCGTCACGTACACACTGCGTCGGCAGAGCGGTCGCGGCCGGTAAGAACGCCCACTCGGACTACTCCAGTCGACACGCCGAACGAAGTCCCCTTTTGTTGGGGTATCGACCCGTTCGACGACAGCTGGAGGCACCGTGCGGCCGGGAGGCTACGACTACGACACCTACAGCCGACTCGCCGGTCCGCTGACGGAACCGGACACGGCGGCCTACACGGTGCAGTACCGAAGTCTGCTCTCGAAGGAGCCGCACCGAACACGAGCCGTCCTGCTCATGTGCCTCGCACCGCTCCTGTCGGCGCTGCTCCTCGCCTATCTCGTCTGGCCGAGCCACTGGACCGTCCGCGAGGGCGGCGACCGCTGGCTCGTCCACCTCGACACCGTGATGCTCGTGTCGATCGGTCTCATCTGCTTCTTCATGCTGGTGAACGTCACGTCGATCGCCCACGCCACCATGGTCGCCCGCGACCCGATACCCGTCCGCGCCGAGCCGGGCACCCGCGTCGCCTTCCTCACCACGTACGTCCCGGGCAAGGAACCGCTCTCCATGGTCCGCGGCACCCTCGAAGGCGCCGTCCGGCTGCGGCACGACGGGCCGCTGGACGTCTGGCTCCTCGACGAGGGCGACTCCGCCGACGCCAAGGCGCTCTGCGCCGAGCTCGGCGTACGCCACTTCACCCGCGCCGGCGTCCCCGAGTGGAACCGCGAGAAGGGCGTGCACAAGGCGAAGACCAAGCACGGCAACTACAACGCCTGGCTCGCCATGCACGGAGACGACTACGACTTCTTCGCCTCCGTCGACACCGACCACATACCGCTCCCCAACTTCCTGGAGCGGATGCTCGGCTACTTCCGCGACCCCGACATCGCGTTCGTCGTCGGACCGCAGGTGTACGGCAACTACACCAACATCGTCACCAAGGCCGCCGAGTCGCAGCAGTTCCTCTTCCACGCCCTCATCCAGCGGGCCGGAAACCGCTACCGCGCGCCCATGTTCGTCGGCACGAACAACGTCGTCCGGATCTCCGCCCTCAAGCAGATCGGCGGCCTGTACGACTCCATCACCGAGGACATGGCCACCGGCTTCGAACTGCACCGCAGGAAGAACCCGCGCACCGGCCACTTCTGGCGCTCCGTCTACACCCCCGACGTGCTCGCCGTCGGCGAGGGACCGGCTTCCTGGACCGACTTCTTCACCCAGCAGCTGCGCTGGTCCCGTGGCACGTACGAGACGATCGTCAAGCAGTTCTGGAAGGCGCCCTTCCGTACTCCGCCGGGCCGCTTCCTCAACTACACGCTGATGCTCGTCTACTACCCGATGACGGCGGTCAACTGGTTCGTGGGCATCCTCAGCGGCGTCCTCTACCTCTGGTTCGGCGCCTCCGGCACCCAGGTCTCCACCTCGGTGTGGCTGATGATCTACAGCGACGCCGTCGCCCTCCAGATCGGGCTCTACCTCTGGAACCGGCGGCACAACGTCTCGCCCCACGAACCCGAGGGCTCCGGCGGCCTCGCGGGCATGGCGATGTCCGCGCTCTCCGCGCCCATCTACCTCAAGTCCCTCGGCTCGGCGGTCCTGCGCACCCGCGGCCGCTTCGTCGTCACCCCCAAGGGCGGCGAGGCCAGCCCCGACCGGATCGCCACCTTCCGCATCCACCTCTACTGGGCGGTGATCCTCATCGCCTCGCTCGCGGCTTCCGTCCACTACGGCCACACCCACGCGGCCATGCGCACCTGGGCGTCCCTCGCCCTCGTCATCGCCCTGGCCCCCGTCACCCTCTGGGCGTGGACGACGGTACGGGCCCGGCGCGTGCAGCGTGTCCGGGACCGCGCGAGGGCCCGCGCCCGCAGCCGCGGCCTCGCCGACGCCCGCGAAGCGGTCACCGTCCTCCCGACCGCCATCCCGCCCACGTCCGCTGCCCCGGCCCCGACGACGACCGGAGGGAACTGAGCCATGGCCTACCGGCCGTCGAAGAAGTTCAAGAAGACCCTGCTCGGCAGCGGGGCCGTCCTGGTCCTCGCCGCGCTCAACGCCCCCGCCGCCGTCTCCTTCGCGGAGGAGAAGTACCACGCGTACAAGATCGCCCAGCCCGGCTACAAGAAGGAGTTCGGCTCCTGGGCGGAGGTGGACGTCCCCGAGGAGTACCGCGTCAACGCCATCCACGCGGCCCTCCTGCACACCGGGAAGGTGCTGCTGATCGCCGGTTCGGGCAACGACCAGAAGAACTTCGACGCCGGGACCTTCGAGACCATCCTCTGGGACCCCGCGAAGAACACCTTCAAGAAGATCCCCACCCCCGTCGACTTCTTCTGCTCCGGTCACACGCAGCTCGCCGACGGACGGCTGCTCGTCGCCGGCGGCACCGCCCGCTACGAGGTCCTCGAAGGCGGGGTCGAGAAGGCCGGCGGCGGCATGCGGGTCAAGAACGAGAGCCCCGACAAGGCGGTCACCCTCAAGAAGGGCACCGTCTTCCGCTCCCCGTCCGGGGTCGAGTACGTCTCCAAGTTCGACGTCACCGTCCCCAAGGCCAAGCGCGAGTTCGAGATCTCGTACTTCAAGAGCGGCCAGATGAAGCCGTGGAAGACCAAGGTCACGGCGGCGGAGGCGCGGGTCTTCGTCGAGGCGCGGAAGGCGGGCCCGCAGGCCCTCACCACCGAGGCCGCGCAGTACGAGGTCGTCGGCCTCAAGGGCGAGGCGGCCGACGACGTCTACGGGCTCGCGCAGAAGCTCACCACCGAGAAGCAGGACTTCCAGGGCATCAAGGGCGCCTACGAGTTCGACCCCCGGGCCGAGAAGTACATCCCGGTGGCGCCCATGAAGGACGCCCGCTGGTACCCCACCCTCGTCACCCTCGACGACGGCAAGGTCCTCGCCGTCTCCGGGCTCAACGACGTCGGCGACGTCGTCCCCGGCGACAACGAGATCTACGACCCGAAGACCAAGAAGTGGTCCAAGGGCCCCTTCCGCTACTTCCCCACCTACCCGTCCCTCTTCCTCACCCAGGGCGGCAAGCTCCTCTACACCGGCTCCAACGCCGGCTACGGCCCCGCCGAGAAGGGCCGCGAACCCGGCCTGTGGGACCTGAAGAAGAACGCCTTCACCAAGCTCGGCGGGCTCACCGACCCCGACCAGCTGGAGACCTCCGCCTCGCTGATGCTGCCGCCCGCCCAGAACCAGAAGGTCATGGTCCTCGGCGGCGGCGGGGTCGGCGAGTCCCCGAAGTCCACCGCCCGCACCTCGATCGTCGACCTCTCCAAGGACAGTCCCGCCTTCACCGACGGGCCCGCGCTCCCGCAGGGCACCCGCTACCTCAGCAGCGTCCTGCTGCCCGACGACACCGTCTTCACCAGCGGCGGATCCGAGCAGTACCGGGGCCGCAGCGGCAGCGACATCCTCAAGGCGCAGTTCTACGACCCGAGGACCAACGCCTTCACCGAGGCCGCGGCACCCACCATCGGCCGCAACTACCACTCCGAGGCGCTGCTGCTCCCCGACGGCCGGGTCGCGACCTTCGGCTCCGACCCGCTCTTCGACGACAAGGACAACACCAAGCTCGGTACGTTCGAGCAGCGCATCGAGGTCTTCACCCCGCCCTACCTCCACCAGGCGGGCACCGACCGGCCCGCCCTGGGGGAGGGCCCGCAGGAGCTCGACCAGAACGGCCGCGCCACCTTCAGGACCACCGACGCCGGGCGGATCGTCAAGGCCCGGCTGATGCGGCCCAGCGCCGTCACCCACACGACGGACGTCGAACAGCGCTCGGTGGAGCTCGGCCTGACGAAGGGGCAGGACGGGAAGACGGTCACCGTCGACGTACCGCAGGACCGCACGCTCGTGCCGCCCGGCTGGTACATGCTCTTCGTGACGGACGCGAACGGCATCCCGAGCGAGGCGAAGTGGATCCAGGTCGAGTGAGCGGAGTGGTCGGGTGACTACGCCTTGGCGCGGCGGGCGAGGCCCAGGGCGTACTCCGGCCACCACGTCCCGGCGGCCGGTCCGCCCCGGCACTGGCCGTCCGAGTCGCCGGGGCGCTTGATCCACAGATAGGCGTCGACCAGCTCGTCCCCGGTCCGGTCCGTCGGCGGTACGCCGAGGGCCCGCCCCGGCGGATTGCACCAGGCCTCCGCCCGGTCACCGGGGAGGGGGCCGTCGCCGTTGCGGCTGGTGTCCACCGTGAAGTGGGCGCCGCCGAGCAGCCCCGACAGCGTCGAGCCGAAGCCCTTCACGGTGTCGTTCGTCTGGAAGTTGGAGACGTTGAGCGAGAAGCCGTCGGCGCGGGCGATGCCCGCCCGGCGCAGCGGCTCCACCAGCTTGCCCGGGTCGTCGATCCACGCCGGATTGCCCGCGTCCAGGTAGACCCTTGTGTGCGGCTGCCGCTTGAGCCGCTCGATCGCCTCGGCGAGCAGCCCGTAGCGCTCGTCGTGGTACTGCGCCGGGGTGCAGCCGTCCACGATGTGCGGCACCGCGTCCGGCTCCAGGACGACGATCGCTGGCGAGTCGCCGATCGCGGAGGCGAAGGAGTCGACCCAGTTCCGGTAGGCCTGCGCGTCGCGCGAGCCGCCCGCCGAGTACATCCCGCAGTCGCGGTGGGGGATGTTGTACGCGACGAAGACCGGGGTCCTGCCCTCGGCCGCCGCGCCCCTGACCGCGCGCGTGACCTCGGGGACGGGGTCGTCCCCGGCCGGCCAGTCCGCGACCGGCCGCTCCGCGATCCGCTTCAGGATCTCGGCGTCCTCGGTCCTGCCCTGCGCCTCGTACGTCCTGACCTGCTTCGCCGCGTCGCTCTCCGGGTCGACCCAGAAGGGCGAACCGGCGGAGGGGGCCGGCGCCTCGCCCGAGGCCTCACCGGCCGCGGAGGGCGGGCCGACCGGCGTCTTCGAGGGCTCGTCCCCGGAGCATCCGGTCAGGAGCAGCGCGGAGACGAGGGTCAGGGCGGCGGCGGTGACGGTGCGGCGGGACATCCGGCCCCCAGGGTCGGGTACGTCGGGCGGACGGGTACGGGGTTCAGGACAATCGGCGCCATCGTGACATGACGGTCAGTCGGTTCCGGGCTGCGACACCGCGATCCCGAGGGGCGTCCGCTCGTACAGCACCTGGTGGCCGTACCGCCGGGAGGCGAGCAGCCCCGCGTCCCGCAGCACCGACAGATGCGTGGAGACGGTGGAGGGCGCCCGGCCGAGGAGATGGGCCAGCGCCGTCGTTCCCATCGGCTCCGTCAGCGTGCACAGCACGTCCGCCCGCACCGGTCCGAGGAGGCGTCCGAGGGCCTCCGGAGTGCGCTCCCGGGGCTCGGCCCACAGCCCGCCGATCCCGCGCGCCGGATACGCCACGGTCGGCTGCCACGGCGGATCGAAGCCGCTCACCACGTCGGGCCAGGTGAAGACCGACGGCATGAGGACGAGCCCCTGCCCGTCCAGCGGACGGTCGTGCTCCCCGGCGTAGGCGACCTGGAGGGTGGCGGTCTCGGCGGCCCAGGCGAAGGCCGGGTGCAGCTCGCCCAGGAGCCGTTCGAGCCCGCCCTCCGCGAGCCGGCGCGAGTGGTACGCGACGTCCGCCTCCAGGAGCGCCCGCAGCCGGGGCCACTCGGGAGCGATCAGCGCCTCCCAGGCCGCCTCCAGGAGGACGGTCAGCCGCCGCACCCCGTCGGCCGGATCGGCGAGCAGCCGCCGGCCCTCCTCCGTACCGGCCGCCCCCGGGGTCTCGGCGAGCGCCCGCTCGAAGTCGACGAGCGCGAGGGCCGGGTCGGTCTCCCGTACCGCGGCGATCTCCTCGTCGAAGGTGGCGACGGGCCCGAGCGGCGGCGGATAGAGGAAGTCCGGGCTGTGCCCGCGGAGCGGCATGAGGAGCTGGAGCGGCCCGAGGTCGAGATCCCGCGCGGCGCCCGCGATCCGCCGCAGCCACGGCAGGTGGTAGCTCTGCTTCCCGGGCCGTGCGAGGACCCGCACGGCGGAGTGCGTCTCCCAGAGCGGCGAGATCGCGAACCGGATCCGCAACGGGTCGGCCTCGCCGAAGCGCAGGTGGTACGGCACGGGGGGCCTCTCGCCGAACGGGGAACGCCGGAACGCCGGAACGCCGGAGCGCCGGAGCGCCGGAACGTCGGAACGCCGGAACGCCGAGACGCCGAGACGCCGGAACATTCGTGTGGAGCCGAAAGTCTAGGGCGGGGACGCCGGTCGACGGCACGCTGCGACCATGCCGAAGCCCGCCTCCCGGGGCACCCCTGTGCCCGCCACCTCCGCACCCGCCACCTCCGCACCCGCCACCTCCGTGCCCGTCGCCCCTGCGCCCGTCACCCCTGTGCTCACCACCCCTGTGCTCACCACCTCTGCGCCCACCACCTCTGCACCCGTCACCGGCGCCCCCGCCACCCCCGCGCCCTCCGCCCAGCCCCCCGCCGGCGTGCCCGTCGTCCCGGCCGACCGGCCCGGGTACCGGGCCGTGTTCCGGGTGCGGGAGTTCCGGTTCGTCTTCGTGGCGCACCTCTTCTCGCTCCTCGGGGTCGTCGTCAGCGAGCTGGCCCTCACCGTGCTCGTCTACGACCTCACCCGCTCCCCGCTCCTCTCCTCCCTCACCTTCGCCCT
Source organism: Streptomyces sp. NPDC058650 (assembly GCF_042717315.1). Lineage (NCBI taxonomy): Bacteria > Bacillati > Actinomycetota > Actinomycetes > Kitasatosporales > Streptomycetaceae > Streptomyces > Streptomyces sp. NPDC058650. The sequence goes on from NZ_JBHXRL010000002.1 coordinate 156,361, forward strand.
CGGCTTCCTCCCCTACCTCCTCGGCGGCACCCTCCTCGCCGGTCTCACCGACCGCCTCCCGCCCCGCCGGATCCTCGTCGTCTGCGACCTCGTCTGCGCCGCCTGCGTCGCCGTGATGGTCGTCCCCGCGACCCCCGTCGCCGTCCTGCTCGCCCTGCGCTGCGCCATCGCCGTCGTCTCGCCCGTCTTCAACGGCACCCGGATGGCGACCCTCGCCGACATCCTCGGCGAGGGCGACCTCTTCGTCCTCGGCCGCTCCCTCCTGCGGATCGTCTCGCAGAGCGCCCTGCTCACCGGCTTCGCCGTCGGCGGCGTCCTCCTCACCGTCGTCCCGCCGCGCGGCGCCCTCGCCGTCACCGCCGTCACCTTCCTCGTCTCGGCGCTGCTGCTCCGGCTCGGCACCGTGCGGCGCCCGGCGCGCGCCGCCGGGAAGGCGGCCGCGAGCGGGCTCTCCGGCACCTGGGCGGTCCTGCGGAACCGGCGCGTGCGCGCCCTGATGCTGATGTTCTGGGTGCCGCCGCTCTTCGCCGTCGTACCGGAGGCGCTCGCCGCCCCCTACGCCGACGAGATCGGGGTCTCCACCGCCGCCGTCGGCCTCCTCATGTGCGCGCTGCCGGTCGGCACGATCGCGGGCGAGCTGTTCGCCGGTTCGTTCCTCTCCGCCGCGACCCGCTCCCGGATCGTGCTCCCGCTCGCGGTGACGGGCGTCCTCCCGTACCTCCTGTACGCCGCCGAGCCCGGCGTCGCCCTCGCGGTCGTCGCGCTCGTCCTGGCGGGCGCCACCGGCGCGTACACCCTCGGTCTCGACGCCTGGTTCGTCGTCGCCGTCCCCGAGGAGCAGCGGGGGAGGGCCATGACCCTGATGACGGCGGGCATGATGACCGTCCAGGGCATCGGCATGGCGGGCGCCGGGATCGCGGCCGAGTTCGCCCCGGTGCACACGGTCGTCGCGGGCACGGGCGTGGTCGGCACGGTCTGTCTCCTCGCCGCGGCGGCGGAGCTCAAGGCCTCCGGGGCGACCGAGAAATGAGACGGGGCTGACCGCCCATTGGCCCATGGGTAAGGTCGACGCGTGCCGAAGCCGCTCAGTCTCCCCTTCGACCCCATCGCCCGCGCCGACGAACTCTGGCAGAGGCGCTGGGGCCCGGTCCCCTCGATGGCCGCGATCACCTCGATCATGCGCGCCCAGCAGATCCTCCTCGCGGAGGTCGACGCCGTCGTCAAGCCGTACGGGCTGACCTTCGCGCGGTACGAGGCCCTGGTCCTGCTCACCTTCTCCAAGGCGGGCGAGCTGCCGATGTCCAAGATCGGCGAGCGGCTGATGGTGCACCCCACCTCGGTGACGAACACGGTGGACCGGCTCGTGAAGTCCGGTCTCGTCGACAAGCGCCCGAACCCCAACGACGGCCGGGGCACCCTCGCGACCATCACCGAGAAGGGGCGCGAGGTGGTCGAGTCCGCGACCCGCGACTTGATGGAGATGGAGTTCGGGCTCAGTGCGTACGACGCCGAGGAATGCGGCGAGATCTTCGCGATGCTGCGCCCGCTGCGGGTGAGCGCGCACGATTTCGACGAGAGCTGATCCGCGCCTTCGACGAGGGCCGACCCGCGCGTTCGACGAGGGCCGACCCGCGCGAAGATCGCCCGGAACGTGCCGTTACGCTCGACGGCATGAAATCCAGCGTGCTGACCCGTTACCGCGTCATGGCCTACGTGACCGCCGTCATGCTGCTCGTGCTGTGCACCTGCATGATCTTCAAGTACGGGTTCGACATGGGCGAGGACGTGACCTTCGCGGTCTCCCAGACCCACGGCGTCCTCTACATCATCTACCTGGTCTTCGCCTTCGACCTGGGCTCCAAGGCCAAGTGGCCGTTCGGCAAGCTCCTGTGGGTGCTGCTCTCCGGGACGATTCCCTTCGCCGCCTTCTTCGTCGAGCGCAAGGTCGTCCGCGAGACGTCGCCGCTGGTCACGGGCGCTTCCCCGGCCGCAGTCAAGGCCTGACGGGGACGGGTCGGGTACCGCCGTACGCATGCGTACGGCGGTCTCCCATCGACATTTACTAGGACGTCCTAGTAAATTCGAGTGCATGGACGCTCACGCCATCGAGGAAGGCCGCCGTCGCTGGCAGGCCCGTTACGACAAGGCCCGCAAGCGGGACGCCGACTTCACCACGCTCTCCGGCGACGCCGTGGAGCCCGTCTACGGGCCCCGGCCCGGCGACACCTACGAGGGGTTCGAGCGGATCGGCTGGCCCGGCGAGTACCCCTACACCCGGGGACTCCACGCGACCGGCTACCGGGGCCGGACCTGGACCATCCGCCAGTTCGCGGGCTTCGGCAACGCCGAGCAGACCAACGAGCGGTACAAGATGATCCTGGAGGCCGGCGGCGGCGGCCTCTCCGTCGCCTTCGACATGCCGACCCTCATGGGCCGCGACTCCGACGACCCGAAGGCGCTCGGCGAGGTCGGCCACTGCGGTGTCGCCATCGACTCCGCCGCCGACATGGAGGTCCTCTTCAAGGACATCCCGCTCGGCGACGTCACCACCTCGATGACGATCTCCGGGCCCGCCGTGCCCGTCTTCTGCATGTACCTGGTCGCCGCCGAGCGCCAGGGTGTCGACCCGGCCCTGCTCAACGGCACGCTCCAGACCGACATCTTCAAGGAGTACATCGCGCAGAAGGAGTGGCTCTTCGAGCCCGAGCCCCATCTGCGCCTCATCGGCGACCTGATGGAGCACTGCGCGCAGGGCATCCCCGCGTACAAGCCGCTCTCCGTCTCCGGCTACCACATCCGCGAGGCCGGGGCGACGGCCGCGCAGGAGCTCGCGTACACCCTCGCCGACGGCTTCGGCTACGTGGAGCTGGGTCTCTCGCGCGGCCTCGACGTCGACGTCTTCGCCCCCGGCCTCTCCTTCTTCTTCGACGCGCACCTCGACTTCTTCGAGGAGATCGCCAAGTTCCGCGCGGCCCGCCGGATCTGGGCGCGCTGGATGAAGGAGGTCTACGGCGCCAAGACCGACAAGGCGCAGTGGCTCCGCTTCCACACCCAGACCGCCGGTGTCTCCCTCACCGCCCAGCAGCCGTACAACAACGTCGTCCGTACGGCGGTCGAGGCCCTCTCCGCCGTCCTCGGCGGCACGAACTCCCTCCACACCAACGCCCTGGACGAGACGCTCGCGCTGCCCAGCGCGCAGGCCGCCGAGATCGCGCTCCGCACGCAGCAGGTGCTGATGGAGGAGACGGGCGTGGCCAACGTGGCCGACCCGCTGGGCGGCTCCTGGTACGTCGAGCAGCTCACCGACCGCATCGAGGCCGACGCCGAGAGGATCTTCGACCAGATCAAGGAGCGCGGCCGCCGCGCCCACCCGGACGGGCAGCACCCGATCGGGCCGATGACCTCGGGCATCCTGCGCGGGATCGAGGACGGCTGGTTCACCGGCGAGATCGCCGAGTCCGCCTTCCAGTACCAGCAGTCCCTGGAGAAGGGCGAGAAGCGGGTCGTCGGCGTCAACTGCGCCCACGGCTCCGTCACCGGCGACCTGGAGATCCTGCGGGTCAGCCACGAGGTCGAGTGGGAGCAGGTCCGGGTCCTCGGCGAGCGCAAGGCGCGCCGCGACGACGCCAAGGTCCGCGCTTCGCTCGACGCGATGCTCGCGGCGGCCCGGGACGGCTCGAACATGATCGTCCCGATGCTGGAGGCCGTACGCGCCGAGGCCACCCTCGGCGAGATCTGCGACGCCCTGCGCGACGAGTGGGGCATCTACACGGAGCCCCCGGGCTTCTGAGCCGCCGGGCTTCCGGGCCGCCGGGCTTCCGGGCCGCCGGGCTTCCGGGCCTCCGGGCCTCCGAGGCGCCGGGCTTCCGAGCCCCCGGCCTTCCGAGCCTCCGGCCTTCCCGGCCTCCGGGCCTCTGAGGCACCGATACGACGACAAGGGCGGTACGGGAATCCCCGTACCGCCCTTGTCGTTCGCCGCGAGACCTGACTTACTTCGCGGCCGTGCCCAGGATCTTCGTCGGGGTGATCCGGACCACCACCCGGACCTCCTCCGGCGGCAGCTCCAGGTACTCCTGGCCGGCGCCCTCGCCCTCGTAGCTCTCCGCGAGCGCGACGGCCAGCGCGCGGCCGGTGTCCTCGGAGACCGTCGCCGTACCCCGTATCTCCGCGTAGAGGAGCGCGTCGCGGCGGTCGTGGACGGTGAGGCTGACCCGGGCGTCGGCCCGGATGTTCTTGATCTTGCGGCGGCCGTCCTGGCTGGAGATCAGCAGGTCGTCGCCGTCGCGGCCGACCCACACGACCGAGGTCTGCGGGGAGCCGTCGGGCTGGATCGTGGCCAGCACGGCAGGGTTGACGTCGTCGAGCAGGGCGCGGACGGAGTCCGTGAGGTGAGTCGTCACGGCGGTCAGGGTAGGGGTCGGCCGGTGGCCCGCGCCCGCGACTTTCCGCCGCCCCATTCAGTCGATGGCCGCCTCAGCCGATGGCCATCTGAGTCGATGGCCGCCTCAGCCGAGCGCCGCCACCGCGCCGAGGCCTCCCACCAGGAGGGCCGAAAGGCGGCTCACCCACTCCTCGTCGACCGGTTCGGCGCTCACCAGGGCGCGGTGGACGACCGCGCCCGCGATGACGTCGAAGATCAGGTCGTCCGTGGCGTCCACGGCCACCGGATCGCGGTCCGAAGGGAGTTCGCCGCGCTGCTGCGCCCGCCGGCGGCCCGCCAGGACGAGCCGCTTCTGGCGGTCGACTATCGAGGCGCGGATACGCTCGCGCAGGGGTTCGTCCCGGGTCGACTCGGCCACCACGGCCATCAGGGCAGTCTTGGTCTCCGGGCGTTCGAGGAGCGCCGCGAACTGGAGGACGACATGCTCGATGTCGGCCTGGAGGGAACCCAGGTCGGGCAGTTCGAGTTCGTCGAAGAGGACGGCCACGGCGTCCACCACGAGCTCGTTCTTGTTGGCCCAGCGGCGGTAGAGCGTCGTCTTCGCAACCCCGGCGCGGCCGGCGACGTCCCCCATCGTGAGCTTGGACCAGCCGAGGTCGACCAGGGCGGCGCGGGTCGCCTCCAGGATGGCCGCGTCGGCCTCGGTGGAGCGGGGGCGTCCGGTACGGCTGTTGCGGGGGGTACTGCTGCACATGGACGTCGACCATACCCGTCGGTAGGTACGGCGCCAGAGGCGCGGGATGTGAGGCAGTTCACCGAGCGGATCGCTGCCGCGCCCTCCCCGCCGATCCTCCCGGAGAGTTACGCTACGACCTGTAGCGAAAGGCTTTGAGCGGCCCTAGCGACAACCATGTGCCGGGTGGGGACCCGGCGGTGCACCGGGTGGGGATCCGGTGCGGAACGAAGACGAAGAACCGTGTCGCCCGGGCGTCTCGTACACCGGCGGGAGACCCCCGGGCGGCACGGTTCAGCCATGACTTACCGGTTACGCGCGCGGAAGGGGGAGGATGTACGCATGCAGCCCCGAAACATGTCCATGAGCGGCGTCGTCGACCTCGCCGCGGTGAAGGCGGCCGGAGAGGCCAAGGCCAAGGCGGAGCAGGTCCGGGCCGAGGCCGCCCGGCAGGGTGGTTCCGCCGCGGTGCCCCCCTCCGCCCTGGTGATCGACGTCGACGAGGCCGGCTTCGAGCGCGATGTCATCCAGCGCTCCGCCGAGGTCCCCGTCGTCCTCGACTTCTGGGCCGAGTGGTGCGAGCCGTGCAAGCAGCTCGGCCCCCTCCTGGAGCGCCTGGCCGTCGAGTACAACGGCCGCTTCCTGCTCGCGAAGATCGACGTCGACGCCAACCAGATGCTGATGCAGCAGTTCGGCATCCAGGGAATTCCGGCCGTTTTCGCGGTGGTCGCCGGCCAGGCGCTGCCGCTCTTCCAGGGCGCGGTGCCCGAGGCCCAGATCCGGGAGACCCTCGACCAGCTGATCCAGGTCGGCGAGGAGCGCTTCGGTCTGACGGGCATCGCCGTGGCCGGCGACGCGGACGGCGACGGCCCGGCCGTCGCCGAGCGCCCGGCCGGCCCGTACGACGCCCTCCTCGAAGCGGCCATGTCCGCGCTCGACGCGGGTGACCTGGCCGGCGCCGTCCAGGCGTACAAGAACGTGCTCGCCGACGACCCGGCCCACCCGGAGGCCAAGCTGGGCCTGGCCCAGGCCGAGCTCCTCGCCCGGGTGCAGGACCTCGACCCCGCCGTCGTACGCAAGAACGCGGCGGACGACCAGGCCGACGTCGCCGCGCAGATCGCCGCCGCCGACCTCGACCTGGTGGGCGGCCATGTCGAGGACGCCTTCGGGCGCCTCGTGGAGACCGTGCGCCGCACGGTGGGCGAGGACAGGGACGCGGCGCGGCTGCGGCTCCTGGAGCTTTTCGAGGTGATCGGCGTCGACGACCCGCGCGTGACGGCGGCCCGCCAGTCCCTCGCCCGGGTGCTTTTCTGAGATCTCGCCCCGGGGTGTTCCCCACCCGCCGGATCGTCCGACGATTTGGCGACACAGCGACGAACAGCGGCCGCGCTTTACCAAAACTTGGTAATCGCGGCCGCTGTTACTTGCAGTAAATCGAGCCGATGATTCTGTCCGGCTTCATCCGGCGATCTGCTGATATTGCGTATCACCCGACCGCACCCTGTGTGCCCGTTCGGCCCCGCCCCGCCATGCCCCGGTTATCCACCCGTTACTAGCCAGTAACGAACCCCCTTGTGCGACGGCCCGGAATCGACCACGATCGGCGACGCTCGGTCCGAACCGCAGACCCCGGCAACCAACCGGGAACGCGGCGAGGGTCCCCACCGGGCGGGCCGGTGCCCCAGGCGCCGGCCGTGGACAGGGGGGTTCCCGCTCTCACCGAACGGGGCCTGTCCAACCCGGCCACGCGCACAGCGTGGCTCATGGTTGTCGCTCGGGGGTGATCGCCGGTGATTCGGACGCGCATCGCGCCGCCTGATGCCTCGGTGCTTCCCTTCCCGAGGACGTAGCTCTTCTCCCATCCCGGGACGGGCCCCCCGGCCCTTCCGGAGATGTACGTCCGAGAAGGAGGAATTCTCATGAAGTCCCAGGTTCGTGGCGGTACCAGATGGAAGCGTTTCGCCGTCGTCATGGTCCCGAGCGTGGCCGCGACGGCCGCGATCGGCGTCGGTCTGGCCCAGGGTGCGCTGGCCGCGTCCTTCAGCATCTCCGGCCAGGAATTCAAGGTTAAGGCGAAGAGCCTCGTCGGCGAGGACTTCGTCCAGTACGGCAGCGTCAACGGCGGCAAGGACCTGGAGGGCAACGCTTTCGCCGCCCCGGTCGCCGTCTCGGGCTTCTCGAAGGCCTGGATCACCGACATGTGCCAGTCGGTGGTGACGCCGAAGGTGCCGTTCGTCGGTGACGTCACGCTGAGGCTCACGGCCGGTACCGGCAAGGACAAGGTCTACGCGGAGGACATCTACCTCGATGTCTCCTCGCTCAAGACCAACGCCGAGTTCAAGAACATCGACATCGGCGTCGCGGCCGGTGCGCTCAACCACGGCCCTGACGGCAAGCCCGTCCCGGGCAAGCCGGGCATCCAGCCCAACACGAAGGCGAACCCGTTCGGCTTCGGTCAGCGCGCCGAGGAGGCGGTGCTGAACGACGTCGAGCAGAAGGCGTGGGCGACCACCGCCGCCACCTTCAAGCTCCCGAACCTGAACCTGTCGCTGCACAGGGGCACGGCGCAGGAGTGCTTCAAGGACTGACCCGGTCCGGAGGGTGTGGGCCGTCCCGTACGGCCCCACCCGCTCCGGCCGACGGCACCACCTTCTTCACCTTCTCAGCAACACCGCTTCCAGGGAGCTGTTTCCATGAGCGCCGAGATCCCCGCCTCCCGCGAAGTCCCCAAGGAGAACCGGTTCAAGGTCTGGCGACAGACCCGGCCCTTCTGGGCGGGACTGCTCACCATCATCGGCGGCGTACCGATCGCCTATCTCCCGTACGGGGACTTTCGGCTCGGCAACGCCACGCTCGCCATGCAGACGACCGCCGGAGCGGGAGCGCTGATCATCGGCGTCCTGCTCATCACGCTCGGTCTCACGATGTGGTTCCAGCCCGTCGTCCGGGTGTTCGCGGGCGTCGCGACGATCGTCCTGGCGCTGGTCTCCATCCCGGTGTCGAACTTCGGCGGTCTGGTCATCGGGTTCCTGTTCTCCCTGATCGGAGGCGGCATGTCCGCCGCGTGGGCGCCCGCGCCCCCGGTCGAGGAGACCGACGACGACGCACAGCACGACGGTCAGCTTGAGGCCTCCGAGGAGGCCGGCGCCGAGCTCGAGACCGAGGTCGTCGTGGCGGCCGGTGTCCCGGAGCAGCGCGAGACGTACGAGTCGGCGACCGAAACGATGACCGACGCCAATGGCGGGAGGAACAGTGCGGGGTGACGAGACTCAGTCGGCGCTCGCGAAGGAGGGCCCGCGGCACGCGGCCCCGCGCAAGTCGCTGCTGAACAGGATCCAGGGCCCCGCGGGCAAGGCGATGGCGCTGGCCGCCATGCCGACCGCGGTGTTCGTGGGCATGGGCCTCACGCCCAAGCTCGCCCTCGCCGACGAGAAGGACATCCCCTTCGCGCCCGGCCCGTGTGTGACCCGCTCGGACGAGCCGACTCCGGAGGAGACGGCGACGGCCACGGCGAAGCCCACGGAGAGCGCGAAGCCGACGGCGACCCCCTCGGCGACCGCGAGCGCGACCGTGAGCCCGAGTGCCACGGCGACGACCGGCCCCACGGCCACGGCTTCGGCGACGGCGACCCCGACCGCCACCCCGACGCCGACCGCGACGGAGACCGGCCAGGCGACCACGCAGCAGACGCGGGAGTCGGCGGCGAACGCGACCCCCTCGGCCACGGCTACCGCCACGGCCACACCCGTCCCCACGAAGTCGACGAACCCGCTCGACCCGCTGGGCGTGGGCGACGCGATCAAGGACCTCTTCGACGGCCCGGACCCGAAGCCGACGGCCACGACGGCTGCACCGACGACGGCTGCCCCGGTCCAGAAGCCCGCGACCGCCGACGAGCCGACCGCGACCGCCTCACCGACGGCGACCGCCACCGCGAAGGCGACCCCCACCGCCACCGCGCCCCCCACCGCGACCGCCACCGCGCCCGCCAAGCCGAAGGCGACCGCCGACCCGGCCGCCGACGCGACCAAGAAGGCGATCGAGAAGGCGGCCGACAAGGCCGGCGTCACCGTCAAGGAGCTCCCGGAGAGCGCCCAGGGCCTCGACCCCAAAAAGGACGAGTCCATACCCGACGGCGCCAAGCCGCGCTTCCCGTGCCCCGAGCTGGACCCGGAGGCGCTCGCGGCGGCCGAACTGGAGCCGGGCATCCCGCTGCTCCCGGACGAGCCGTGGCGCCTGGAAAGCACGCTCCTCACCCTCAAGGGCCTCAAGTACCACGGCATCGTCGAGGTGAAGACCGGCAGCGGCAAGATCAAGAAGGTCCTGAAGTTCACCGCGAGCGGTGTCGACATCAAGGACCTCCACCAGCTGACGGTCCACTCGGAGGGCCGTACGGGTCACGTCCGCTCCGACAAGGGCTCGACATCGACCATCACCGACGGCACGGTGACCATGTACACGGAGGAGCTGAAGGGCAACCTCTTCGGCCTCATCCCGATCACCTTCGGCCCGGAGTCCCCGCCCCCGCTGGACGTCCCCTTCGCCTTCTTCACCCAGGTGAAGCTCAAGCAGGCGGGCCAGTTCGGCGGCACCCTCAAGGTCCCGGGCCTCCGCAACACGATCGAGCCCAACTGATCTCTGTACTCCTCCGGGAGCCGCACGCGACGGCCTCCCCTCCCACACGGGAGGGGAGGCCGTCGTGCGGCACCGTCAGCCGAGTGCCCCGGCCGCCGTGCGACGGACGCGCTTGGTACGGCCCGTCGCGGCGAGGAGCCGCAGCAGCGACTCGTCGGACACCTCGGCGGCGATCCGCAGCTGGAGCCAGTCGCTCCAGCCGTCGATCAGCTCGGCTCCCGGCGTCGGTGCACCCGCCCCGGACAGCAGGTCCTCCAGGGTTCCCAGTTCGCGGGCCCGGCGCTCACTGAAGGCGCGCGCCGTGGGGGCGAGAGCCCGCACCCAGGAGGCACGCTCGGCGCGGGGCACCCGTTCCAGAGCGTCGCCGACGACCGCCGAGGCGAGGGCGGCGTCCGTCTCCGCGGCGACCGCGGGAAGCAGGTGCGGCCGCGCCGTATCGGACGCGAGGGCGGCCCGGTACAGCTCCCAGCGGGCGTGGCCGTCGGCCATGTCGGCCACGACCCTGCCGGTCAGGGCCTCCAGCCGTCGTACGGCCTCCCGGAGTGCGGGAGACGCTTCGAGTCCGGGGGACACTTCGGCATCCGCCATGGGCCTCGAACCTCTCCATGCCGACCGGATGTTCTCCCCGATGGTACGGAGACCGCCGGGGACATACGGCTGTGGGCCGCGACCCCGTCTCCAGGGTGCGGCCCACAGTCGTATGCGAATCGAGCGGGGCGTCAGGCGTGCTCGCCGCCGCCCAGGTGGTGGACGCGGACCATGTTCGTCGTGCCGGGGACGCCGGGGGGCGAGCCGGCCGTGATGATCATGGTGTCGCCCTCGTTGTAGCGCTGGAGCTTCAGGAGCTCGGCGTCCACGAGGTCGACCATCGCGTCCGTGGTCTCCACGAACGGGACGAGGAAGGACTCGACGCCCCAGCTCAGGGTGAGCTGGTTGCGGGTGTTCTCGTCCGTCGTGAAGGCGAGGATCGGCTGCTGCACCCGGTAGCGGGAGAGGCGGCGGGCCGTGTCGCCGGACTGGGTGAAGGCGATCAGCGCCTTGCCGCCCAGGAAGTCGGCGATCTCGCAGGCCGCGCGGGCGACGGAGCCGCCCTGGGTGCGCGGCTTCTTGCCGGGGACCAGGGGCTGGAGGCCCTTGGAGAGCAGCTCCTCCTCGGCCGCGGTGACGATCTTCGACATCGTCTTCACGGTCTCGATCGGGTAGGCGCCGACCGAGGACTCGGCCGACAGCATGACCGCGTCCGCGCCGTCCAGGATCGCGTTGGCGACGTCGCTCGCCTCGGCGCGGGTCGGCCGGGAGTTGGTGATCATCGACTCCATCATCTGGGTCGCGACGATGACCGGCTTGGCGTTGCGGCGGCACATCTCGACGAGGCGCTTCTGCACCATCGGGACCCGCTCCAGCGGGTACTCGACGGCGAGGTCGCCACGGGCCACCATGACCGCGTCGAAGGCCGCGACGACGGCCTCCATGTTCTCGACGGCCTGCGGCTTCTCGACCTTGGCGATGACGGGGACCCGGCGGCCCTCCTCGTCCATCACCTTGTGGACGTCCTTGACGTCGTCGGCGTCGCGGACGAAGGAGAGGGCGACCATGTCGCAGCCCATGCGGAGCGCGAAGCGGAGGTCGTCGACGTCCTTCTCCGACAGGGCGGGGACGTTGACGGCCGCGCCGGGCAGGTTGATGCCCTTGTGGTCGGAGATGACACCGCCCTCGATGACCACGGTCTTGACCCGGGGGCCGTCGATCTCGACGACCCGCAGCTCGACGTTGCCGTCGTTGATGAGGACCTGGTCGCCCTTGGAGACGTCGCCGGGCAGACCCTTGTAGGTGGTGCCGCAGATGGACTTGTCGCCGGGGACGTCCTCGGTGGTGATGGTGAACTCGTCACCGCGCACCAGCTCGACCGGACCCTCGGCGAAGGTCTCCAGGCGGATCTTGGGGCCCTGGAGGTCGGCGAGTACGCCGACGGCGTGCCCGGTGTCCGCGGAGACCTGCCGGACGCGGTCGTACCGCTCCTGGTGTTCTGCCTGGGACCCGTGGCTGAAGTTGAATCGGGCCACGTTCATACCGGCCTCGATGAGAGCCTTCAGCTGCTCATACGAGTCGACGGCGGGGCCCAGCGTGCAGACGATTTTGGAACGGCGCATGAGGCGGATCCTATCGGTTTGTTTCACTGCGGAATATTCCGACTGGCGGAAAGTACAAATGGGCGCGGGCCCGCTCAAGCGTTCACTCGTTCGAGCTCGCCGAGCGCGAAACGAGCGCGAAACTCTGCCGCGCGATCTCCAGCTCCTCGTCGGTCGGCACCACGGCGACCGCCACCCGCGCGTAGTCCGGAGAGATCAGCCGCGCCTCGTCGGAACGTACGGCGTTGAGGTCCGCGTCCACGGCGAGACCCAGCTCCTCCAGGCCCGCGATGGCAGCCTCCCGCACCGGGGCCGCGTTCTCGCCGACCCCCGCCGTGAACACCACCGCGTCCACCCGGCCGAGCACCGCGTAGTAGGCGCCGATGTACTTCTTCAGCCGGTGGATGTAGATGTCGAAGGCGAGGGCCGCCGCGGGATCGCCCTCGTCCACCCGGCGGCGGATCTCCCGCATGTCGTTGTCGCCGCAGAGCCCGACGAGGCCGGACTTCTTGTTCAGGAGGCCGTCGATCTCGCTGTCGTCCATGCCCGCCACCCGCTTGAGGTGGAAGGTGACCGCCGGGTCGATGTCGCCCGAGCGGGTGCCCATGACCAGGCCCTCCAGGGGCGTCAGGCCCATCGAGGTGTCCACGCACCGGCCGCCCGCCACCGCCGAGGCGGAGGCGCCGTTGCCCAGGTGCAGCACGATCACGTTCACCTCCTCGGGCGCCTTGCCGAGGAGCTTCGCCGTCTCGCGCGAGACGTACGCGTGCGAGGTGCCGTGGAAGCCGTACCGCCGGATCCGGTACGCGTCCGCCGTCGCCACGTCGATCGCGTACCGCGCCGCCGACTCCGGCATCGTCGTGTGGAAGGCCGTGTCGAAGACCGCCACCTGCGGCAGGTCCGGACGCAGGGACATCGCCGTACGGATGCCGGTGAGGTTCGCCGGGTTGTGCAGCGGGGCGACCGGCACGAGCCGCTCGATCTCCGCGAGCACCTCGTCGTCGACGACCGTCGGGGCGGTGAACCGCAGTCCGCCGTGCACCACCCGGTGACCGATCGCGGCCAGCTCGGGGGAGTCCAGGCCGAGGCCGTCCGCCGCCAGTTCCTCGGCGACCGCCTTCAGCGCCGCCGCGTGGTCGGGGATCGGACCGTTCTTCTCGCGCTTCTCCCCTCCGCCGCCCTGGAGCGGGGTGTGCACCAGACGGGAGGTCTCCTCGCCGATCCGCTCCACCAGGCCGAGCGCGAGCCGGCTGCCGTCCGCCATGTCGAGGAGCTGGTACTTGACCGACGACGAGCCGGAGTTGAGGACGAGGACACGGGTGTGGGTGGGGGTGGCGGTCATGCTTCGAGCTCCTGACCCTGGGAGGGGACCTGGGACTGGATCGCCGTGATGGCGACCGTGTTGACGATGTCGCTGACGAGCGCGCCGCGCGAGAGGTCGTTCACCGGCTTGCGCAGACCCTGGAGCACCGGGCCGACGGCCACGGCGCCGGCCGAACGCTGCACGGCCTTGTAGGTGTTGTTGCCGGTGTTGAGGTCGGGGAAGATCAGCACGGTCGCCTGCCCGGCCACCTCCGAGTCCGGCAGCTTGGTGGCGGCGACGGAGGGTTCCACCGCCGCGTCGTACTGGATCGGGCCCTCGATCCGCAGCTCCGGGTGCGCCTCGCGGACCAGCTTCGTCGCCTCGCGCACCTTGTCGACGTCCGCGCCGGAGCCCGAGGTGCCGGTGGAGTACGAGAGCATCGCGATCCGCGGCTCCACGCCGAAGCGGGCCGCGGTGGCCGCCGACTGGGCGGCGATGTCCGCGAGCTGCTCGGCGTTCGGGTCGGGGTTGACCGCGCAGTCGCCGTAGACGAGCACCTTGTCGGCGAGGCACATGAAGAAGACCGAGGAGACGATCGACGCCTCCGGCTTCGTCTTGATGATCTCGAAGGCCGGGCGGATCGTCGCCGCCGTGGAGTGCACGGAGCCGGAGACCATGCCGTCGGCCAGCCCCTCCTGCACCATCAGCGTGCCGAAGTAGTTCACGTCGGAGACGACGTCGTACGCGAGCTCGACCGTGACGCCCTTGTGGGCGCGGAGCGCCGCGTACTTCTCGGCGAACGAGTCGCGGAGCTCCGAGGTCTGCGGGTCGATCAGCTGCGTGTCACCCAGGTTCACGCTCAGGTCGGCGGCCTTCTTGCGGATCGTCTCGACGTCGCCGAGCAGCGTCAGGTCGCAGACGTCACGGCGGATCAGGACGTCGGCGGCGCGCAGCACGCGCTCCTCGGTGCCCTCGGGAAGCACGACCCGGCGCCGGTCGGCGCGCGCCTGTTCGAGCAGTTCGTGCTCGAACATCATCGGGGTGACGCGGCCGCTGCGGGCGACCGAGATCCGCTTGAGCAGGTCCGCGGTGTCCACGTGCCGCTCGAACAGGCCGAGGGCCGTCTCCGCCTTGCGCGGGGTGGCGGCGTTCAGCTTGCCCTCAAGGGAGAAGAGCTCGGTCGCGGTCGGGAAGCTGTTGCCCGGTACGGAGATGACCGGGGTGCCGGGCGCGAGCCGGGCCGCCAGGGTCAGGATCTCCTCGCTGGGCCGCTCGTTGAGGGTGAGCAGCACGCCGGCGATCGGCGGGGTGCCGGCCGAGTGCGCGGCGAGCGCGCCGACGACCAGGTCGGCCCGGTCCCCGGGGGTGACGACGAGACAGCCCGGGGTCAGCGCGTTGAGGAAGTTCGGCAGCATCGCGCCGCCGAAGACGAAGTCCAGGGCGTCGCGCCCGAGGCCCGCGTCGTCGCCGAGGACGACGGAGGCGCCGAGCGCGTGGGTGATCTGGGAGACGGTGGGCGCGGCGAGTGCCGGCTCGTCCGGCAGGACGTAACAGGGCACGGGCAGCCGGGCGGAGAGCCGCTCGGCGATGATCTCCCGGTCCTCGCCCGCGACCCGGTTGACGACCATCGCGAGCACGTCGCAGCCGAGTCCGTCGTACGCCCGGAAGGCGTTGCGGGCCTCGGCCCGTACGGACTCCGACGGCTGGCCCTTGCCGCCGACCACCGGGATGACGGAGGCGCCGAACTCGTTGGCCAGGCGGGCGTTGAGCGCGAGCTCGTCGGGGAGCTGCGTGGCCGCGAAGTCGGTACCGAGGACGAGGACGACCTCGTAGTCGCGGGCGACGGCGTGGAAACGGTCGACGATCTGCGAGACCAGTTCGTCGGTGCCCCGCTCGGCCTGGAGGTCCGAGGCCTCGTGATAGTCCATGCCGTAGACCGTCGAAGGGTCCTGCGAGAGGCGGTAGCGGGTCCGCAGCAGGTCGAAGAGGCGGTCGGGGCCGTCGTGCACCAGCGGGCGGAACACCCCCACCCGGTCCACCTGACGAGTGAGGAGCTCCATGACTCCCAGCTCGACGACCTGGCGGCCGTCACCGCGGTCGATCCCGGTCACGTACACGCTGCGCGTCACGCCGTGGTCTCCTGTCCAGTCCTGCGGAACGGGGCTCTCCGGGGGACGGGGCCGGGCGGTGCCCCACGGCACCGGCGCGGTCCGTGCGTCAATCCGCGGTCCTCGGAAACCCCCGAAAGGGCGGCATTACCCCCTTGACAATACCCCCGCGGCTGGTTACGTCGCCCGCCGGACGAAGGGCCCGGAATCCCGGGACGAAAGGCCTCCGGGAGGGCTCCGGGAGGGCTCCGGGAAGGCTCCGCGAGGGACGCGCGGAGCAGCGTCGAGCGTCCCCGTCAGGTCCGCCGTGTGAGAATTGCCGTGGCTCATCTGGACCGCGACCGAGCAGGAGACACAGCACGATGCGCATCGGAGTTCTCACCGCAGGCGGCGACTGCCCCGGCCTGAACGCAGTGATCCGGTCGGTCGTGCACCGGGCGCTGACCGGCCACGACGACGAAGTCATCGGCTTCGAGGACGGGTTCAAGGGCCTGCTCGACGGCCACTACCGACCCCTCGATCTCAACGCCGTGAGCGGCATCCTCGCCCGCGGCGGCACGATCCTCGGCTCCGCGCGCCTGGAGCGCAACCGGCTGCGCGAGGCCGCCGAGTCGGCCGCCGACCTGGCCAAGCAGTACGGCATCGACGTCCTCATCCCGATCGGCGGCGAGGGCACCCTGACCGCCGCCCGGATGCTCTCCGACGCGGGCATGCCCGTCGTCGGCGTGCCGAAGACCATCGACAACGACATCTCCTCCACGGACCGCACCTTCGGCTTCGACACCGCCGTCGGCGTCGCCACCGAGGCCATGGACCGGCTGAAGACCACCGCCGAGTCCCACCAGCGGGTGATGGTCGTCGAGGTGATGGGCCGCCACGCCGGATGGATCGCGCTGGAGTCCGGCATGGCCGGCGGCGCGCACGGCATCTGCCTCCCCGAGCGCCCCTTCCAGGTCGACGACCTCGTCAAGATGGTCGAGGAGCGCTTCGCGCGCGGCAAGAAGTTCGCCGTCATCTGCGTCGCCGAGGGCGCCCATCCGGCCGAGGGCTCGATGGAGTACAAGAAGGGCGAGATCGACCAGTTCGGTCACGAGCGCTTCCAGGGCATCGGCAACCAGCTCGCCGTCGAGCTGGAGCGGCGCCTCGGCAAGGAGGCCCGGCCGGTCATCCTCGGCCACGTCCAGCGCGGCGGCACGCCGACCGCGTACGACCGGGTGCTCGCCACCCGCTTCGGCTGGCACGCGGTGGAGGCGGCGCACCGCGGCGAGTTCGGCCGGATGACGGCGCTGCGCGGCACGAGCGTCGAGATGGTGCCGCTGGCCGAGGCCGTGACGCGGCTCAAGACGGTGCCCGACGACCGCATCCGCGAGGCCGAGTCGGTCTTCTGACCGGTCCTCCGGACGCCCTCCCCTTCCGAACATCCTTCCGCATGTCCTTCCGGCCGGGACCTGCGTCCCGGCCTGTCCCGGATCCGCTCCGGGACCCGGACACACCCGAGTGGCCCCGACACTCCCCCCGTGGAGGGTCGGGGCCACTCGTCCGTAATGGCATCACCACCGGAAATGCCGAGTTCCACTCTTGAGCCGGAGCGCGAGATCAACAAGGCTTGAGGCTTGTCCCGGACATGTCCCAACCCTGTCCGGTGGAAGAGGGAGACGCGGATGATGGCGGCGGAACGGGCACCCGACCCGCGGGAGGTACGGAACGCCGCGGAGTTCGTCGCGTGCCTCCAGGCGCTCAAGGACTGGTCCGGCCTGACGTACCGCGAACTCGCGGCCCGGGCCGAGGCGCGCGGCGAGGTCCTGCCCCGGTCCACCGTCGCCAACATGCTGGCCCGCGCCACCGTCCCCCGCGAGGAGCTCCTGGTCTCCTTCCTCCGCGCGTGCGGGGTGGGGTCGAGCGGCCTTGCGGAGTGGCAGGCGGTACGGAAGGAGCTCGCGGTACGGGGGGTGCACGAGCCCGGCGCCGCCGACCTGGGGGAGGGAGTCGAGCCGGGGGACGGAGCCGACCTGGGGGAGGGCGCCGAGCCGGCGGGCGGAGCCGAGTCGGCGGAGGAGCCCGATTCGGTGGCGGGGCCCGACTCCGCCCAGGCGCCCGCCCCCGCCGCCGGTCCTTCGGTCGTCTGGCCCGGGGCGTCGGCTGCGCCCCCGGACGGCGCCCCCGACGCCCTGCGGCCGGGACCCCGGTCCCGTATACGGCGCGCCCTCGTCGCGTCGGTCGCGCTGGCCGGTCTCGTACTCGCCGGCGTCAGCGTCGTCGCCGTCCTGCGGGACGGGCACGGCGCCCACCCGCCCCGTATCCTCACCGCGCCCGCCGCCGGGGACGTACGCATCCGGGTGATCGGCCAGGACCTGTGCCTCGGCGAGCGGCGCGGCTCGCGCTCCGGGCAGATCCACCAGGCGCCGTGCCCCGACGCGAAGGTGCCGCTCTACTCGCTGAAGGAGACCGGCGGCGACCGGTGGAGGATCGTTTCGGACCACCCGGACTACGGCCCCGGCTGCTCCGGCATACCCTCCGGCGGCCGGATACCCGACGCCGCGTACGAGGACTCCGAGTGCGGCGACCCGAGCCGGGTGGAGGAGTTCACGCTGGAGCCGTACGGCACCCCCGTCGAGGGCTACCGGATCGTCCCGGCGGGCTCCGCCACGTCCGGCAGCTGCGTCACCGTCGTCGGTGACCGCTCGGCGGCCTGGGCGCGACTGGCGCAGGCCCCGTGCGCGCCGGACGCGGCGGGTCAGCTCTTCAGCTTCGACCGCAGAAGCTAGGACTGTCCGGACGGCTTAAGGGGAACACGGGGCGATGCCGCCCTGTGGCCGCCGTCACAGCCCCTAAGGCACCCTTATTCCCCCTGGCTCGGTGGCGCGAAATGACCTTCGAGGGGCTCACGCGAGTGCCGGCGCGCCCACCTCGCAGACCCGTAGCGGGACAATCCGGACGTTCACCTTCCGGACACCTGGCGCCATAGGAGCAGCTCAAGCGGGTCGATCGGCAGGATCAACCTCGCTCACGCCCCTTACCGGGCGGTATGGATTGTGGTGATTTCTCAACGTGGGCGAGATTCGCGCGGTATCGCCCGAATGCCGGACCCGTTAACAGGGGGAGTCGCTGTCCGAAATCGATTGTTGACGGAAAGATCGTCAACGGGATACGTTTTTCGCCGTAATGCCAAAACCCGCAGTTTAAATCGGCGAGGAATTATGGGAATAATTGCCCAGGCTCTCAATGAATACCGATTAAGCGAGTCGGAGGCGGCGAAAGTCGGCGAGTTGTCAGGAGTTGCCGCACGCTTGTCCGACTCGATCCCCATCGTCCTTTCGGGACTCCTTCTGGATCTCCCCGACGGGATGCGCAAAACGTTTCTCGACTTCGGTGCGGACGTGGAATCCAACGGATACTGCCTGCTTCGGGGAGTCCCCATCGGGGAGTTGCCGAACACGCCGCAGTCCCATGACCCCCACATCCTCGACGATCACGCGACCAACGGCACCCTCATGCTCGTCGCGGACCTCCTGGGCTCGCTGACCGGCTACCAGGACGAGAAATCGGGGGCACTCTTCCACGACGTGCATCCCGTACGTGGCGAGGAGGGCCGGATCGAGAACAGCGGATCGGTCGCCTTCGATTTCCACACGGAGAACGTGCACCACCCGCTCCGCCCGGACTACCTGGGCCTGCTCTGCCTGCGGCAGGACCACGAGCAGATCGCCGCGACGCGCGTCTCGTCCGTCCGGAACGCGCTGCCCCTGCTGACGGACGAACAGCTGGAGGAGCTGCGGAAGCCGCAGTTCCACAGCCTGTACCCGACCTCGTTCACACGGGACATCGCGGGGCCCCGCCCCTCCGCGGGCCCTCACCCGGTGATCTTCGGCCCGGCGGACCGGCCGTTCATGCGCTTCAACTCGCACAACACCCAGAGCGACCGGCCGGAGGCACGGGAGGCGCTGTCGGCCCTCGCCGCGGCGCTGGACGAGGTCGGCCGCGACCTGGTGCTCGCGCCGGGCGATCTCGTCGTCCTGGACAACCACGTCGTGGTGCACGGTCGCACCGCCTTCACGCCCCGTTACGACGGGCGCGACCGCTGGCTGCGCCGGTTCTACTCCCTGCGCAGCACCCCGTTGTGGGCCCAGCGCATGATGCGACACCCGCGAGTACTGCCCGCGATGACGGAGATCCGCGGGGTCGTCTGACCCGGCCGGTATCGCCCAGCAGGGCCTGTGGTCCCGTGAATCGGGACCATCCCACGTGAATGAGGAAGAGTGGAACTGTACGAGGTGCTCGGCCTGCTCGTCGCCGCGACGGCAGCCGGCTGGGTGGATGCTGTCGTCGGCGGTGGCGGGGTACTGCTCATCCCGGTACTCCTGTTGTCCTTCCCCCAGTATTCGCCCGCGGTGGCACTGGGCACGAACAAGATCGCGGCGGTCATGGGCACCGCGACCGCCGCGTACATGTACCAGCGGCGCACGAAGCTGGACCGCTCGGTGCTGTTGCCGGCCGCCGGGCTCGCGGTCCCCTTCGGCGCCGTCGGCGCCCTGTCCGCGTCGAGTGTTCCCGCGAGCTATTTCCGGCCCGTCATCATGGGCCTGCTCATCACGGTGGCGCTCTTCGTGGCCTTCAGGCCCGGTTTCGGGGTGCAGCAGCGGAATATCGTCGTCACCCCGCGCCGCCGCATCGTGGCCATTCTCCTCGCGGGTGTCGGAATCGGTTTCTACGACGGAGTCTTCGGGCCCGGCGTGGGCACCTTCCTCATCATCTCCTTCACCACGCTCCTCGCGACGCAGTTCCTGGAGAGCGCGGCCATGGCGAAGGTCATCAACGCGTCCTCCAATCTGGGCGCCCTCGCGGTCTTCGCCTGGCAGGGAAACGTCCTCTGGGCCCTCGGTCTGGGAATGGCCGTGGGGAACATCACCGGCGCGATGATCGGGTCGCGCACCGCAATGAAAAGAGGATCCGGGTTCGTCCGGGTCGTGCTGGTCGTCGTGGTCACCGGAATGGTGATCAAGATGGGATTCGACCAGTTCGCATGAAGAGTGCCCGCCTGAAGAGCACTCGCCCCAAGAACCACCCCGCCCCAAGAACCACCCCGCCCCAAGAACCACCCCGTCCCAAGAATCACCTCCCCGGAGGAAACACCTCCGAAGACGGAAGAGGACCCATGGCTAGGGAATTATCCGGGCTGCTGACGCTGACCGACTTCGAGCAGGCGGCCGAATCCGTACTCGACGCCGCGTCCTGGGCGTACGTGGCGGGCGGCGCCGACACCCAGCTCACGGTCCGTGCCAACACCGAAGCCTTCGACCAGGTCTGGCTGCGCCCGCGGGCCCTCGGCGGGACGGGTGTACAGCCCGACACCACGGTGACCGTGTTCGGGCAGCAGCTCGCGCTGCCGGTCCTGCTCGCCCCGACCAGCCCCCAGCGGCTCCTCCACGACGACGCCGAGATCGCCACCGCCCGGGCGGCCGAGTCCGCGGGCACCCTCTCGATCGTCAGCACCGACAGCCACCACGCGTTCCCCGAGATCGCCGGCTCCGTCAAGAACGGCTCCTGGTTCCAGCTCTACGCCTACCGCTCCCGGGACGACATCGCCGCGACGATCGCTCTGGCGGAGGACGCCGGCGCGACCGCGCTCGTGGTCACGGTCGACGCCAGCTACGCGGCCCGCCGCATCAGCACCAAGCGAGCGGGCTTCCGCACCCCGGCCCACGTCGACTTCGGCAACCTGCGCGCGCTGGGCGTGCTCACCGGTGAGATCCCGGACGGCGCCCGCATCGAGCGGTACCCGCTGACCTGGGACGACCTCGAGTGGATCCGGACCCGCACGCGCCTCCCGCTCGTGGTCAAGGGCATCCTGCGGGCCGAGGACGCCGAACGGTGCGTCGACCTAGGCGTGGACGGCGTCATCGTCTCCAACCACGGCGGCCGTCAACTCGACGGCGCGATGCCCAGCCTGGTCGCCCTGGAGCAGGTGGCGGCAGCGGTCTCCGGCCGCGCCGTGGTCCTCATGGACGGAGGCATCCGCTCCGGCGTCCACGTCGTCAAGGCCCTCGCGCTCGGCGCGGACGTGGTGTGCATCGGCCGCCCCTACCTGTGGGGTCTCGGCCTCGCCGGCCAGCAGGGCGTCGAAGCGGTTCTCGATCTCCTCAAGAGCGAGATCGAGGACACGCTGCTCCAGCTCGGCTCGGACTCCATCGCCGATCTGGACGCCGACTTCGCGGTCAGCGCCCGCTGAGCCCCCACCCCCCACGCAAGGAGCCCCACCCGTGACCGTCCAGACCGTCCACTTCTCGCGCGGCATCCCTCCACTCGAAGCGATCCCCTCCGCCGCCATCGCCGAGCTGACCGGGGAGATCCTCTCCTCCGAACCCGACCGGGTCTTCCAGTACGCACCCATCGGCCATCACACCGGCGATCGTGAACTCCGCGACCAGCTCGGCGCGTTCCACTCCGTCGACCCCGACCGGATCTTCGTCACCAACGGCTCCCTCCAGGCCCTCGACCTGCTCGCGGCCCACCTCCTCAAGGACGCCCCGCGCAAGTCGGTGCTGGCCGAAGCGCCGACGTACGACCGCGCGGTCCAGATATTCGAGCGGCACGGAGCCCAGGTGTCCGGGGTGCCCTTGCGGCACGACGGACTCGACCTGGACATCCTGCGGGACCGGCTCCGCACGGAGGTACCCGCGTTCGTCTATGTGATCCCCGACTTCCAGAACCCCAGCGGTGTGACCACGAGCGAGGAGAAGCGTCGCGAACTCGTGCGGCTCTCCGCCGAGTTCGGGTTCACCATCCTGGAGGACATCCCGTACCGGGAGCTCCGCTTCGACGGCGACGCCCCCGCGCTCCTCGGTGAACTCGCGGACGCCGTCGACGGCGCCCGAGTGCTGACCATGGGCTCGCTCAGCAAGATCCTGAGCCCCGGACTGCGGGTCGGCTACGTCATCGCTCCGCCCGGCGTCCCGAGGGAGCTGGCGGCGCTCGCCGAGAGCACGTACCTGTCGCCGGCCCCACTGCTCCAGACGGTGGCCGCGCGGGCCTTCGCGAGCGGCCTGGTGCGCCAGAACATCGAGGACGTCCGGAAGCTGCTGCGGCCGCGCCACGACATCGCCGTCGAAGCGGTGCGGAAGGCCCTCGGCGACGTCGCGCTGTGCGTGCCCGACGGCGGCTACTACATCAGCGTGCACCTGCCGGTCCGGGCCACGGAGGAGAAGTTCCTCGCCGCGGCGGCCGGTGCGGGCCTCGCCCTCACGCGTGGCTCGGCCTTCTACCCCGCCGAGTCGGCGCCCCCCGCCGGCACGGTGTTCCTCCGGCTCCCGTTCATGTCACTCGGCGGCGAGGAGTTCACCGAGGGCGTCGAGCGGCTCGCGGCCGTGGCGCAACGCGCGGAGTAGCGAGGCCGGCGAGAGGTGCGAGGGGCGCGGCGAGGAGTACGCGGCGAGGAGTACGCGGCGAGGAGTACGAGACGGGGAGTACGAGGCGGGGAAAGGGCACGATGACCACGGCCGAGCAGAGCACCAAGGGCGACACCGAGGAGGAGGCCGGGGCCGCAGGACACCGAGGAGTCCTGCGGGACGCCTCGCTCTCCGCCGTCCTCGCGGGGCTCATCACCGTCGTGGTCTCGTGCTCCGGACCCCTGCTCGTCGTCCTGGCCGCAGCGGCCGCCGGTCACCTCAGCGACGCGCAGACCGCGTCCTGGGTGTGGGCGGCGTGCGTGGGCAGCGGCCTGACCTGCGCCGTGCTCAGCTGGTGGACCCGCATGCCGGTGATCACCGCGTTCTCGACACCGGGCGCCGCGGTCCTCGTCGGCAGCCTCGGGGACTACTCCTACCCCGAGGCCGTCGGCGCCTTCCTGGTCAGCGGCCTCCTCATGGCCCTGGTCGGCGTGACCGGCGTCTTCGGGCGGGTCATGCGGCGCGTACCGCCCGGGATCACGGCGGGCATGCTCGCGGGGATCCTGTTCTCCTTCGGGGCCGGTCTGTTCTCGGCCCTGGACGGCGCCCCTCTCCCGGTCCTCGCGTCCCTCGCCACCTATCTGGCCGTCAAGCAGAGGTCCCCGAGATACGCGGTGGCCTGGGCGCTCCTCGCGGCCGTGCTCGCCACCGCCGTCGTGCCGGGCATCCACGCCGCGTCCGTCGACATCGACTGGACCCTTCCCGTCTTCACGGCACCGGAGTTCAGCGGTTCGGCGCTCGTGGGGATCGCCGTCCCGCTGGCCGTGGTCACGATGGCCTCGCAGAACGCCCCCGGCCTCGGCGTGCTGGCCGCCTGCGGGTACCGCCCCGACGACCGGCTGCTCATCACCGCCACCGGACTCACCTCCACGGCGCTCGCCCCGCTCGGCGGACACGCCGTGAACCTGGCGGCGATCACGGCCGCGATCAGCACGGGCGAAGAGGCCCACCGCGACCCGCGACGCCGCTACGTGGCCGGCCTGGCGTGCGGCGTCTTCTACCTGCTGACCGGCGTCTGCGGCGCCGCCCTCGTGGGCCTCTTCGCGGCGCTGCCCTCCGAACTCGTCGCCGTCATCGCCGGGACGGCGCTCCTCGGCACGTTCTCCACGAGCCTCGCGCAGACGATGGCCGACGAGCGGGGCCGGGACGCGTCGGTGGTCACCTTCCTCACCACGGCGTCCGGCGTCACCCTCGGCGGCGTCGGCTCCGCGTGCTGGGGCCTGGTTCTGGGACTGGCGACGCACGCGGCGCTCACCGTCCGAGGGCGGCGCGGGACCCCGGCGGAGGAGCCGGGGGCGCTCGACGGAGGGGTGAGTACCAGGAGCCCCTAGGCGGGGTCCACCAGCCGGGCCCTGAGGGCCGTCACCACCGCCGGGTCGAGCCCGACGGGGCCGGTGACGTACCCGTACACCGAGCCGTACCGCTCGCGCAGGTCCGCGAGGAACAGCCGGATGATCTCGGCCGGCGCCCGACCGTACCCCGGCCAGCGGAGCTCGCGGCCCGGGTGCCCGGCCCGCCAGTCGGCGATCAACCGCTCCGTGGCCAGCTCCGTGAGCGCGAAGTCCGCGAGGATCTCCTCGTCGGGGACGTCGACGAGCGCGAGGACGAGGGCCGCGACGATCCCCGTGCGGTCCTTGCCGGAGGCGCAGTGGAAGACCAGCGGGCCGTCGGCCGAGGCGATGATCTCAAGGGCGGTACGGATCTCTTCCGCACCGTCCTCGGCGACCTCGGCGAACCGGTCGGCCAGGTAGCGCCACGGATCGAGGTCCGGGTCGATCTCCGCCTGGTCGTACGGCCGGTGCTCGATGGACAGGTTGTGCCAGGCGGCGTTCTCGGTCTCCGGCAGGCGGCCCTTGGCGTCGATCTCCCACGGGTAGCGCAGGTCGATCACGGTGGCCACGCCCAGCGCGCGGAAGCGGGCGAGGTCGTCGGGTCCGGCTCCGGCGAGCTTGGCCAGGGAGTCGGAGCGGTAGAGGGTCTCCCACCGCACGGTCCCGCCGTCGGCGGTCCGATAGCCGCCCAGGTCGCGGAAGTTGTGGAGTCGTTCGAAGGGTATGTGTCGTCTCACGGCGGCCAATCTACGGCCTCGCCGTGCCGGGCCGGCATCCGCGACGGGCCGACCGCCGCTACTGGCCGACCGCCGCGACGGGCCCACTGCCGCTACTGGCCCACTGCCGCTACTGGTCGACCGCCGCGACCGGTCCACCCCCGCTACTGGCCCACCGCCGCCCAGAAGTGCCCGGTGATCTCCTCCAGGTACGCGCGCCCCTCGTCGCCCGTCGCCCCCGAGGCTCCCCAGCTGCTGGTCGCCGCCATCCGCGCGTGGTAGTCCGTGTGCAACCGCTGGAGCGCCGACTCCACGGCCCGCTTGGGCAGCGGCACCATCTTCACGGCCGGTTTCACATAGGCCTGCCAGCGGGTGGTGGCGGCGTCCCGCAGCAGCTCGGCGAGGCTGTCGTCGCCGCCGGTCGCCGTGATCAGCGCGCGCGGGCCGAGGCCGAGGACCTCCGCGAGGGCGGCCGTCTGGCGTTCGGTGCCGCGCCAGCGGCCTTCGTCCTCCATCCGCTGGTACACGTGGGCCGCCACGCCGACCCGCCGGGCCAGCTCCTCCGCCGCGAGCCCGCGGGCCAGCCGGTGCTCGCGCAGGGTCGTGGCGGCGGCGATGAGCTCGGCCGGAGCGCACCACAGGACGCCCGCGAGGGCGGTGAGCTCCTGCTCGGTCGGGAGGAGACGGCCGCGTTCCCAGGCGACGACGGTGTCGGGGTTGACGAACATGCCGTACTGGGCGCGAAGACCGTAGGCGACGTGTCCCGGGGCCATGCCGAGGCCTTCGCGCAGACGGCGCGCGGCCAGGGCGTTGAAGGGGGGAGAGGGTTGGTGCACCCGGTCACCGTAGGTGCGGAGGGTGACGCCTGGATACGGTGCGTTCCCCCAACGTGCGACGTCGTAGGAACGTGGGAACCGGTCAGTAACGGCGGTCCCGGCCGTCGAGCCAGCGGTACTGGAGCTCGGGCCGCCCGATCTGACCGTACTGCGGGGCGCGCACGGCCCGGCCCTCGGTCACCAGGTGCTCCAGGTAGCGGCGGGCGGTGATCCGCGAGATCCCGACCGCCGTGCCCGCCTCGGCGGCGGTGACCCCGGCGGGAGTGTCCCGGAGGGTACGGGTGACCGCCTCCAGGGTCGGGGCGCTGAGCCCCTTCGGCAGGGTGGCGGGGTGCGGGGCCCGGAGCGTGGCGAGCGCCCGGTCCACCTCGTCCTGCCCGGAGGCCTCCCCGGCGGACGCCCGGAATTCCGCGTACCGCGCGAGCCGGTCCCGGAGCGTGGCGAAGGCGAAGGGCTTCAGGACGTACTGGACGACGCCGAGGGACACGCCCTCGCGGACGACCGCCAGATCGCGGGCGGAGGTCACGGCGATCACGTCGGCGGAGTGCCCGGCGGCGCGGAGCGCGCGCAGCAGGTGGAGGCCGTGGCCGTCCGGCAGGTAGAGGTCGAGCAGGATCAGATCGACCGGAGTCCGGTCGAGCACCCGCACGGCGGCGGCCCGGGAGTGGGCGATCCCGACGACGGTGAAGCCCTCGACCCGCCCGGCGTAGAGCGCGTGGGCGTCGGCGGCGACGGGGTCGTCCTCGACGACGAGGACGCGGAGGGGCTGCGTACTCACGGGGTCACCTCGGGTCCGATCGGGGCGGTGCCGGTACGGGTGTCGGTGTCGGTACGGGTGGCCGCGGCGGTGGCGGTCCCAGTACCGGTGCCCGTACCCGTACCGGTGGCGGCGTTAGTGTCGCGGTCCGTCAGGGCGCCGACGGCGGTTCCGTCCGCACCCGCGCGCGGAGCACCGCCGGAAACCGCCGGCTCCGCGTCGCGGGCCGCCGGGGACGTGGTGCCGTCGGCCTTGTCCCCGGCCGAAGCCGACGGGCCGCTCGAGCAGGCCGCTACCGCCTCCGGCGGAGCACCGCCCTGCCCGGCCGTCTCCTGCTCCGCACCGTCGGGCCCGGCCGTCTCCCGCCCCGCACCGCCCGGCCCGGCCGTCTCTCGCCGCGCACCGGCGGGCCTGGCTGCCTCCTGCCCCGCCCCGGCGGGCCTGGCTGTCTCCTGCCCCGCCCCGGCGGGCTCGGCTGCCTCCCGCTCCGCACCGTCGGGCCCGGCCGACTCCCGCTCCGCACTGGCGGGTCCGGCTGCCTCCTGCCCCGCGTCGGCGGGCCCGGCTGCCCCCGGCCCCGCACCGTTGGGTCCGGCTGTCTCCCGCGCCGCACCGTCGGGCCCGGCCGTCTCCTGCTCCGCACCGTCGGGCCCGGCCGTCTCCCGCGCCGCACCGCCCGGCCCGGCCGTCTCCTGCCGCGCACCGGCGGGCGCCCCCGGGGCGCCATCCCGGGGTAGTGGCAGCCGTACGGTGAACTCCGCGCCGCCCTCCGTCGCGTCCGCCAGCTCCAGGGTGCCGGCGGCGCGGGAGACCGCCTGGCCCACGAGGGCCAGGCCGAGGCCGCGGCCAGGACCGCGGGTCGACCAGCCGCGGCCGAGGACCGCGTCCCGGTCGGCCGGGCGGACGCCGGGACCGCTGTCCCCGACCCGCAGCAGCAGCTCGCCGTCGCCCGCCCGGGCGGCGACCGTGACCGTCACGCGTGCGTGCGGCGTCCCGCCCACCGCCTCCACGGCGTTGTCGATGAGGTTGCCCAGGATCGTGACCAGGTCACGGGAGGGCAGGGCCGCCGGCACCCGGCCGTCGTCGATCCGGCTGTCCTCGGTCAGCACCAGCTCCACGCCCCGCTCGTTGGCCTGCGCCGCCTTGCCGAGCAGCAGCGCCGCGAGGACCGGCTCACCGACCGCGTCGACGACCCGGTCGGTGAGCGCCTGCGCGAGCTCCAGCTCCGCCGTCGCGAACTCCACCGCCTCGGCCACCCGGCCCAGCTCGATGAGCGAGACGACGGTGTGCAGCCGGTTCGCCGCCTCGTGGGCCTGGGAGCGGAGCGCCTGCGTGAACCCCCGCTCGGAGTCCAACTCGCCTGACAGTGCCTGGAGTTCGGTACGGTCCCGGAGCGTGACGACGGTTCCGCGCCGCTCCCCGCCCACCACCGGGCGGGTGTTGACCACGAGCACCCGGTCGGCCGTCAGGTGGGTCTCGTCCACCCGTGGCTCGGAGGAGAGCAGCGCGCCCGTGAGCGGCGCGGGCAGGCCGAGTTCGGCGGCCGGGCGGCCGACGACCCCTTCGTCCAGGCCGAGCAACTCCCGTGCCCCGTCGTTGATGAGGGCGATCCGCCGCCGTCCGTCGAGCATCACGAGCCCTTCCCGTACGGCGTGCAGCGCGGCCTCGTGGTAGTCGTGCATCCGGCTCAGCTCGGCCGCGTTCATGCCGTGCGTGTGGCGGCGCAGCCGGGCGTTGACGACGTACGTCCCCGCGCCGCCCAGCGCGAGCGCCGCGCCCGCCATGCCGAGGAGCGCGGTCACCTGTTCCCGTACCTGCTCGCTGATCCTCTCGATCGTGATGCCCGCGCTGACGAGGGCGACGACCCGGCCGTCGTCGTACACGGGCGCCACCGTCCGCACGGACGGGCCGAGCACCCCCAGGTGCGTCTCGGAGAAGGTCCGCCCCCGCACCGCCTCCTCGATGTGACCGAGGTACGTCCGGCCGATCTGGTCCGGCTCCGGATGCGTCCAGCGGGTCCCGTCCGGCGCCATGATCACCACGAAGGCGACGTCCGCGTGGCGGCGCAGCGACTCCGTGTACGGCTGGAGCACCGCCGCCGGGTCGGCCGAGCGGGCCGCGGCCACCACGGAGGGGGAGTGGGCGACGGCCGCGGCGGTCGCCGTGGACTGCCGCCGCGCGGTCTCCTCGGCCTGGGCCAGGTCCGTGACGTACGCGAAGACCGCGCAGCCCGCCACGACGACGGCCACGAGCACGACCTGCATCGCGAAGAGCTGACCGGCCAGGCTGCGGGGGTGGGGGCGGGGGAAACGCATGCCGGTAAGTGTGCACGCCGGAATTTGCGCCGGGTCATTGCGTTCCCGAATCGTTCTCTTCCCCCAGCGCGCCGCCCACCCAGCTCCGGACCGGTGCGATGTTTCGGTCGTGAACGAAACGTACGCAACCGTGACCCCGGTCACAGGCTGATGGATAGTCGCGGAGTCCACCGGGACGTGGACACCCATCAGCGCGAGGAGGACCCCGTGGCCGCACGACGGGACCGTACCCACTATCTGTATCTGGCCGTCATCGGCGCCGTACTGCTCGGCATCGCGGTCGGCTTCCTGGCGCCGGGCGTCGCCGTCGAGCTCAAGCCGCTGGGCACCGGCTTCGTCAATCTGATCAAGATGATGATCTCGCCGATCATCTTCTGCACGATCGTCCTCGGCGTCGGATCGGTCCGGAAGGCCGCGAAGGTCGGCGCCGTCGGCGGGCTCGCCCTCGGCTACTTCCTCGTGATGTCGACCGTCGCACTCGCGATCGGCCTGCTCGTCGGCAACATCCTGGAGCCCGGTTCCGGCCTCCACCTCACCAAGGAGATCGCCGAGGCCGGCGCCAAGCAGGCCGAGGGCGCGAGCGAGTCCACACCGGAGTTCCTGCTCGGGATCATCCCCACCACCCTCGTCTCCGCCTTCACCGAGGGCGAGGTCCTCCAGACGCTCCTCGTCGCGCTGCTCGCGGGCTTCGCGCTCCAGGCGATGGGCGCCGCCGGCGAGCCGGTGCTGCGCGGGATCGGCCACATCCAGCGGCTCGTCTTCCGCATCCTCGCGATGATCATGTGGGTCGCCCCGGTCGGCGCGTTCGGCGCGATCGCCGCCGTCGTCGGCGCGACCGGCATCGACGCCCTCAAGTCGCTCGCCGTCATCATGATCGGCTTCTACCTGACCTGCGGGCTCTTCGTCTTCGTCGTGCTCGGCGCGATCCTGCGCCTGGTCGCCGGGATCAACATCTGGACCCTGCTGAAGTACCTGGGCCGCGAGTTCCTGCTGATCCTCTCCACCTCCTCCTCGGAGTCCGCGCTGCCGCGGCTCATCGCGAAGATGGAGCACCTGGGCGTCAGCAAGCCGGTCGTCGGCATCACCGTCCCCACCGGCTACTCCTTCAACCTCGACGGCACCGCCATCTACCTCACGATGGCCTCGCTCTTCGTCGCAGAGGCGATGGGCGACCCGCTCTCGCTCGGCGAGCAGATCTCCCTCCTCGTCTTCATGATCATCGCCTCGAAGGGTGCGGCGGGCGTCACCGGCGCGGGCCTCGCGACCCTCGCGGGCGGCCTCCAGTCCCACCGGCCCGAACTGGTCGACGGGGTCGGCCTGATCGTCGGCATCGACCGCTTCATGAGCGAGGCCCGCGCCCTGACCAACTTCGCGGGCAACGCCGTCGCCACCGTCCTCGTCGGCACCTGGACGAAGGAGATCGACAAAGCGAGGGTCGCGGAGGTCCTGGCCGGGCACATCCCCTTCGACGAGAAGACCCTCGTCGACGACCACGCACCCACCCCGGTCCCGGACCAGCGGACCGAGGACGGCGAGGAGAAGGCCCGCGCGGGCGTCTGAAGAACTCCGGGTCCCGGGCCTTGAGCCGGATCCGGGCCCCGGGAGAGGGACGGTACGGGTCGCAGCCGCGACCCGTACCGTCCCTCTCGTGCGTTCCCGATGGTGCCCCACACCTCGACGCGGACCTCGCCGTTCATGCCGGGTCCGTTGTCCGTCAGGGTGATCGGCCCCGAGGCGATGACCTGGGGGTTGGCCGGAATCCCGCCGCGGTCGGCGCCGTCGGCCGAGGCGAGCGGGACGGTGGAAGCCGTGGTCGCGTCCCCGGCCGAGGTGAGCGGGACGGTGGAAGCCGTGGTCGCGTCCCCGACGCCGCCACCCGTGCGCAGGTGCAGCTGCTCGCGGAGCCGGAAGACACCGGCCCCGTCGATGGGCGCGGTGTCTTCGGCTACTGAACGGCCAGCCGGGACAACTCCTCGGACGAGAGCCGGAGTTCGGCCGCCGCCGCCGAGTCCCGCACGGTCTCCGGCCGGCTCGCGCCCGGGATCGGCAGCACCGTCTCCGACCGCGTGAGCAGCCACGCGAGCGCCACCCGCTGCGGACTGACCCCCCGCTCCCGCGCCACCCGGTGGAACCCCCCGAACTCCGGGTCCTCCTCCAGGGCGGACGCCCCGTCGAGCGAGCTGCGCGAGATCCCGCCCAGGGGACTCCACGGCATGAAGGCGAGCCCGAGCTCCGCGCAGAGCCGCAGCTCCGCCTCGCTCTCCCGGACCGCCGGCGAGTAGCGGTTCTGTACGGATACCAGCCGGTCGCCCAGGATGTCGCGGGCCAGCAGGATCCGCTCCCCGTCCACGTTCGAGATGCCGGCCAGCCGGATCGTCCCCGCGTCGAGCAACTCCCGTATGGCGCCCAGTGATTCGGCGTACGGCACGGCCGGGTCCGGCTTGTGCAGCTGGTACAGGCCGATCGGCGTCCCGCCCAGCCGCCGGGCCGAGTCCTCCGCCGCCCGCCGCAGGTGCGCGGGCCGCCCGTCCACGGTCCAGCCGCCGTCCGCCGTCCGGCCGCGCCCGCCCTTCGTCGCCACCAGGACGTCGTCCTTCCGGCCGCCGTACGAGGCCAGGGCCCGCGACACGAACAGCTCGCCCTCCCCGGGCGCACCGTCCGGCGGGTGGTAGGAGTCGGCGGTGTCGAGCAGCGTCACGCCCGCGTCCAGGGCGGCGTGCACGGTCGCCACGGCCCGGGCCTCGTCGGGGCGGCCCTCGATGGAGAGCGGCATCGTGCCGAAGCCGACCGCCCCGACCCGTACGTCCCCCAGCGTCCTGAACCGCATCAGCGCACCGCCCCGAACGTCGTCGGCTCGAAGCGCATCGCCCCGACCGTCTCGGCAATGGCGCGCGGAAGCCACTCCGCCGAATGACCGAAGGAATAGCCGAGCGTCGTGGCACGGGAGTTGTCCATCCCGTACGAGCGGGCGAAGGAGAACGGCGAGACCTCGCCGACCTCCACCTCCCGGAACACCGTCCGGCCGCCCACCTGCTTCTCGATCTCCGCGCAGAGGTCGGCCGTGGTGAGCGGGCCGTGGGAATGGGCGTTCACCGGCCCGGTGAATTCCGCCTCGACCGTCCAGGCGAGGAACGCGGCGATCTCCTCCACGTACACATAGGTCGCCGGACGGTTCACGACGGGGACGGCGATCGGTTCGCCGGCCCGGACGCGCCGGACGTAGTGGTCGAGCCGGCCCGTGAAGTCGTCGGCGCCGCCCAGCACATGGCCGACCCGCACCGAGGTCCATGCGAACGGGGACCCGGCCGCGAACACCGCCTCCGCCTGCCGCTTCCCCTCCCCGTAGTTCTCCTCACGGAACTCCGGGTCCTCCCAGGCCAGGCCCGTGTCGACGGCGACCGCGGCCAGGTCGAGGGCGGACTCGGCGACCGGCACGCCCGAGGCGGAGTCCTCGTACTCGTACACCTCCACCGTCGACGTCATCACATAGCGTCCGGTGCGTGCCGCGAACACCCGCAGGGCGATCTCCGCCTGGCGCGGCGTATAGCAGACCTGGTCCACGACGACATCGAACGAACGGCCCGCCAGAACGGATTCCAGGGCGGCCTCGTCGTCGCGATCGGCCACGAGCTGCTCGATTCCCGCGGGGGCGGCGGAAGAGCCCCGGTTGAGCACGGTGATCCGGTGCCCGGATTCCCTCAGGAGAGCGATGAGCCGCTTTCCGAAATAGCGATTTCCGCCGATGACCAGAATGTCCATCAATCCCAACTCCCTTGCGTCACAGGGCAAGTGTTACGTTGTGCGTTCGCCATCTGAAGGGGGATTCATGGGATTTCCGGCCGCCGCACCGAAGGAACCTCGGCCTTCGCGCCCCGCCGCCGACGATTCCTCGGCAGCCGCTTTCGACGCCATCGACCGGCAGATCCTGGACCTCCTGCAGAGCGACGGCCGCATCAAGCTCAGCGAGCTCGGCCGCCGCGTCCGGCTCAGCCCCGCGGCCGTCACCGAGCGGGTCCGCCGCCTCGAGGCGAGCGGGGCGGTCACCGGTTACGGCGCGCATGTGTCCCCGGCCCGGCTCGGCTACGGCATCCAGGCCTTCATCAGGGTCGATCCACACGGCGGCTACACCCTGAAACACCCGCGGACCCTGGAACTGACCGCGCGCCCCGAGGTCCTGGAGGTCCACCACGTGGTGGGCGAGGACTGCTGGATCCTCAAGGTCGCCGTCACCGACACCGTCCACCTGGAAGAGGTCCTGGAGCAGACCTCGGCGCTCGGCCGGACCACGACCTCGGTCGTGCTGTCGTCCCCGGTGGAGCGGAAGCCGCTGCTGCCGCCCGGCCCGCACCGTCCTTGACAACCCCGCCCCGCCGAGGTTGAGATGAAGGAACTCACGTCGCGTGTCGGTCCGCGCTGGAAAGCGGAGGCATGGAGGCAAGGGGACCGTTGGGACGGCTTTGCCCCTCCACTTCAACACACAGATCATCGATGAGTTCCGCACCAACGCCGGCAGGCTCGGCGGCCCTTTCGAGGGATGGGTGCTTCTCCTTCTCACCACCACCGGCGCCCGCACCGGAAAAGACCACACCACCCCGCTCGGCTTCGTCGAGGACGGCGACCGGCTGCTCGTGGTCGGCTCGGCCGGCGGCTCCGACCGGCACCCGGACTGGTACCGGAACGTCCTCGTGAACCCCACGGTCACCGTGGAACTCGGTACGGACACCTGGCGGGCCACCGCCGTCCCCGCTTCCGACGCCGAGCGCGACGGCCTCTTCGCCAAGGTCGTCGCCGTCGCCCCCGGCTACGCCGACTA
The DNA here is from genome assembly GCF_042717315.1 of Streptomyces sp. NPDC058650. Lineage (NCBI taxonomy): Bacteria > Bacillati > Actinomycetota > Actinomycetes > Kitasatosporales > Streptomycetaceae > Streptomyces > Streptomyces sp. NPDC058650. The sequence goes on from NZ_JBHXRL010000002.1 coordinate 189,860, forward strand.
CCAGCGGGCCACGAGCCGCGTGCTGCCCGTCGTCGCCCTCCACCGGATCGCCGGCGACGGCACGACCGGCCACCGGACGGCCGGGTGAGCCCTCCGGGGGCCTCCCTGCTTGCCTTGACGTCGGCGTCAAGGATTACGTTCGGGGACATGCGCATCGGAGAGCTGGCCGAGCGGGCGGGAACCACCACGCGGACTCTGCGGTACTACGAGTCCCGGGGCCTCCTGACCGCGCGGCGCACGGAGCAGGGGTACCGCACGTACGACGAGGACGACCTGCGGCTCCTCCAGCAGATCAGGACCCTCCAGGACTTCGGGTTCGAGCTGGAGGACACGCGGCCGTTCGTCGACTGCCTGCGGGAGGGGCACCCGACGGGTGACGCCTGCCCCGCGTCGATCGCCGTCTACCGGCGGAAGGTCGCCGAACTGGACGGCCTGATCGAACAGCTCCAGGCGGTACGCGCCCAGATGGGCGCCCAGCTCCTGCGGGCCGAGGCGGAGCTGCGGCACGGCCCGGAACCCCGGTGCGAGCTCGGTACGGAGTGGGACAGGGACACAGGCACGGATACGGAGGGGTGACGGGAATGACGACGTACACGGAAGGCGTGGCCGAGGTCACGGACGGGGACTTCGGCACGGAGGTGCTGGGGGCCGACCTGCCGGTCCTGGTGAAGTTCACGGCGGAGTGGTGCGGGCCGTGCCGGCAGCTGAAGCCGGTGCTCGCCGCGATCGCCGCGGAGGAGGCGGCCCGGCTGCGGATCGTCGAGATCGACGTCGACCGCAACCCGGAGACCACGGTGAAGTACGGGGTGCTCGCGACCCCGACGCTCATGGTCTTCCGGGCGGGCGAGCCGGTGAAGTCACTGGTCGGGGCCCGCCCGAAGCGCCGCCTCCTGGAGGAACTGGAGGACGTCCTGGCGCCCTAGGTCATCTCCGGAAAGTCCCGCCTGAGCCGCGGCGTCCGGCACGCACGCTCGATGCCCTAAGCGGTGATGCTGGAGGTCCAGCCCTGGCCGTGGAGGCGTTCGATGCCGTCCAGGAGGAGGTCGAGGGCGAACGTGAACTCGAACCGGTCGTCGCAGCCTCCGCCGACCGTCGAGCCCGCGTCGTGGGCGGCGGCCGCGGCGATCTCCGCGACCCGGGGATAGGCCGCGGCGGCCGCCTTCGCGGCGGCCTCGTCCGCCCCGCCGGGCGACGGTTCCGCCCCGCCGGTGGCGAAGAGCTCGGGGGAGAAGCCCAGCAGGCGGGTGCCCAGCGCGTGCATCGCGTGGTGCGTCAGGTCCGCGGAGAGACCGCCGTCCCGGAACGTGCCGATCACCGAGTCGAGGTGGGCGAGGACGGCGGGTGTCGGACCGGGGCGCGACTCGATGACGGACGCGGCCCAGCGGTGGCGCAGCAGCACGTCCCGGGCGGCGAGGATCTGCTGCCGTACGGCCGTCTTCCACGGCGCTCCGGGCTCCGGCGGGGCGATGTCGCCGACGACGACGTCCACCATGCCGTCGAGGAGCTCGTCCTTGCTGGCCACGTGCTTGTAGAGCGCCATCGGGACCACGCCGAGCTCCTGGGCGAGGCGGCGCATGCTGAACGCCTCGGCGCCCGTCTCGTCGGCCAGCGCGACGGCGGCGCGCAGGATTCGCTGCCTGCTCAGGGGGGCGCGGTCGCCCGCTCCGCGGTGCTGAGTCATGTTGACGAGTGTACGCCGTACACCTACCGTGTCCCTCAACAGGTGGGTGTACGCCGTACACCCCTGGGGGGAAAGGGGAAGCTCGTGGATGCGACACGGAGGACCGCCGTGGTGACCGGAGCGCTGTTCCTGGTCACCGAGGTCGCGGCGATCGCGGGACTCTCGCTGTACGGCCCCGTGCTCGACGGCGCCGCGTACGTCGTCGGGCCGGGCGCGGACGCCCGTGTGCGGGCGGGGGCGCTGTGCGAGATGGTGCTGCTCGTCGCCGTGATCGGGACCGGGGTCGCGCTGTACCCCGTCATCAGGCGGCGGCACGAGGCCCTGGCGATCGGGTACGTGTGCGGCCGGCTGCTCGAAGCCGCCGTGATCGCCGTCGGCATCGTCAGCGTCCTCGCGGTGGTGACCCTGCGACAGGATCTGGCCGGTGGGGCCGGCCAGGCCGGTGAGGCGAGTGGTACCGCGACCGCGACCGCGCTGATCGCGGTGCACGACTGGGCGTTCCTGCTCGGCCCCAACGTCGCCCTCGGGGCGAACACCCTGGTCCTGGCGTACGTGATGCGCCGCACGGGTCTCGTGCCGGCGTGGATCGCCCTGCTCGGCCTGGTCGGCGGCGCGCTCATCTGCCTCTCCGCGGTCGCCGTGCTCTTCGGCCTCTATGAGCAGGTGTCCGCCGCCGGCACCCTCGCCGCGCTCCCGGTCTTCGCCTGGGAGGTGACCCTCGCCGTCCGGCTGCTGACCCGCGGCTTCGCGCCCGTGCCGGACGTCGCGCCGACACAGAAATACCCCGACTAGAATTGACAGTCGGGGTATTGCGTCGCGTATATTAATGGATTCCGTGCCCGGAAAAAGAAATGGCACGGAGAGGTTCAATAAACGCACTGTATCGCGCCGGGAGTCGAATTGTCAACCGAGGAATTTCGGAATGAGCAGCAATTCATCACCGATCTGTACGCACGACTCGACGACCTGAGGGACCAGGCCGAGGCCGCCGTCGCACGGGCCCTGCGCACCCCCGGGGTCGGCGGCAACCAGGGCCGCCTCGAACGGGACGTGATCGTCGCCGAACAGTCCGGGCTGCTCGCCGCCTTCGACGCGGGGGAGAGCGGGCTCTGCTTCGGCCGGCTCGTCTTCCGTGACGGCCGCGACCACCACATCGGGCGGATCGGCATCCGCAGGGACGACCCGAACCGCACGCCCCTCGTCGTCGACTGGCGCGCCGAGATCGCCAGGCCCTTCTACCTCGCCACCGGCTACGAGCCCATGGGGCTCTCCCGCCGCCGGCACATCGGCACCCGGGGCCGCGAGGTCACCGCCCTCCACGACGAGGTGCTCGACCTCGCCGACGCCACCCGCACCGGGCACGAGAGCCGCGACGCCGACGAGGTGCTGCTCGCCGCGCTCGACGCCGCCCGCACCGGCCGCATGCACGACATCGTGCAGACCATCCAGGCCGAGCAGGACGGCATCATCCGCTCCCCGCACCACGGCGTCCTCGTCGTCGAGGGCGGCCCCGGCACCGGCAAGACCGCCGTCGCGCTGCACCGGGCCGCGTACCTCCTCTACGCCCACCGTGAGCAGCTCGCCAAGCGGGCCGTCCTCATCGTCGGCCCCAACCCCGCCTTCCTCGGCTACATCGGGAACGTCCTGCCCTCCCTCGGCGAGACCGGCGTCCTGCTCGCCACCCCCGCCGAACTCTTCCCCGGCGTCCGCGCCACCGGCACCGACGCCCCGCGCGCCGCCGCCGTCAAGGGCTCCGCCACCATGGCCGACGCGCTCGCCGCGGCCGTACGCGACCGCCAGCAGGTCCCCGAGCGCGGCGCGCCCCTCGTCGTCCCGCACGAGGACGGGGACCTGGTCATCGACTGGGACATGGCCCTGGAGGCCCGCCACAAGGCCCGCGAGACCGTCCTCCCGCACAACCTCGCCCGCCCCTACTTCGTCTTCCGGATCCTGGACGCCCTCGCGGAGCAGCTCGCCGACCGCATCGGCGCCGACCCCTACGGCGGCCCGAACTTCCTCGGCCCCGACGACCGGGCGCTGCTCGCCAAGGGCATCGCCGCCAACCCCGACGTGCACGCCGCCGTCGACACCCTCTGGCCGTCCCTCACACCCCAGGAGTTCCTGGCCGACTACCTCACCGAGCCCACCCACCTCGACGACGAGGACGCCGCGGCGATCCGCCGCGACACCGGGGAGTGGACCCCCGCCGACGTGCCGCTGCTCGACGAGGCCGCCGAGCTGCTCGGCGAGGACGACTCGGCCGCCCGCGCCGCCCAGGAGGCCGAGCGGCAGCGCCAGATCCAGTACGCGCAGGGCGTCCTCGACGTCTCGTACGCCTCGCGCACCTACGAGTTCGAGGACAAGGAGGAGCTGGACGAGGACGCCTCCGAGGTCCTCTCCGCCCACGACATCATCGATGCCGAGCGGTTCGCCGAGCGGCACGAGGAGGCCGACCACCGCACCGCCGCCGAACGGGCCGCCGCCGACCGCACCTGGGCCTTCGGCCACATCATCGTCGACGAGGCCCAGGAGCTCTCCGCGATGGCCTGGCGGCTCCTGATGCGCCGCAGCCCGACCCGCTCCATGACCCTGGTCGGCGACCCCGCCCAGACCGGCGACCCCGCGGGCGTCGGCGCCTGGGAGCGGATCCTCTCCCCGTACGTGCAGGACCGCTGGGAGCACGTACGCCTCGGGGTCAACTACCGCACGCCCGCCGAGATCATGGAGGTCGCCGCCGAGGTGCGGCGGGCCGCCGACCCGGGCTTCGAACCGCCCCGGTCCGTCCGCTCCACCGGCGTCGCGCCCTGGGACCGCACGGTCGACGACCCGGTGAAGGAGGCCGCCGACGCCGTCGCCGCCGAGCTGCGGGCCGAGGGCCGGCTCGCCGTGATCGCCCCGGAGAGCCTGCTCCCCGGCCTGGTCGAGGCCCTGCCGGACGCCGCCCACGGAGCGACGCCCGACCTCACCCTGCCGGTGGTCCTGCTCGACCCCCGGCAGGCGAAGGGCCTGGAGTTCGACACGGTCCTGGTCGTCGACCCGGACGGCATCGTGGCCGGGGGCCCGCACGGGATCAACGACCTGTACGTGGCGCTGACCCGGGCGACCCAGCGGCTGGGCGTGATCAGGCCGGCCTGAGCCAGACCGTCGCCAGCGGCGGCAGCGTCATCCGCACGCTCGCCGAACGGCCGTGCCACGGCACCGACTCGGTCTTCAGCGGGTCGGTGCCCACCACGTCCCCGCCGCCGTACCGGGCGGCGTCCGTGTTCAGGACCTCCGCCCAGGACGCGAAGGTGTCCGGCACGCCGAGACGGTAGTCGTGCCGCACGACGGGCGAGAAGTTGCAGACGGCGAGCAGCGGGGAGCCGAAGCCGTCGAAGCGCAGGAACGCGAAGACGTTGTCCTCAGTGGCGTCCCCGACCACCCACTGGAAGCCGTCCGGGGCGGTGTCCCGCTCCCAGAGCGACGGGTTCGCCGCGTACACGGTGTTGAGGTCCCGCACCAGGTCCCGCACGCCCCGGTGGTCGGGCTCCGCCCCGTACGCCGGATCGAGCAGCCACCAGTCGGGCCCGTGCTCCGCCGACCACTCCCCGCCCTGGGCGAACTCCTGCCCCATGAAGAGGAGTTGCTTGCCGGGGTGGGCCCACATGAAGCCCAGGTAGGCCCGGTGGTTGGCCCGCTGCTGCCACCAGTCGCCGGGCATCTTCGAGACCAGCGACCGCTTGCCGTGCACGACCTCGTCGTGGGAGATCGGCAGGATGTAGTTCTCGCTGTACGCGTACACCATCGAGAAGGTCATCTCGTGGTGGTGGTACTTGCGGTGCACCGGCTCCTTCGCCGCGTACCCCAGCGAGTCGTGCATCCAGCCCATGTTCCACTTCATGCCGAAGCCCAGACCGCCGAAGCCGCCGGGGCCCACCTGGTCCGTCGCCCGCGTCACGCCGTCCCAGGCCGTGGACTCCTCGGCGAAGGTGACGATTCCCGGGCAGCGGCGGTAGACGGTGGCGTTCATCTCCTGGAGGAAGGCCACCGCGTCCAGGTTCTCCCGGCCGCCGAACTCGTTCGGCAGCCACTCGCCGTGCTCGCGCGAGTAGTCGAGGTAGAGCATCGAGGCCACCGCGTCGACCCGGAGCCCGTCGAGGTGGAACTCCTGGCACCAGTACACGGCGTTGGCCACGAGGAAGTTCCGCACCTCCTTGCGCCCGTAGTCGAACTCCAGGGTCCCCCAGTCGGGATGGTGCGAGCGGCGCGGGTCCTCGTGCTCGTACAGCGGACGCCCGTCGAACTCGGCGAGCGCCCAGTCGTCCTTCGGGAAGTGCGCCGGGACCCAGTCCATCAGGACCCCGATCCCGGCCCGGTGCAGGGCGTCGACCAGGTGCTTGAAGTCGTCGGGGGTGCCCATCCGGGCCGTCGGCGCGTAGAAGCCGGTGACCTGGTAGCCCCAGGAGCCGCTGAACGGGTGCTCGGCGACGGCCATGAACTCCACGTGCGTGAAGCCGAGGTCGCGGACGTAGTCGGGCAGCTGCTCGGCGAGCTGGCGGTACGTCAGCCCCGGCCTCCACGACGGCAGATGGAGCTCGTAGACCGACAGCGGTGATTCATGGTGCGGGCGGGCTCCGCGCCCGTCCATCCACTCGGCGTCGTCCCACGTGTAGTGCGAGGCGGTGACGATCGACGCGGTGTTCGGCGGGCACTCGGTGCGGCGGGCCATCGGGTCAGCGCGCACGGTGTGCGACCCGTCGGGCCGGGCGATGTCGTACTTGTAGACGGCTCCCTCGCCGACGCCCGGCACGAACAGCTCCCACACGCCCGTCGAACCCAGCGAGCGCATCGGCAGCGCCGTGCCGTCCCAGTGCGTGAAGTCGCCGGTGACGCGGACACCGCGGGCGTTCGGCGCCCAGACGGCGAAGCGGGTGCCGGCCACGCCCTCGTGGGTCAGGGTGTGGGAGCCGAGCGCCGTCCACAGCTCCTCGTGCCGCCCCTCGCCGATGAGGTGCAGATCGAGCTCGCCGAGGGAGGGCAGGAAGCGGTACGGGTCGACGACGGCGAGCTCGTCACCCCCGTCGTCCCCGTAACGAACCCGCAGCTCGTACGCGGGCACCTTGCGAAGGAGCGGCAGCAGACCGGAGAAGAGACCGTCGCCGTCGTCGTGGAGGACGACGCGACGCCCCTTGGTGAGGACGGCGACCTCCTTCGCCCACGGGCGCAGCACACGCACCACGACCCCACCGCGTACTGGGTGGGCACCCAGCACGCCGTGCGGCTCGTGGTGCTCGCCCGCGAGCAGCCGGGCGCGGTCCCCCGGATCGAGGGGTGGCGCCTTCCGCACGGCGGTCCGGTCCGGTGCGGGCGTCTTCGTTGCGCGGGACGTCTTGCCTGCGGATCGGGCGGTCACGGGGGTGCCTCCTGAGGGGCGAGGGGTACGGGCGTACGGGCGTACGGGGTGGAAAACGGCATCCCGCGGGCGCGGGACACTCGGCCGAACGGGGCGCGTGGCGGTCGCCGCAGGCGAGAGCGGTACGGGCCCGCCCGCCGCTGGGCCGAACGGGTCCGGTGGCCGCCTTCGGGGTGGGGAGCCGGGGCGGAGGCGCCCGCAAGGGCGCCGTCCCGTGTGCCCACCCTCCCCCTAGGGCTTCGCCCTGGGGGGACCAGCCGTGCGGGGCGATCGCCCACACGGGCAGGACGCGGGCGGGAACTCATGTGGGCGTCGCGAGGCGTTCGATCGCGGACATCGGGACCGGGAGCCAGTCCGGGCGGTGGCGCGCCTCGTAGACCACCTCGTAGACCGCCTTGTCGGTCTCGTAGGCGCGGAGGAGGGCGGGGTCGGCGCGCGGGTCCGCGCCCGCCGCCTCGGCGTAGCCCGTGCAGTACGCGGCCCGGCAGCGCGCCGCCCAGTCCGCGTTCCACGGGCGGTGCGTACGGGCCGCGTAGTCGAAGGAGCGGAGCATGCCCGCGACGTCACGGACCGTGGGCTGTGGACTCCGCCGCTCGTCCAGCGACTTCGCCGGTTCGCCCTCGAAGTCGATGACGGCCCAGCCGCCGTCGGAGCCCCGCAGGGTCTGCCCCAGGTGCAGGTCGCCGTGGATGCGCTGGAGCGCCCCCGCGCCGGGCGCCTCGCCGGCCGCCGCGAAGACGGCCCGTAGCCCCGGTACGTACGGCAGGAGCGCCGGCACCGCCTGCGCCGCCGCGTGCAGCCGCCGGTCCATCGCGGCGGCGAGGTGCTCGGTCTCGGAGCGCCGCAGCCGCCGGGTCGGCAGCGCGTCGGCGAGCGCGAGGTGGACCTCGGCCGTGGCCCGGCCGAGCGCCCGCGCCTCGGTGGTGAACTCCCGTCCGTCGGCCAGCGCGTCGAGCGCGAGCCGCCAGCCGTCCCGGGAGTCCCGGAGGTAGGGCTGGAGGACGCCGAGGGTCGCGGCCCCCGACTCGAACCAGGCGACCGGGGCCGGTACGCGTGCGCAGCCGGCCCGGCTCAGGGCGAGGGGGAGTTCGAGGTCGGGGTTGGCGCCCGGGCTGACCCGCCGGAAGATCTTCAGGATGTAGGAATCGCCGTACACCAGCGAGGAGTTGGACTGTTCGGTGTCGAGCATGCGGGGGGCGAGGGCGGGCGGCAGGGCCGTCGTGGCGTGGAAGTGCAGGGGGCCGGTCCGGCCCGGGGTGCGCAGCCGCTCGTAGAGGAGTCCCGCGAGCCGCGGGTCGCGCAGCCCTTCGTAGACCGCGCGTCCGGCGAGCGGGCCCTGCCGGATCCGCCCGATCAGGGCGGGGGCGAGGCGGGGCGGGAGCTGGGTCCGTACGCCCAGGAGCAGCTGGTAGCAGTCGGCGGGTGTGCCGGCCGGGCGGCCGGGCTGGTCGACCCGTACGAGCAGATGGAGGAGACCGGGTCCCGCGCCGTCCAGGGGCAGCAGCTCGGTGGCCGCGTCCAGCGTGAATCCGATGACCCGGCGGCCCTTGCCCGCGAACCAGCGCTGCCTGGGCAGCCATTCGTGGAGCAGGGGGGCGAGGCACGGAAGGAGGGCGTCCGGGGCCCGGGTGGTGGATGCGGTCTCCGGCATGGCATCGCGTCCTTTCCCCGGGGCGCGCAAGTGGGCATCGTATGCGTTCAAATGCGCAGAGTGTCCCGGATGGCGGCTTGGACTGTCCGGAAGTGCGGGACGTGTCGGAAGGGGAAGATCCGTATGGGCCCGGCAAGAAGGCCCGTATGGACCTGAATCGTGTGTGGGACACAGTGCCCAGAGGGGGACGGGGGAAACCGTCCCACCCCGGACGAATCCGAACTGACCGTCGGTCAGCCCTTCTTGAGACGGAACCAGTAGAAGCCGTGTCCCGCAAGGGTCAGGAGGTAGGGCAGCTCGCCGATGGCCGGGAACGTCACCCCGCCGATCAGCTCCACCGGCTGGCTGCCGGCGAAGCGCCGCAGGTCCAGCTCGGTCGGCTGCGCGAACCGCGAGAAGTTGTTCACGCAGAGGACGAGGTCGTCGCCGTCCTCGCGGAGGAAGGCGAGCACCGCCGGGTTGGACGCCGGGAGTTCCGTGTACGTCCCCGTGCCGAAGGCACGGTTCTGCTTACGGATCTCGATCATCCGCTTCGTCCAGTGCAGCAGCGAGGACGGCGAGGCCATGCCCGCCTCGACATTGGTCACCTGGTAGCCGTGGACCGGGTCCATGATGGCCGGCAGGTAGAGCCGCCCCGGGTCGCAGGAGGAGAAGCCCGCGTTCCGGTCGGGCGTCCACTGCATCGGGGTCCGGACGCCGTCGCGGTCGCCCAGCCAGATGTTGTCGCCCATGCCGATCTCGTCGCCGTAGTAGAGCACCGGCGAACCGGGTAGCGAGAAGAGCAGCGCGGTGAAGAGCTCCATCTGCTTGCGGTCGTTGTCGAGGAGCGGGGCGAGGCGGCGCCGGATGCCGATGTTGGCCCGCATTCGCGGGTCCTTGGCGTACTCGGCGTACATGTAGTCCCGCTCTTCGTCCGTGACCATTTCGAGGGTGAGCTCGTCGTGGTTGCGCAGGAAGATGCCCCACTGGCAGCCGGAGGGGATCTCCGGGGTCTTCGCCAGGATCTCGGAGACCGGGTAGCGCGACTCGCGCCGCACGGCCATGAAGATGCGGGGCATGACCGGGAAGTGGAAGGCCATGTGGCACTCGTCGCCGCCCGAGGGGAAGTCGCCGAAGTAGTCGACGACGTCCTCCGGCCACTGGTTCGCCTCGGCGAGCAGCACCGTGTCCGGGTAGTGGTCGTCGATCTCCTTGCGGACCCGCTTCAGGAAGCCGTGGGTGGCCGGGAGGTTCTCGCAGTTGGTGCCCTCCTGCTGGTACAGGTACGGCACCGCGTCGAGCCGGAAGCCGTCGATCCCCAGGTCCAGCCAGAACTTCAGCGCGGAGAGGATCTCCTCCTGCACCGCCGGGTTCTCGTAGTTGAGGTCCGGTTGGTGCGAGAAGAACCGGTGCCAGTAGTACTGCTTGCGGACCGGGTCGAAGGTCCAGTTGGAGGACTCCGTGTCGACGAAGATGATCCGGGCGTCCGCGTACTGCTTGTCGTCGTCGGCCCAGACGTAGTAGTCGCCGTACGGCCCTTCGGGGTCGCGCCGGGACTCCTGGAACCACTCGTGCTGGTCGCTCGTGTGGTTCATGACGAAGTCGATGACCACGCGCATCCCGCGCTGGTGGGCCGAGTCGACGAACTCGACGAAGTCTGCCAGGTCGCCGAACTCGGGGAGCACTGAGGTGTAGTCCGCGACGTCGTATCCGCCGTCCCGCAGGGGGGACTTGAAGAACGGCGGCAGCCAGAGGCAGTCCACGCCGAGCCACTGGAGGTAGTCCAGTTTGGCCGTGATGCCCCTCAGGTCGCCGACGCCGTCGCCGTTGCTGTCCTGGAAGGAGCGGACGAGGACCTCGTAGAAGACGGCCCGCTTGAACCAGTCGGGATCGCGGTCCTTGGCGGGGGTGTCCTCGAAGGTGTCGGGGACGGGCTCGTTGACAGTCATGATGTGGGTGACCCTCCGGTCTGCGGGGACGGTCGCAGGACGAGGACGTGCGCGGGTGTGACACCCGGCTCTAGGCGCACGTAGCTGGCCCTGCCCCAGTGATAGGTCTCGCCGGTGAGCTCGTCGCGCACCGGCACGGTCTCGTGCCAGTCGAGGCCGAGTTCCGGCATGTCCAACGAGACCGTCGCCTCCTGGGTGTGGTGCGGGTCGAGGTTGACGACCATCAGAACGGTGTTCGAACCCGACCGCTTGCTGTACGCGATCACCTGCGGGTTGTCGGTCTCGTGGAAGGTGATGTTCCGCAGCCTGCGGAGGGCCGGGTGGCGTCGCCTGATCCGGTTCAGGGCGGTGATCAGCGGGGTGATCGTCCTCCCGGCTCGCTCCGCCGACTCCCAGTCGCGCGGCCTCAGTTCGTACTTCTCCGAGTCCAGGTACTCCTCGCTGCCGTCCCGCAGCGCGGTGTTCTCGCACAGCTCGTACCCGGCGTACATGCCCCAGGACGGCGAGAGGGTGGCGGCGAGCACCGCCCGTGCCTCGAACGCGGGCCGGCCGCCCTCCTGGAGGTAGGCGTGCAGGATGTCGGGGGTGTTCACGAAGAAGTTCGGCCGCATCTGCGCGGCCGTCTCCCCGGACAGCTCGGTGAGGTACTCCGTCAGCTCCTCCTTGGTGTTGCGCCAGGTGAAGTACGTGTACGACTGCTGGAAGCCGATCGCGCCGAGCGTCCGCATCATCGCCGGCCGCGTGAACGCCTCCGCCAGGAAGATCACGTCCGGGTCGGCCCGGTTGATCTCGCCGATCACCCGCTCCCAGAACACCACCGGCTTGGTGTGCGGGTTGTCGACGCGGAAGATCCGCACACCGTGGGCCATCCAGTGCCGCAGCACCCGCACGGTCTCCGCGACGATCCCGTCCATGTCGGCGTCGAACGCGATCGGATAGATGTCCTGGTACTTCTTCGGCGGGTTCTCCGCGTACGCGATCGAACCGTCCGGGCGGTGGTGGAACCACTCCGGGTGCTTCTCCACCCACGGGTGGTCCGGTGAACACTGGAGCGCGAAGTCCAGGGCGATCTCCAGGCGCAGCTCCCGGGCCCGCGCCACGAAGGCGTCGAAGTCCTCGAAGGTGCCCAGGTCCGGGTGGAGCGCGTCGTGCCCGCCCTCCGGGGAACCGATCGCCCACGGCACGCCCACGTCGTTCGGGGACGCCGACAGGGAGTTGTTCGGGCCCTTGCGGTGGGTCTCGCCGATCGGGTGGACCGGCGGCAGGTACACCACGTCGAAGCCCATCGCCGCGACCGCCGGGAGGCGTTCCGCCGCGGTGCGGAAGTTGCCCGGGACCGTACGGCCCTTGACCTTCCGCACGCCCTCCGAGCGCGGGAAGAACTCGTACCAGGAGCCGAACAGGGCCCGCTCCCGCTCCACCTGGAGCGGCAACGCGGGGGAGGAGGAGAGGAGTTCGCGCAGCGGGTGGCGGTCGAGGGACTCGACGACGCGCGGGGCGAGCGCCGCCGCGAGCCGGACGGCCGCCGGGCGGGTGACATCGCGCAGCGCGTCCGCGGCGGCGAGCACGGCCTCCCGGCCGCCACCCTTCTTCGGGACGCCCTTCGCGGCCCGCTCGTGCAGTTCGGCCCCCTCGGCGAGGACCAGTTCGGAGTCGATCCCGGCCGGGATCTTGATCTTCGCCGTATGGCGCCAGGTGGCCATCGGGTCGCTCCATGCCTCCACGGTGTACGTCCACGGGCCCTCGGCGTCCGGGGTGACCTCGGCGCCCCACCGGTCGGTACCGGGGGCCAGTTCGCGCATCGGGGTCCACGGGCCGGGGCGGCCGGACGGGCCGCGCAGCACGACATTGGCGGCGACCGCGTCGTGACCCTCGCGGAAGACGGTCGCCGTCACCTCGAAGGTCTCTCCTGCCACCGCTTTCGCGGGGCGCCGGCCACAGTCGACCAGCGGGCGTACGTCGAGTACGGGAATGCGTCCCATGAGCGGATTCACAGCATCACCTGACGGGTTACGGGGGTGCGGGTGGTGGTGCGCTCTTTCTAGCTCCGTCGACGGCCGACGGGTTGCGGGCATGGCCGCTCCTGTCCGCGTTCACTCGAATGGCGGGTGCACAGGGAGTACGGGATCTCCAGGGGTCCGGGGGCGTACCGGAGGAGCCTTCCCACGGTTCTCGGGTGGGCAATCCGGCGCTTTGTTAACTACTCGGGCGTAGGCGTGCGGGCAAGAGCGCGGGCAGGACAAGTACGAGCCCCGCCTCGGGAGAGGCGGGGCTCGTACTTCGGGCGCGCGGGGGGTCAGCGGCGCCGCGAACCGTCGGGTTCCTCCGCGTCCGTCGACCAGACCTGCCAGGGCTGGCGGGCCACCCACTCCTCCACCGGGGCCGGTTCGAGCGCGAGCGCCTCCGCCGACACCCCGTCGTCGCCCGCCATGAGCAGCGGATCCGCGGAGCTCGCCATGTAGTGGTAGATCCCGGCCACCCCGGCCGCCGCCGCGGGACCGAGGAGCCCGGCGAGCCCGTGCTCGAAGTCGACCGGATCCAGCTCCTGGTAGCGGACGGCCCGGCCCAGGCCGCGGCCGAAGGCGGCCGCGAGCTCGCCGCCCGTCAGCTCCGCCGCACCGCCGATGTCGAAGGTCCGCCCCTCCAGGTCCTCCCGGGTCAGCGCCGCGAGCGCCGCCTCCGCCAGGCCCCGGTGCGAGATCCACGCCGTCCGCGCCGACTCCGGCAGCGGATAGGCGAGCACGCCGTCGTCGACGAGGGCGGGACCGTTCCACGGCGAGAAGAGGTTGTCGAGGTAGACCGGCGGCCGGATGACCACGAGCGGCACCCCGCTGTCCCGCAGCACGCGCTCCGCGAGGCGCCGCGTCTCGAACGCGGCGAACCCCGTCGGGCCGTGCGGGACACGGGTGTTGGTGTTGAAGACGAGCCGGATCGTGCCCGCTTCCAGGGCCGCCGCCGCGATGCTCCGCGCGTACGCCTCCACCCGCTCGGGGTCGTACACCAGCGGCATCGTGACGAACGCGTGCGTCGTCCCCTCGAAGAGCCTCCGCACGTCGCCCGGCCGCCCCAGGTCGCCGGCGAGGAAGAAGGCGCCGGGAAGCGGCGGCCGGTCGGCCTCCGGGCGCCGCGTCATGGCACGGACCCGGTGGTGCCGCTCGGCCAGCAGTCGGGCCACCGCACCGCCCTGGAAACCGGTCGCGCCCACGACCGCCACCCGCATCGGAATCTCACTGGACATGTGTTTCTGAGGCCCTTCGATAGGCTGTCGCTGCTGTCGTGTCGGCTGCCTTCCAGGCTCGTCGCGGCGGCTTCGGATGTTCAATTAACAAACCGGGGCGGAAGTTGAAGGATCGTCCATGGATACCGTGGGAACCGACCGTCACGACCACCGCGACCAGCGCGACCAGCACGAGCGCGGTGCCGAGCACGAGGACCTGCTGAGCGAACTACTGAAACCCCTCCGGCTCACCGGAGTCTTCGACAGCCGCTGGCACGTCCGCGCCCCCTGGGCCATCGAGGGCGACGCCGAGCGCAGCTGCGCCGTCCTCCACTACGTCGTCGAGGGCGACTGCTGGATCACCACCGACGGGGAGGCCTCCCTCGAACTGCACGCCGGGGACCTCGTCGTCTTCCCGACCGGCACCGCGCACCGCCTCTCCGACCGACCCGAGCGGCAGGGCGTCCCGCTCAAGGCCGTCCTGCCCGAACGGCAGCCCGGCACCTCCGGCGAGATCGTCATCGAGGGCACGGGACCCGAGGCCCGGCTGCTCTGCGCCGGACTCCACTACGACGCCAGCGCCGCCACCGGCCTCTACACCTCGCTGCCCTGGGCCCTCGTCCTCGACGGCGCCCAGGTCGACCGTGAGCCGCTGCTCCGCGACACCCTCCGGCTGCTCGCCGCACCCGACCGGCCCGTGGGCCCCGGCGACCGGCTCATCACCCTGCGCGCCTTCGAGATGGCCCTCGTCCTCGCGCTCCGCCCGCTGCTCCGCGAACTCGCCGGCAACCCCGCCTCGCTGCCCCTGCTGCGGCACCCCGGCATCAGCCGGGCGGTGGTGATGATGGCGACCCGGTTCGCCGAGCCCTGGACGATCGACTCCCTCGCCCGGGAGGTCGGCATGTCCCGCTCCGCGTTCACCGCCGCCTTCCGCGAGCTCGTCGGCGAGTCCCCGGCCCGCTACCTCGCCGCCCGCCGCATGCAGGAGGCCGTACGGCTCCTCTCCGAGACGTCGCTCCCGCAGTCGGCCCTGCCCGCCCGCATCGGCTACCAGAGCGCCGTCGGCTTCCACCTCGCCTTCCGCAAGTGGTTCGGGGTGACGCCGGGCGAGTACCGCGCGGGGGTCGTCAGCGCCGCCTGATCCGCGGGGGTCATCCCGAGGGGTGTCCAGGCGGCGCGCCGGGCCTGGACGGTTCATAAGGACCCCTGGACGGACGTTCATTGCCCGGACGCTCCTCGCCGGACAGGCTCGGGACGGCAGAGCCGTGACACCCCGAGGAGAGGCGAGCGACCGGTGACGAGGTCCGGGCAGGAGTATCTGGAGGCGCTGCGGGACGGGCGCGAGATCTGGCTCGACGGGGAGCGCGTCAAGGACGTCACCGCGCACCCCGCGTTCCGGGCCTCCGCGGCCTCCTTCGCCGGTCTGTACGACCTCGCCGACGATCCCGTGCACCACCCCGTCCTGGTCCAGGGCGGGGTACGGCGCGCCTACGCCGTACCCCGCTCCTACGAGGACCTGGTGGCCCGCCGCCGGGCCTTCCGGACGACGGCCGAGGCGAGCTACGGATTCCTCGGCCGCACCCCCGACTACCTGGCCGCCGGCGCGGCCGGGTTCGCCGCCGCGCCCGCCGTCTTCACCGGCGACACCTTCGACGGCGCGGAGCACGCCCTCGCCTTCCACCGCCGACTCGCCGAGGGCGACCTGCACGCCGCCTTCACCCTCACCAACCCCGCATCGGGCCCCGGCGAGGACGACCTCACGCTCCGGATCGTCGGGGAGCGGGACGGCGGGATCGTCGTCCGCGGCGCCAAGACCATCGGCACCGGCGCCGTCTTCGCCGACGAGATCCTCGTCGGCACCATCGAACCGCTGGCCGACGACGACACCGAGCACGCCGTGACGTTCTCCTTACGGCTCGACACCCCCGGCCTCAAGCTGATCTCCCGCACCTCCTACGAGGCGCGCTCCCGGTCCGTGTTCGACCACCCGCTCTCCTCCCGGTACGACGAGAACGACGCGATGCTCGTCTGCGAGGACGTGTTCGTGCCCTGGGAACGGGTCCTCACCTACCGGGACCCGGCCACCACCGGCGCCATCTGGTGGCGGACGCCCGCCTACCTGAACTTCGTCCACCAGTCCGCCACCCGCTTCTGGACGAAGCTGGAGTTCCTCACCGGCCTCGCGATCCTCGTCGCCCGCTCCCACGGCACGGAGAAGCTGCCGCCCGTCACCCAGGCCCTCGGCCGGCTCCTCGGCATGGTCGCCCAGGCCAAGGCCTTCGTCCTCGCCGCCGAGGCCTCGCACGAGGAGGTCGACGAGGGCCGCGGCGGCGTCAGGCCGGGCCAGGAGATCTCCTTCGCCCAGCGGATCATGGCCGGCGAGCTCTACCCGCGCGCCCTCCAGGACATCAAGCTCCTCGCGGGCGGCGCCCTCGTCCAGCTCCCCGCGAGCGGCCGGGACCTCCTCCACCCCGAACTCGGCCCGCTGGTCCGGCAGTACTTCCGCGCCCCGGGCCACCCCGCCGAGGACCGCCTCAAACTCCTCAAGCTCGCCTGGGACGCGCTCGGTTCCGAGTTCGCCGGCCGCCACGAGCAGTACGAGCGCTTCTACCACGGAGCCCCGCACGTCTACCTGACCATGCAGACCTGGGCCGGTTCCGCCGGGGAGTGCGAGCGGCTCGCCCAGGCCTGTCTCGACGGCTACGACCTGGGGACGACCCGGTGACGACACCACGACCGGGGCCGCGGCGCGGGGCACTCGCGCTGCTCGCCTCCACCCAGCTGCTCCTGATCATGGACACCGCGATCGTCAACGTCGCCCTGCCCTCCGTCGGCGCGGACCTCGGCTCCGGCTCCGCCGGCCTCTCCTGGGTCGCCAACGCCTACCTGATCACCTTCGGCGGACTCCTCCTGCTCGGCGGACGCGTCGCCGACCTCCTCGGCCACCGGCGGGTCTTCCTCGCCGGACTCGCCCTCCTCGCCGCGGCCTCCGCCGTCGGCGGGCTCGCGCCGAGCGCCGCCGTGCTCGTCGCCGCCCGCGCCGCCCAGGGCGTCGGCGCCGCCCTCGCCGCGGCCGCCGCCTTCGCGCTGCTGCTCCTGCTCTTCCCCGACGGCCCCGCCCGGCACAAGGCGCTCGGCGCCTTCGCCGCGATGGGCGGCCTCGGCGGCGTCCTCGGCACGGTCCTCGGCGGCGCCCTCACCGACCTCCTCGGCTGGCGCTCCACGTTCTGGCTGAACGTCCTGCTCGCGGCCGTCCTCGCCGGCCTCGCACCCCGGCTCCTCGACCACCGCGCCGGCCGCTTCCGGCCCGGCGGCTTCGACCTCGCCGGGGCGCTCACCGCGACCGCCGGACTCGGACTCGTCGCCTACGCGCTCGTCGGCGGGGCCGAGTCCGGCTGGACCTCCGCCCCTACCCTCGCCGCCGGCGGAGCCGGACTCGCGCTGCTGCTCGCCTTCGCCGCCGTCGAGACCCGCGCCGCCGCCCCGCTCGTCCCGCCCCAGGTCCTCGGCCGCCCCGCGCTCCGCCTCGCCAACGTCCTGGCCGCGCTCGCCCAGACCACCCTGTTCCCGATGTTCTTCCTGGTCAGCCTCTACCTCCAGAGCGTCCTCGGGTACGCGC
Source organism: Streptomyces sp. NPDC058650 (assembly GCF_042717315.1). NCBI lineage: Bacteria > Bacillati > Actinomycetota > Actinomycetes > Kitasatosporales > Streptomycetaceae > Streptomyces > Streptomyces sp. NPDC058650. The sequence continues at coordinate 207,348 of NZ_JBHXRL010000002.1, forward strand.
CCCTCGGCGGCGGCCTCGGTCTGCTGCCGCTCTCGCTCGTCGTCGTCGCGGTCGCCCCGCAGACCGGCCGGCTGATCTTCCGGCTCGGCCTGCACCGGGTCATGACCCTCGGCTTCGTCCTGCTCTGCGCCGGGACCCTCTGGCTGGCCCTCGCGCTCACCGCCGACGGCACCTTCGCGACCACGGTCCTCGCGCCCAGCCTGATCGTCGGCGCCGCCTTGCCCCTCGTCATCGTCACCACCAACGTGGCCGCCACGGCCGAGGCCGCCCCCGACGAGACCGGACTCGCCTCCGGACTCGTCAACACCAGCCAGCAGTTCGGCTCCGTCCTCGGCCTCGCCGTCCTGGTGGCCGTCGCCACCTCCCGTACCGGGGCCCACGGCGCCGCCCGCGCCGTCGCGGAGACGGCCGGCTTCCGCGCCGCGCTGCTCACCGGCGCCGCCTTCGCCGCCCTGGCCGCACTGCTCTCCGTACGCCTCCACCTCCCGGAGCCGGCCCCGTCCCCGGAGGCCGCCCGGGTACCGGACCCCCGCTGACCACCCGTACCTCACGTGAACGATGCCCACGACCACCCGGCGAGTGAGCCGAAGGGGCGCGCGGCTGTCGAAGGGGAGAGCGCGCGGAGGTCCCGAGGAACGAGGGATCGAGCACGGTCGACCGTAGACAGCCGCACCAGCGCCCCGGAGGCGAACCGAGCCCCAAAAGAAGAGGACAGTCCTGTGCTTGGCGACCCGCGCCATCGGACCGAGGACATACGCGCCGCCGACCCGCTGGGCGCCGACGCCCTGCTCGCCGCGGTGCCCGCGATGAACGCCCGGGCCGACACCGCCGCCCTGACCGTCGCCCTGCGCGCCCTGGTCCCCGATCCGGACCGGGCCGCGCAGTGGTGCGTCGGGGCCGCGCTGGCCGCGATGCGGGACCTCGGCATCCTGCTCGGTTCGCTGAAACGCCACGGGGTGCAGCCCCTCGACGCCGTTCCCGAGGCGCTGCCGGTCCTCGAACTCCTCGGCCGCCGGACGGACATGGTGCCCCGGGACACGGTCCACCACTACACGACCTGGAACCCGGTCGGGCGGCGCCGCCGCTCGTACACCGGCCATCCGGCCGAGGCCCGGCTCCAGGAGTCGGTCCGCATGGTCTTCCCCGGGCTGGTCGCGGCGGTCGACGACTGCTCCCGGGTCGCCCGGCTCGAACCGTACGACCCCGGTTTCGCCGCCGCCCTGGACCGGGTCGCCCGCCACGTACGGGCGATGGTGGACGCGATCGACCTCACGGTCGCGCAGGTCTCCCCGGAGTACTTCGCGGTGACCCTGCGGCCGTACTTCGAGGAGGTCGAGGTGGCGGGCCGCGACTACCTGGGGCCGGCCGCCGCGCAGGTCCCGCTGTGGCTCGTCGATCTGACGCTGTGGCAGTGCGACCGCTCCGACGCCGCCTACGACACCTTCCTGGCCGAGTCCCTGCCGTACGCGCTGCCGTCCTGGCGGGAGTTCCACGCCCTCCACCGCGGCGGGGTGTCGGCGGTGAGCAAGCTGTCGGCGGCGGTGAGCTGGGAGAGGGCGGACCGGCTGCCGCCCGAACTCGTGGCCTCGGCGGCCGCGCTCGGCCGGGTGCTACGCATCCTCAAGACGTTCCGGGCCCGCCACCTCGGCATCGCCCGCAAGGCCTACAGCGACGACGTGCGCCTGTACGAGGAGGGCAGCGGCGGCGCCCCGATCGCGCTGCTGCGCGCGATCCTGGACCTGACCAGGGAGAACGAGACCATGGTGCGCCGCGCGACCGTGCGGCGCCGTCCCGCCGGGGCCCCTGTCGGGCCCGCGGTCGCCTAGCGACGCGAAGGAGCTGTCGATGAACCTCCCTGCTTCCTCCCACGGATTCTCCCCGGCCTTCTCCCATGCTTCCTCCCTGTACGGGCGGAGCCCGCACATCGTGATCGCCGGCGGCGGCATCGCCGGGCTCACCACCGCCCTCTCCCTGCACGCCGCCGGATTCGAGCGGGTCACGGTCGTCGAGGCGGCGGCCGCGATCCGCCCGGTGGGCGCCGGGCTCAACCTGCTGCCGAACGCGGTCCGCGAACTGGACGCCCTCGGCCTGCTCGACGCGCTGGAGCCGGGCGCCCTGCGCACCCGCGAGCTGCGCTACTACCACCGCTCGGGCGGTCTGATATCCCGCGAGGCGCGCGGACTCGGCGCGGGCTACCGCTGGCCGCAGCTCTCCGTGCACCGCGGGCACCTCCAGCAGGTCCTCGCGGGCGCGGTCCGGGCCCGGCTCGGCGCGGCGGCGCTGGTGACCGGGGTACGGGTGAGCGGCGTGGAGCCGCTGCCGGACGGGCGGCCGCGGCTGCGCCTGGAGCACCGTTCGGGGGCCGTCCGGGGCCGGGCCTCGCTCGAACCGGACGTGCTGGTGGGCGCGGACGGCATCAGATCGGCGGTACGGGCGGCGCTGTATCCGGGTGAGGGCGGGCCGCCGTGGAACGGGACGCTGGTGTGGCGGGGGGTGTCCCGCATGCCGGCGCGGGCGGTGGGCTCGTTCATGCTCATCGCGGGCGACGACCGGCAGAAGGCCGTGGTGTACCCGATGAGCCGGCCGACGGGGCCGGGGCGGGAGGTCCTCGTGAACTGGGCGCTGGCCCGCCCGGCGGAGACCGCGCGGGCAGGGTCCGGGGCGGGTGCGGGGGCGGGTTCCGGGTGCGGGGCCGGGTCCGGGGACGAGCGGTTGCGGGGCGACTGGGACCGTTCCGTCCCCGTGGAAACGTTTCTCCGCTTCTACGAGGGCTGGGAGTTCGACGGCGTCAGCGTCCCCGACATCCTGCGGGCCGCCGACTCCGCGCACGAGTACCCGATGGTCGACCGCGAGCCCCTGGAGCGCTGGACCCACGGCCGGACCACCCTCGTCGGCGACGCGGCCCACGCCATGTACCCGACCGGCTCCAACGGAGCCACCCAGTCGATCGTCGACGCCCGCGCCCTCGCCCACGCGCTGGCCCGGCACGACGACCCGGCCGAGGGCCTCGCCGCGTACGAGCGCGAACGCCGCCCCGCCATGACCGCGCTCCAGCGCGCCAACCGCCGGCTCGGCCCCGAGGTCGTCATCACCCTCGCCCACGAGCGCGCCCCGCACGGCTTCACCGACATCCACGACGTCGTCCCGGCCGAGGAACTCGCCGCCGTCGCCCGGCGGTACGCCGCCACCGGGGCCTTCGACCCGGACACGGTCAACCAGGGCTCCCCGTACGAGGTACGGCTCCCCGCCATCGGCTGACGCGCGCCGCGCCGACCCGCCCCCCGTGCGCCGTGGTCCGGCGCGCCGCCGTGTCCTAACCTCGGAGCGGCACGCCGGACGCACAGCGTGGTGCGTCCGCTCCGCTCCGTACTCGCCTGCGAAGGTGGACAGCGTGAAGGCAATCCGTCGATTCACCGTGCGTCCCGTCCTCCCCGACACCCTTCGACCCCTCGCCGACCTCGCGCACAACCTGCGCTGGTCCTGGCACGAACCCACCCGCGCGCTCTTCGACTCCCTCGCCCCGGAGAGCCGGACCGGCACCGACCCCGTCCGGGTCCTCGGCGCCCTCGAAGCCCCCCGGCTCACCGCGCTCGCCGCCGACCGGGACTTCCTGGCCCGGCTGACCGCCGCCGCCGAGGACCTCGACACCTATCTGCGCGCCCCCCGCTGGTACCAGGCGCAACCGGGCCGGCCACCGGCGGCCGTCGCGTACTTCTCGCCCGAGTTCGGTGTCGCCGCCGCCCTGCCCCAGTACTCCGGCGGCCTCGGCATCCTCGCCGGCGACCACCTCAAGTCCGCCAGCGACCTCGGCGTCCCCCTCATCGGCGTCGGCCTGCTCTACCGGCACGGCTACTTCCGGCAGTCCCTCGGCCGCGACGGCTGGCAGCAGGAGCAGTACCCCGTCCTCGACCCCGGCGAGCTGCCCGTCACCCTCCTCCGCGAGGCCGACGGCGCCCCCGCCCGGGTCACCCTCGCGCTGCCCGCCGGGCGCAGCCTGCACGCCCACATCTGGATCGCCCAGGTCGGCCGCGTCCCGCTGCTCATGCTCGACTCCGACGTCGAGGAGAACGGCCCCGGCGAACGGAGCGTGACCGACCGGCTGTACGGCGGTGGCAGCGAGCACCGGCTCCTCCAGGAGATGCTGCTCGGCATCGGCGGCGTCCGCGCCGTCCGTACGTACACCCGCCTCACCGGCACTCCCGACCCCGAGGTCTTCCACACCAACGAGGGCCACGCCGGACTCCTCGGCCTCGAACGCATCCGCGAACTCCAGGGGGAGGGGCTCGACTTCGACAGCGCCCTGGAGACCGTCAGGGCCGGCACCGTCTTCACCACCCACACCCCCGTCCCGGCCGGCATCGACCGCTTCGACCGGAGCCTGATCGCCCGCCACCTCGGCCAGGACGGCGCGCTCCCCGGCGTCGACACCGGCCGCGTCCTCGCCCTCGGCGACGAGACCCCGCTCGGCGGCGACCCCGGCGTCTTCAACATGGCCGCCATGGGACTGCGCCTCGCCCAGCGCGCCAACGGCGTCTCCACCCTCCACGGCGCCGTCAGCCGGGCCATGTTCGCCGGGCTCTGGCCGGGCTTCGACGCCGACGAGGTGCCCATCACCTCCATCACCAACGGCGTCCACGCCCCCACCTGGGTCGCCCCCGAGGTCGGCCGGCTCGGCCCCGACGCCGGCGACCGGGAGCTGTGGGAGCTGCGCCGCACCCTGCGCGAACGGCTCGTGACCGACGTGAGGGAACGGCTCCGGGCCTCCTGGCGGCAGCGCGGGGCCGCCGCCGCCGAACTCGGCTGGACCGACTCCGTCCTCGACCCCGACGTCCTCACCATCGGCTTCGCCCGCCGCGTCCCCTCGTACAAGCGGCTCACGCTCATGCTGCGGGACAAGGACCGGCTGCGCGCCCTGCTGCTCCACCCCGAGCGCCCCGTGCAGCTCGTCGTCGCCGGCAAGGCGCACCCCGCCGACGACGGCGGGAAGCGGCTCGTGCAGGAGCTGGTCCGCTTCGCCGACGACCCCCGGGTCCGGCACCGGATCGTCTTCCTGCCCGACTACGGCATGGAGATGGCCCGCGGGCTCTACCCCGGCTGTGACGTCTGGCTCAACAACCCCCTCCGCCCCCTGGAGGCCTGCGGCACCAGCGGCATGAAGGCCGCCCTCAACGGCTGCCTCAACCTCTCGGTCCTCGACGGCTGGTGGGACGAGTGGTTCGAGCCCGACTTCGGCTGGGCCATCCCCACCGCCGACGGCGCGGCCGCCGCCGACGAGGACCGCCGGGACGACCTGGAGTCCGCCGCCCTCTACGAGCTGATCGAGCGCCGGGTCGCCCCCCGCTTCTACGACCGGGGCCCCGACGGGGTGCCGGCCGGCTGGACGGCGATGGTCCGGCGCACCCTCGCCGACCTCGGCCCGAAGGTGCTCGCCGACCGGATGGTCCGCGAGTACGTCGAGCGGTTGTACGTCCCCGCCGCCGACGCCCGCCGGGCGCTCACCCCGGACCGGGCGCGGGACCTCGCGACCTGGAAGGCCCGGGTCAGGGACGCCTGGCCCAAGGTGTCCGTCGACCACGTCGAGGTCGGCGACGGCCTCGCGGACGACCCGGCGGACGCGGAACTCGGCTCGACCCCGGTCGTCCGCGTCCGGGTCGCCCTCGGCGCGCTCAACCCCGACGACGTCGAGGTGCAGGCCGTCATCGGCCGGGTCGACGCCGACGACACCCTCGCGGACACCCGTACCGCCACGCTGAAGCCGGCGGGCGGCCCGGACCTGGAGGGGCGCCTGCCGTACGCGGGCACCCTGGAGCTCGACCGGACCGGCTCCTTCGGCTGCACGGTCCGCGTCCTGCCCGCCCACCCGCTCCTCGCCCACCCGGCCGAACCGGGGCTCGTGGCCCTGCCGGAGGAGACGGCGGGGGAGGGCGCGGGCGTGCTGCTGCGGTAGGCGGTGTCAGCGCACCTCGGCCTTCTCGGCGAGGTGCCCGTCGACGAAGCAGAGCCGGTACACCGGGACCGCGGCGAGCAGCGTGGAGCGGTAGTACCGGCACTCGTCCATGCCGCGCGGCTCCGTCGGAACGCCCTGCGGCGGGCCGTCCAGCGGGTGGTCGGGCAGGTCCTCGGCGTCGGTGATGGCGCTGAGGGTCTGGCCGATCCGCATGCGGTCGTAGTCGTCCGGTTCCAGATACGACTGGTGCTGGGTCCACAGGGCGACCCCGGCCATGAGCAGGCCGAGCGCGGCGAGCAGGGCCAGCGGGATCCAGATGGCCTGCGCGAGGCCCTTGCGGACCTGGCGGCGGACGCGGTCCAGCTCCCGGGCCGAGGTCGGCGCGGCGGGGGAGGACGTCGGGGGGCCCGCGGGTGTGCGGCGCGGCAGGGTCGCGCGGACCGCGAAGCCCCCTTCGGGCGTGGGTCCGTGGGTGAGGACCCCGCCCGCGAGCCGTACGCGCTCGTCGAGGCCGACGAGTCCGGTGCCGCCCGAGGCGAGCGGCGACCCGGCCGTGCCGGGGCCGCTCACGACGTTCACGGTGACGCGCTCGGGAGCGGCCTCGACCCGGACGTCCACGGCGCCGCCCGGCGCGTGCTTGGCGGCGTTGGTGAGCGCCTCCTGGACGACCCGGTGCAGCGCCCAGCCGGCCATCCCGTCCGGCTCGTGGCCCTTCCCCGTCACCGTCAGGGTGACCCCGAGGCCCGAGGCGCGGGCGCGGGAGACGAGCTCCTCGACCGGTGCGCCGCCCGGGGCCGTGGGCGCCGGGTCCTCGTCGGGCTGGCGCAGGACGCCGATGACGTCCCGGAGGCGGGCCGTCGCGTCGGCCGCCGCGCGGCGCAGTTCGCCGGCCGCGTGCTGCTGGTCGGGGCCGAGCGCCGGGTCGACCTCAAGGGCGCCGGCGCGCACGGCGATCAGGGCCAGGTCGTGGCCGAGGGAGTCGTGCATGTCGCCCGCGATCCGGGAGCGTTCCCGTAGCCGCTCCCGGTCGGCGACGGCCGCCTGCTCGCGCTCCATCCGGTCGGCGAGCTCCCAGCCGCTGTGCACCAGACGGTCGTACTGGCGGACGTACCGGCCGATCAGCCACGGCGCGACGATCGCCAGGGCCAGCGCGAGCAGCAGCGTGAACCACTGGCCGAGCGAGGTGGCGGTGATCCGGGTGAGGAGCAGCCCGACCGCGGCCACCGCGCCGAACAGCCACAGCGCTCCCCGGGTGTGCTCCTGGCGGCGCCCCGCGAGATAACCGAAGGCGATGAGCGCCAGGCTGTACGAGGGGGTGAACAGCTCCAGGGTGGCGGGCAGGCTCGCCGCGACCGTGACGGCGATCGGCGCCAGCGGCCACCTCCGGCTGATCGCGACGCAGCCGCCGAGCACCACGATGCCGGCGGCGACCTGCGGCCAGCTCCCGCCGTCGTTGGGGTCCGACCTCAGCAGGACCGGGACGCACAGCAGCAGCCACAGCCCGAGGTCGAAGAGCCGCTCACGCATCGGGGACCACGCCCGCCTCGTACGCGAGGACGGCGAGCTGGACGCGGTTGCGGAGCCCCAGGCGGCCCAGGACGGCGCTCACGTGGGCCTTGACGGTGCCCTCGACGACGTACATGCGGTCCGCGATCTCCTGATTGGACAGCCCGGCGCCGAGGAGGGCGACGACCTCCCGCTCGCGGCCGGTGAGCGGCTCCAGGCGGGTCCGCGCCGCGGCGGCCCGGCCGAGGCGCTCGCCGCCGAGGGTGTCGATGACCCGGCGGGCGACAGCGGGGGAGAGGGCGGCGCCGCCCCCTGCCACGGCCCGGACCCCGGCGATGAGTTCGCGCGGGTCCCCGGACTTGAGCAGGAAGCCGCTGACCCCGAGGGCGAGCGCCCGCGCGATGTAGGCGTCCTCGGAGAAGGTGGTGAGCATGACGGCGGCCGTGTCCGGGACGGTCCCGCGGAGTTCCTCGGCGGCGCCGAGCCCGTCGAGCCGGGGCATGCGGATGTCGAGCAGGGCGACGTCGGGCCGGTGCACGCGCGCGAGTTCGACGGCCTCGTGGCCGTCGCCGGCCTCGGCGACCACCTCGATCCCGGGGTCGGTGGTGAGGATGGCCCGGACCCCGGCCCTGATCATCGTCTCGTCGTCCGCCAGCAGCACCCTGATCATGCGCCCCAGGGTATGCAGACGCGCGGACGCCCGGAGGGAAGGATCCCTCCGGGCGTCCGTCAGTTCACTTCAGGTCTGTACGGTCCCGGGTTACGGGAAGGTCAGCTTGAAGTTGTTGATGCGGCCGGTGTCGACCGAGGCCTTGTCCTGGACGCGGAGCTTCCAGGCACCGTTCGCGACCTCGGAGGAGGCGTTCACGGTGAAGGTCTGGACGATGTTGTCGGCGCTGCCGCCGGACCGGTTGCTCAGGCTGTAGGCCGAGCCGTCGGGGGCGACGAGGTCGACGACGAGGTCACCGCGGTAGGTGTGGACGATGTCCACGTCCACCTTGAGGGTGGCGGGCGCGTTGCCGGCGATGCCGGTGACGTTGATCGTGGAGGTCACCGCGGCGCCGTTGTCCGGGATGGAGACGTCGGCCGCGTTCTCGAAGACCGTGCCCGTGGGCGGCTCGGTGCCGCCGGGGCGGGTACCGACGTTGACTCCGGCCCAGGCGTGCTGGACGGCGAGGACCTCGGGGCTGCCGGCGCCGTACAGCTCCGTGGCCACCGCGACCGTGCCCGTGCGGGCGCCGGCGTAGTTGGTGGAGGAGTTGAACTTGGTGGTGAGCGCCTTGAACCAGATCAGCGAGGCCTTGTCGCGGCCTATGCCGGTCACGGGCAGGCCGTCGGAGGTCGGCGAGTCGTAGTTCACGCCGTTGACGGTCTTGGTGCCGCTGCCCTCGGAGAGCAGGTAGTACCAGTGGTTCGCCGGGCCCGAGGAGTAGTGGACGTCGACGCTGCCGATGCCGGCGTACCAGTAGTCCTTGGACGAGCCGTCCTTGCTCGGCTTGTCCATGTAGCGCAGCGGGGTGCCGTTGCCGCGGATGTCGATCTTCTCGCCGACGAGGTAGTCGCCCTGGTCCTGGGCGTTGTTGGCGTAGAACTCGACGGCCGCCGCGAAGATGTCCGAGGTGGCCTCGTTGAGGCCGCCGGACTCGCCGCTGTAGACCAGGCCGGCGGTGACGGAGGTGAGGCCGTGCGTCATCTCGTGCGCGGCCACGTCGATGGACGTGAGCGGCTTGGCGTTCGCCGCGCCGTCGCCGTACGTCATGCAGAAGCAGGAGTCCTGCCAGAAGGCGTTGACGTACGCGTTGCCGTAGTGGACCCGGGAGTACGCGCCGACGCCGTCGCCGCGGATGCCGGAGCGGCCGTGCACGTTCTTGTAGTAGTCCCAGGTGAGCGCGGCGCCGTAGTGCGCGTCGGCGCCCGCCGTCTCCAGGTTCGACGGGGTTCCGTTGCCCCAGACGTCGTCGGGGCCGGAGAAGAGCGTCCCGGTGCCGGACGTACCCCGGTTGAGGTTGTACGTCTTGTGGTTGCCGCGGGTGGTGTCGGTCAGCGTGTACGAGGGCGCGGTGCCGAGGGTGACCGTGCCGCTGTACTGGGTGTTGCCGGTGCCGTTGTGCACGGCCTGCCACTCGTACAGCTTCGCGCCGCTCTTGGCGTCGGTGACGACGTGCAGCTCGTTCGGGGTGCCGTCGTGCTGGAGGCCGCCGACGACGGTCTCGTACGCGAGGACGGGCGCGCCCTTGGCCATCCAGACGACCTTGCGCGGAGCGCGCTCGGCCTCGGTCTTCTTGGAGCCGTCGGCCGCGGCGAGGCCGACGGCCTGCTTCTCGGCGGCGGCCGGGGCGACCGTGGCCGAGAGGTCGACGTTCTTCAGCTCCGCGCCGGAGGACTTGGTGACACCGGTGGTGGCGCCGGCCTTGGACTCGGCGACGATCAGGTCACCGCCCAGGACGGGCAGTCCGGCGTAGGTGCGCTCGTAGCGCGTGTGGGTCGTGCCGTCGCGGTCCTGCACGACGTCACGGACGACCAGCTTCTCCTGGGCGCCGAGGCCGAGGGACTTGGCCGTGGCGGCCTTGTCGGCGTCGGCCGCCTTGATGAGCGCGGTGCGCTCGGCGGGGGTGAGGTCGGCCGGGAGCTTGCCGGGGTTCGCCGACGTGCCCTGCTGGGCCTTGGGGGCGATGGTCCAGGGGTCGTCGGCCGCGGTGGCGGAACCGGTCTGGACGCTCACGGCGAGCATGGCGGCGGCAGCGATCAGAGCGCCGGTCGCGGTGGCGCGACGGCTGGGCGTGGATCTCACGCAGACTCCTTTTGCGAGGGGGGTACCGGCGGACTGGGTGGGCCGTCCGGGCAGAGCAAGGAGAGCTGTGGAGCACGTTCGGAGCTGTGGAGCACGTTCGGGTGAAGCGGCGAACAGTGATACGAAGAACCGGGGAGAGAGTGACAGGACTGACGGGTACCTGTCATGAGTGCGTCGGGAAGTTGGCCGGAAGTCGTCCGCTGCCCGTACGCCCGTGTTCGTTAACCGGACGTTTCGTCGATCATGGTCGCGATGCCGTCCAGTGTTCGCTGAAGTCCGAATTCGAAGAGCGCGTCGAGGTCCAGACCGTAGGCCCCGTCGGTCGTGACCGAGTTCAGCCCGGGGTACGAACCGCCCGCCTGGATCGCGTCGAAGCGTGGCTCATTCTGTTCCATCCACTCGCCGCCGGAGATCCCCGTGTCCGTCAGCGGAGTGCCCCCGCTCCAGACCCACCCGCCACTCCGCCGGCACCGGCCCCAACGGCACCTCGCCGCACGCCGCGTCCGCCATCAGCCGCACCAGCTCCGCCTTGCCCGGCACATGGCGGTACAGGGTCATCGTCGACACCCCGAGCGCCGTTCCCCGAATCGGGGCAGGAGCCGGGCGGCGCGCTCGGGATGGCGATCCTCGGGTCGATCGGCGCGGCCGTCCACACCGCGGCGATGCCTTCCCGTACCCGCCCTCCTCGGCTCCGGCCGCCGCCCGGGAGACGCTGGGGGTCCGCTTGGCCGGCTTGGCTCAGCCCACCAGGCTGTCCCGCCATGCCTGGTGCAGGCTCGCGTAGTGGCCCTCGCCCGACACCAGGGTCCTGGGCGTGCCGTCCTCGACCACCCGGCCGTTCTCCATCACCAGGACCCGGTCCGCCACCTCGACCGTGGACAGGCGGTGGGCGATGACCACCGCCGTACGGCCCGCCAGGACCGTGTCCATCGCCCGCTGCACCGCCCGCTCGCCCGGTACGTCCAGCGAGCTCGTCGCCTCGTCCAGGATCAGGACCGCCGGGTCCGCGAGGAGCGCCCTCGCGAACGCCACCAGCTGGCGCTGGCCTGCCGATATGCGGCCGCCTCGCTTGCGCACGTCCGTGTCGTAGCCGTCCGGGAGGCCCTTGATGAACTCGTGGGCTCCGATGGCCTTCGCCGCGTTCTCGATGTCTTCGCGGGTCGCGTCCGGGCGTCCTATCGCGATGTTCTCCGCCACCGTTCCGGAGAAGAGGAACGCCTCCTGCGTGACCATCACGACGCCTCGTCGGAGGTCCGGGGTGGTGAGGTCCCGGAGGTCGACGCCGTCCAGGAGCACCCGGCCGTCCGTCGGGTCGTAGAAGCGGGCGAGGAGTTTGGCGAGTGTCGATTTGCCCGCGCCTGTGGCTCCTACGACCGCCACTGTCTGGCCCGGCGGGATCGTCAGGTCGAAGGTGGGCAGGACCTCGCCGCCCGTTCGGTAGGCGAAGCGGACCTTTTCGAAGATCACCTCTCGGCCCGGTGCGTTCGTGCGGTCGGGGAGCTTCCGGGGAGCCGTCGTCTCCGGCACGCCCGGTTCCTGGGCCAGAAGGCCCGCGATCTTGGCCAGTGAGGCGGCCGCCGACTCGTACGAGTTGAGGAACATGCCCAGGCGGTCGATCGGGTCGTACAGGCGCCGCATGTACAGCACCGCCGCCGCCAGGACGCCGAGTTCCAGGGTGCCGTCCGCGACCCTGTACGCGCCCCACAGGCACATGCCCGCCACCGCCGTGTTCGCCACCAGCCGCGAACCGACCACGTAGCGGGCCATCTCCAGGAGCGCGTCGCCGTTGCTGCGCTCGTGGCGGTGGTTGAGTACCGCGAACTCGGCGTCGTTGGTCTGCTCGCGGCGGAACGCCCGGACCGGGCGGATTCCGTTCATCGTCTCCGCGAACTTCACGATCACGCCCGCGATCGCCGTGGACCGCTCGGCGTACACCTCGCCCACGCGTCGCCGGTAGAGCCGGACGAGGAGGTGGAGGGGGAGGAAGGACGCTACGGCCATCGCTCCTATGCCCAGGTCGAGCCAGAGCAGGATGACGGTGATCGACACGAAGGAGAGGACTACGCCGATCAGTTCCTGGAGGCCCTCCGAGAGCAGTTCGCGGAGTGACTCGACGTCCGTCGTGGAGCGGGATATCAGGCGGCCCGAGGTGTAGCGCTCGTGGAAGTCCACGCTCAGGACCTGGGCGTGACGGAAGATCCGGCCCCGGAGGTCCAGGAGGACGTCCTGGTTGACGCGGGCCGCCACCCGTACGAACGCGTACTGGAGGAGTCCCGAGAGTGTGGCGCACAGGAGGTAGCCGAGCGCCACCGCCACCACCGGGCCGTGGTCTCCCGCGCGGAAGGCCGGGACGCCGCGGTCGATGGCGTACGCGACGAGCAACGGGCCCGCCTGGACCGCCCCCTCCTTGACGAGGAGGATCAGCGCGGCGAACGTCACCCGCAGGCGGTGCGTGGTGAGGAGGGAACGCAGGAGTGTGCCCGTCGCCCCGTCGGGCGTCGGCAGGTCGTCGCGGTCGAACGGATCCGCGGGCGGTGTTCCGGGGAGCGCCGGGGCGTCGTCCCTCGTCGTGACGATGGTGTCCGTCATCGGTGCTCGTTCCCCTCGTCGCCGGACATCAGCCAGGCGTACTCCGCGCTGCTCCGCAGCAGTTCCTGGTGGGTGCCCACCGCGGTGATCCGTCCTCGCGAGAGCAGCGCGACCCGGTCGGCCAGCATCACGGTCGACGGGCGGTGCGCCACGACCAGCGCCGTCGTCTCGCGCAGCACCTCCCGCAGGGCCGCCTCCACGCGCGCCTCCGTGTGCACGTCGAGCGCCGAGAGGGGGTCGTCGAGGACCAGGAAGCGGGGCTTGCCGACCACCGCGCGCGCCAGCGCGAGCCGCTGCCGCTGGCCGCCCGACAGGCTCAGGCCCTGCTCGCCCACCTGCGTCGCCGTACCGTCCGGCAGCCGGTCCACGAAGCCGTCGGCCTGGGCCACGCCGAGGGCGCGCCGCAGTTCCGGCTCGCCTGCCCCGGCCGCGGCGCCCATCAGGACGTTCTCCCCGACGCTCGCCGAGAACAGCGTCGGCTCCTCGAAGGCCACCGACACCAGGGTCCGCAGCCGCTCCCGCTCCATCAGGGCGATGTCCTCGCCGTCCAGCAGGATCCGCCCGCCGGTCGTCTCGTGCAGCCGCGGTACGAGCGCGGTGAGCGTCGTCTTGCCCGAGCCGGTGCCGCCGACCAGGGCCAGGGTCTCGCCGGGGCGGATGTGGAGGTCGATGCCGTCCAGGACGGGTGGTGTCCCGGGCGGGGCGTCCGGGTAGCGGAAGGACACGCCCTCGAAGCGCACCCCGCCGGAGCCGTCCGCCGGCGGGGCGGGGGAGACGTGCGTGTCCGGTTCCTCCTCCGCGTCCATCACCTCGAAGTACCGTTCCGTCGCGGTCGCCGCCTCCTGGCTCATCGCCAGGAGGAAGCCGATCGACTCGACCGGCCAGCGCAGCGCGAGCGCCGTCGACAGGAACGCGACGAGCGTGCCCGCCGACAGCTCCCCGTCCGCCACCTGCACGGTGCCGAGGACCAGCGCCGCCCCGATGGCCAGCTCGGGTACGACGGTGATGACCGCCCAGATCATGGCGAGCAGCCGGGCCTTGGTCAGCTCGGTGCCCCGCAGCAGCTCCGCGAGCGCCCGGAAGGCCCGGGCCTGGCTGCGGTGCCGGCCGAAGCCCTTGACGATCCGGATGCCGAGGACGCTCTCCTCGACGACCGTCGTCAGGTCGCCGACCTGGTCCTGGGCGCGACGCGCCACGACCCCGTACCGGCCCTCGAAGAGCGAGCAGACGATCACCAGCGGCACGACGGGGGTGAGCAGCACCAGGCCGAGCGACCAGTCCTGGGCGAGCAGCAGCACATAACCGGCCAGGATCGTCACGGCGTTGACCAGCAGGAAGGTCAAGGGGAAGGCCAGGAACATCCGGACCAGCATGAGGTCGGTCGTGCCGCGCGAGAGCAGCTGCCCCGAAGCCCACCGGTCGTGGAAGGCGATCGGCAGCCGCTGGAGCCTGCGGTACAGATCGGCCCGCATCCGCGCCTCGACCCCGGAGAGCGGCCGCGCGACCAGCCACCGCCGGTACCCGAAGAGGACGGCCTCGGCTATGCCGAGCAGAAAGAGGAAGAGCGCCCCCAGCCATACGCCGCCGGGGTCGCGGTCGGTGATGGGTCCGTCGACCATCCATTTCAGGACGAGCGGGATGACGAGCGACAGGCAGGAGGCGACGATCGCGACGACCGCCGCGGCGAACAACCGCACCCGCACGGGCCGGACGTACGGCCACAGCCGCAGCAGCACGCGTATCGCCGAACGGTCGGGGGAGGTCTCTGGGGGCAAGGGTTTCTCGGGCATCAGGCCCGACCATACGGTTCACCACTGACACGTCTCATCCGGTTTTCCCACCGGGCTCGCCCGCCCGGGGGTCGTACCGGCCATCAACCGATCGGTTGACGCGGCTTCGAGCGCGATGGCCGATACCGGCGGCCCGGCCGGATCGCCAGGCTGAAGCCATGACAGCGATCGAGGTGCAGGGGCTGCACAAGGCGTACGGCGACCGGAAGGTCGTCGACGGGGTCTCCTTCGAGGTCGGCGAGGGCGAGATCTTCGGGATCCTCGGGCCCAACGGCGCCGGCAAGACCACCACCGTGGAGTGTGTCGGGGGACTGCGGACCCCCGACGAGGGACGGGTGCGCGTCTGCGGGTACGACCCCGCGACGCAGCGTGACGAGGTCACCCGGGTCCTCGGCGTCCAGCTCCAGGAGAGCGAACTCCAGCCGAAGCTGACCGTCCGTGAGGCGCTCGACCTGTACGCCTCCTTCTACGAGCGGCCCGCCGACCGGCAGGAGCTCGCGGAGCGGCTCGGGCTCCTGCCGCATCTGCGGACCCGGTTCGGGAAGCTGTCGGGCGGGCAGAAGCAGCGGCTCTTCATCGCCCTCGCGCTGATCGGCGATCCCCGGGTCGTCGTCCTCGACGAACTCACCACGGGTCTCGACCCGCGCGCCCGCCGGGAGGCCTGGGCGCTCGTCGAGTCCGTCCGGGCGGGCGGTGTGACCGTCCTGCTCGTCACCCACTTCATGGAGGAGGCGCAGCGCCTCTGCGACCGGATCGCCGTCATCGACCGGGGCCGGATCGCCGCGCTCGACACCCCCGACGGGCTGATCGGGCGGTCGTCCGCCGCCAAGGAGATCTCCTTCGCCGCGTCCACCCCGCTCGACCCGGCGGAACTCGGCGCGCTGCCGGGGGCCACGGGCGTGGAGACGAAGGACGGCCGGACCGTCGTCCGCGGCACAGACGAGACCGTCGCCGCCTTCGTCTCCCTCCTCGCCCGCCGGGGCGCCACGGCCGGCCAGCTCCGCGTCACCGACGCCACCCTCGACGACGCCTTCCTCGACCTGACAGGAGCCGACCCCCGATGAGCGCCACCGCCACCACCACCGCCACCCGTGCCGTGCTGCGCACCGAGACCCGGCTCTTCGCCCGGGAGCCCGGCACCCTGTTCTGGGTGATGGTCTCGCCGACCGTCCTGTTCGTGATCCTCGGCCTGATCCCCTCCTTCCGGGAGGCCTCCGACGACCTCGGCGGGCGCCGGGTCATCGACCTGTACGTCCCCGTCTCCGTGCTCTTCGCCCTGATCATGTCCGGGCTCCAGGCCATGCCCCCGGTGCTCGCCGGCTACCGCGAACGCGGCATCCTGCGCCGGATGTCCACCACGCCCGTACGCCCCGGAGCGCTGCTGACCGCCCAGCTCGCCCTGCACGCCGTCGCCGCGCTCGTCTCCTCGCTGCTCGTGATCACGGTCGGCCGGCTCGCCTTCGGCGTCGCCCTGCCGGAGAACCTCCCCGGCTACGCCCTCGCCCTGCTCCTCGCGGTGGCGGGCGGCCTCGCGCTCGGCGGCGCCGTGTGCGCGGTCTCCCGTACCCAGAAGGTCGCCACCGCCGTCGGCTCGGTGGTCTTCTTCCCCACCATGTTCACGGCGGGCGTCTGGGTGCCCGTCCAGGCCATGCCGGATACTCTCCAGCAGATCGTCCAGTTCACCCCGTACGGCGCCGCCTCCCAGGCACTGGACACGGCCACGTCCGGCGGCTGGCCCGACGGGGCCGCGCTCGCCGTGATGGGCGGCTGGGCGGTGGTGCTTACCGCGGCCTCGGTGCGCTGGTTCCGCTGGCAGTGACCGTCCACGGGTGAGGACGAGGGAGAAGGGGAGGGGCCCGATGCCCACCACCGTCGAGGAACGCTGGCGCCGGTTCTTCCGCTGGGGGCCCTACGGGCTGCTCGCCGTCGCCACCGTCATCTCCGCGGCGGCGGCGAACGAACTGATGAGCGGCGGGGAGGCGGTCGTCGCCGGAGTCCTGGCACTCGCCGCGCTCGCCCTCCAGGTGGCGTGGAACGGCCACTGCGCCCGGGCCGCCCGCGCGCGGGACCCGGAGTCCGGCCCGGACGCCGAACCGCCCTGTACGGCGCCCGTGCTCGTCTTCGGGGCGCCCGGGCCCGCCTCCGTCGCCTACTACACCCTCCGTACCGCCCTCGCCTTCGCCCTCGCCTGGCTCAACCCCTTCTTCGCGGTCTTCGCCTGCATCGGCTACTTCGACGCCGAGCACCTCCTGCCCCGCCGCGTCTCCCGTGCCGGACTCCTCGTCACCGCCGTCACCATGGCCGGCTCCCAGTCCGGTGGGCTGCCGCCCGCCGCTCTCGTCAACTGGCTGGCCTTCGGCGGGCTGTTCGCCCTCAACCTCTCCCTCGCCTCCGTCTTCTCCCACCTCGGCGACAAGGAGGCCGAGCGGGCCGCCGAACGCGCCACCACCATCGCCGAACTCGGCAGCGCCAACGCCCGGCTCGAACAGGCCCTCGCCGAGAACGCCACCCTCCAGGCCCAACTCCTCCTCCAGGCCCATGAGGCCGGGGTCGCCGACGAGCGCCGCCGGCTCGCCGCCGAGATCCACGACACCATCGCCCAGGGCCTCACGGGCGTCATCGCCCAGCTCCAGGCGGCGACCGCCACCCCCGACCGCGAGCGCGCCGACACCCACCTCCGGCGGGCCGCCGATCTCGCCCGGGACAGCCTCGGCGAGGCCCGCCGCTCCGTACGGAACCTGAGCCCGGTCGCCCTGGAGCACGACACCCTGTCCGAGGCCCTGCGCAAGACCGTCGCCCACTGGGCCGAACGGACCGGCGTCGACACCCGGTTCACCGTCACCGGCACCGAACTGCCCCTCCACGACGAGGTCGCCGCCACCCTCCTGCGGATCGCCCAGGAGGCCCTGTCCAACGCCGCCCGCCACTCCGGCGCCTCCCGGGCCGGCGTCACCCTCTCCTACATGGGCGACGAGATCACCCTCGACGTACGGGACGACGGCCGCGGCTTCGACCCGCTCGCCCGGTCCGAACGCGACGGCACGGGCGGAGGGTTCGGCCTCGACGGCATGCGCGCCCGCGCCGAACGGCTCACCGGCTCCGTCACCGTGGAGGCGGCCCCGGGCGAGGGCACGGCGATCTCCGCTCGCGTACCGTTGGGCGCGCCATGACTGACATCACCCTCCTGATCGTCGACGACCACCCCGTCGTACGGGACGGCCTGCGCGGCATGTTCACCGCGGCCGGTTCCGGTTCCGGCTCCGGCTTCCGTGTCCTCGGCGAGGCCTCCGACGGCGTCGAGGGCGTCGCACTCGCCCTGCGCCTCGACCCGGACGTCGTCCTCATGGACCTGCGCATGCCCGGCGGCAACGGCGTCGACGCCATCGCCGAGCTCACCCGCCGCGGCGCCCGCTCACGGGTCCTCGTCCTCACCACGTACGACACGGACACGGACACCCTCCCGGCGATCGAGGCGGGCGCCACCGGCTACCTCCTCAAGGACGCGCCGCGCGAGGAGCTGTTCGCTGCCGTGCGGTCCGCGGCCGAGGGCCGCACCGTCCTCTCCCCGGCC
Organism: Streptomyces sp. NPDC058650; assembly: GCF_042717315.1. Lineage (NCBI taxonomy): Bacteria > Bacillati > Actinomycetota > Actinomycetes > Kitasatosporales > Streptomycetaceae > Streptomyces > Streptomyces sp. NPDC058650. The sequence goes on from NZ_JBHXRL010000002.1 coordinate 225,542, forward strand.
GTCGCCACCCGCCTGGTCACCGCCGTCCGCGCCCCCGCCGTCGCCGACACCACCCTGTCCGCCCGCGAGAGCGAGATCCTCGGCCTCGTCGCGAAGGGCACCGCCAATCGCGCCATCGCCGCCGAGCTCTTCATCAGCGAGGCCACCGTCAAGACCCATCTCACGCACATCTACGCCAAGCTGGGCGTCAAGGACCGCGCGGCCGCCGTCGCCGCCGGCTACGACCGCGGCATCCTGGGCCGCGCCTGACGCCGCTCCCTGATCCGGCCTGATCGGCAGCACACCGCCTAGGCCTTCACCCGCAGCAGCACCGTCGAGCGCGCGCCCACCGTGATCGTCTCACCGCCGCGGTGCTCCGTCCCCGGCGCACCCGACTGGTCCTCCAGGGTGGTGTCCACGACGAGCTCGTACGACTCCGCCCACGGCGGTCCCGGCAGGAGGAACTCCAGCGGCTCCGATCCGGCGTGCAGGACGGCGAGGAAGCTGTCGTCGGTGATCTGCTCGCCCCGCTCGTCCCGGCCCGGGATGTCCCGGCCCGAGAGGTAGAGGCCGAGCGTCGCGGTCGGCGCGTACCAGTCCCGCTCCGTCATCTCGTCGCCGTCCGCGCCGAACCACGCCAGGTCCCGCAGCCCGTCCGCGCCCTGCGGCCGCCCCGAGAAGAAGGCCCGGCGGCGCAGCACCGGGTGGCGGTGGCGCAGGGCGAGCAGCCGGCGGGTCAGGGCGAGGAGCTGGGCCCGCCCCGGGTCCTCCGGTAGCGACCAGTCGAGCCAGCCGATCTCGTTGTCCTGGCAGTACGCGTTGTTGTTGCCGCCCTGGGTGCGGCCCATCTCGTCGCCGGCGACGAGCATCGGGACGCCGGTGGAGAGGAGGAGGGTGGTGAGGAGGTTACGGAGCTGGCGGAGCCGCAGCCCCTGGATCTCCGGGTCGTCGGTCTCGCCCTCCGTCCCGCAGTTCCAGGAGCGGTTGTCGTGGGTGCCGTCCCGGTTCCCCTCGCCGTTGGCCTCGTTGTGCTTCCGCTCGTACGTGACGAGGTCCCGGAGCGTGAAACCGTCGTGCGCGGTGACGAAGTTGACGGAGGCGTACGGCCGCCGCCCGCCCCAGGCGTAGAGGTCGCTGGAGCCGGAGAGCCGGTAGCCGAGGTCCCGCACGTCGGGCAGCGCGCCCCGCCAGAAGTCCCGGACGGCGTCCCGGTAGCGGTCGTTCCATTCGGTCCAGAGGGGAGGGAAGGCCCCCACCTGGTAGCCGCCGTTGCCGACGTCCCAGGGTTCGGCGATCAGTTTGACCCGGCGCAGGACCGGGTCCTGGGCGATGACCGCGAGGAACGGGGACAGCATGTCGACGTCGTGCATCGAGCGGGCCAGGGCCGCCGCCAGGTCGAAGCGGAAGCCGTCCACGCCCATCTCCGTCACCCAGTAGCGGAGCGAGTCGGTGATGAGGCGCAGCACCTGCGGCTGGACGACGTGCAGCGTGTTGCCGCAGCCCGTGTAGTCGGCGTACCGGCGGGCGTCGGACTGGAGCCGGTAGTAGCCGCGGTTGTCGATGCCCTTGAGGGAGAGGGTGGGGCCCAGCTCGCCCGCCTCCGCCGTGTGGTTGTAGACGACGTCGAGGATGACCTCGATCCCGGCCGCGTGCAGCGCCCGCACCATCCGCTTGAACTCGCCGACCTGCTGCCCGGTCGTCCCGGAGGACGAGTAGGCGGCGTGCGGGGCGAAGTAGCCGAGGGAGTTGTAGCCCCAGTAGTTGCTCAGGCCGCGCCGCAGGAGGTGGTCCTCGTGCGCGAACTGGTGCACGGGGAGCAGCTCGACCGCCGTCACCCCGAGCCCGACGAGATGCTCGATCGCCGCCGGGTGCGCGAGCCCCGCGTACGTGCCGCGGAGCCGCTCCGGGATGCCGGGGTGCTGCTGGGTGAAGCCCTTCACGTGCAGCTCGTAGATGACGGAGTCCTGCCAGGGCGTCTTGGGCCTGCGGTCGTCCGACCAGTCGTCGTCGTCGTGGACGACGACCCCCTTCGGGACGTACGGGGCGGAGTCCCGGTCGTCGCGGACGGTGTCGGCGACGTGCTGCTGCGGCCAGTCCCGCACGTGTCCGTACACCTCGGGAGGGAGCGAGAAGTCTCCCTCGACGGCTCGCGCGTACGGGTCGAGGAGCAGCTTCGCCGGGTTCCAGCGGGCGCCCGTCCACGGGTCCCAGCGGCCGTGCACCCGGTAGCCGTACCGCTGCCCGGCGCCGATCCCGGGCACGAAGCCGTGCCAGATCTCATGGGTCAGTTCGGTCAGCGGCAGCCGCCGCTCCGTGCCGTCCCCGTCGAAGAGGCACAGCTCGACGGCCTCCGCGCCCCCCGCCCACAGGGCGAAATTGGTGCCCGTCACCCCACCGGGCCCGACCCGGCAGCGGGCGCCGAGGGGCGTCGGCGCCCCCGGCCACACCGGCGGCCCGGCCCGCTCAAGGGCATGCTCCTGTACCGCCTCCTGCTCGGCTGCGCTCGACACCGTCCCGGCCTCCCGCGGCTCGTGGGGCTCGTGGGGCCCGCACCCGAGGGAGCGGTGGCGTCCCGGCCGCCGCTCCCTCGCGTCGCTCTTTCTCGTCGTCCTCCCTGTTCTGCCCGCACGGCCGTGCTCCCAACATGGCCCGCACGCACGTTTCCCCTGGAGGGGGCCTGTCGTTGGGCCGAGCGTGAATCGTGTATGGAAGCGGGCGAGGTACGCCCTCGCGGTGGCGGGACTGATGGCGGGCCTCGCGGGCTGCACAGGAGCGGACGGCCAAGGGGGCATCGACATCTCCCTGCCGGGCAAGGCGCGGGCACCCGGGGACGTCATCCGGGTGAATCCGGAGGACGGCAGCCGGGGGGTGCCGGCCGAGGGCCCCGTCGAGGTACGGGTGGACAGCGGGCGGCTCGAACGGGTGACGGTCGTCCAGGTCGAGGACGCCCAGCGGACCCGGGTCGCCGGTGAGATCTCCGCGGACGGGCTGCGCTGGCGGCCCCGGGCCGACGCCCGGCTGGCGCTGGCCGCCAAGTACAGCGTGGACGCCGTCGCGCTCGACGCGCACGGCCGCCGCTCGGCCCGGCACACCACCTTCACGACCGTGGTGCCGGAGAGCCGGTTCATCGGCTACTTCAAGCCGGAGAACCGTTCCACTGTCGGCACCGGCATGATCGTCTCCTTCTCCTTCAACCGGCCCATCGAGAACCGGGACGCCGTCGAGCGGGCCGTCCGGATCACCTCGGACCCGCCGGTCGAGGTGGTCGGCCACTGGTTCGGCAAGGAGCGGCTCGACTTCCGCCCCGCCGCGTACTGGCAGCCCGGTACGAAGGTCACCGTCGAGCTCGCGCTCCGCGACGTCGAGGGGGCGCCCGGGGTGTACGGCATCCAGCGCAAGAAGGTCGGCTTCACCGTCGGCCGCTCCCAGGTCTCCCTGGTCGACGCCGCCGCGCACACCATGGAGGTCCGCAGGAACGGCGAGGTCCTGGCCACCGTGCCGATCACCGCGGGCGCGCCGAAGACGACCACGTACAACGGGAAGATGGTCGTCACGGAGCTGTACGACGTGACGCGGATGGACGGGCGGACGGTCGGCTTCGGCGGCGAGTACGACATCAAGGACGTCCCGCACGCGATGCGGCTCACCGAGTCGGGGACCTTCCTGCACGGCAACTACTGGGCCTCGCCCGGCACGTTCGGCTCCGCCAACGTCAGCCACGGCTGCGTGGGGCTGCGGGACGAGAAGGGCGGCAGCGCGGACTCCCCGGCGGGCTGGTTCTTCGACCGGACGCTCATCGGCGACGTGGTGGAGGTGGTCAACTCGCGTGACCGGAAGGTCGCTCCCGACAACGGGCTCGGCGGCTGGAACATGGACTGGGTCCAGTGGAAGGCCGGTTCGGCGCTGCGCTGAGCCGAGCCTCTCGCGTCCCCCTCGCGCCCCTCTCACCCCCAGGTCATCACCCTGTCGCCCTAGCACGTCGATCGGGACGGAACGGTGACATTCACGAGGATCTTTCGTGTCCTGCGGTGTGATTATCTAGCGCCGTGTGTGCGAGTGGATGCGCACGGGGGTGGGGCCGTGGCGTTGCCAGGCCGTGTGAGGGGAGACGACCACAGTGAACGGGCAGCCGATATCGGGGGCATCGGTAGGAGCGAGGGGCCGGCGCGGCCGACGACGCGGGGGCGTCCGTCTGCAGGCGCTGGCCGCGGGGGCGCTGCTCATCGTCCTCACCGCCTGCGGCGGCGGCGAGACCGCCACCGGCGGCGGCAAGGGCGGCCAGGACCCGGCGTCGCAGGGGAGCGGCAAGCCGGAGAACGCCGCCTCCCAGGCGGTCGTGACGATCCTTCCGAAGGACGGCGCCGACTCGGTCGCCACCAGCGGGGCCCTCAAGGTCACCGCGGAGCAGGGCAAGCTGACCACGGTCACGGTCGCCGACTCCAAGGGCGCCGCGGTCGAGGGCAAGATCGCGGCCGACGGGGCCAGCTGGGCGCCCAGCGCCCACCTTTCGGCGGGGACGCAGTACAAGGTCCACGCGATCGCGAAGGACGCCGAGGGCCGTGAGTCGGCGAAGGACACCACCTTCACCACCCTGGTCCCGAAGAACACCTTCATCGGCCACTACACGCCGGAGAACGGTTCGACCGTCGGCGTCGGCATGCCGGTGTCCGTCAACTTCACCCGGGGCATCACCGACCCGGACGCCGTCGAGAAGGCCATCAAGGTGACGGCCGAGCCGGCCGTGGAGATCGAGGGGCACTGGTTCGGCAACGACCGCCTCGACTTCCGCCCGGAGAAGTACTGGGCCGCGGGCACCAAGGTCACCGTCGACCTCAACCTGGACGGCGTCGAGGGACGCCCGGGCGTCTACGGCAAGCAGAAGAAGACGATCACCTTCACCATCGGCCGCCGCCAGGTCTCCACCGTCGACGCGAGCGCCAAGACGATGAAGATCGAGCGGGACGGCTCGATCATCAAGACGCTGCCGATCACCGCGGGCGCCCCGTCGACGACCACGTACAACGGTCAGATGGTCATCAGCGAGAAGTACAAGGTGACCCGCATGAACGGGGCCACGGTCGGCTTCGGCGGCGAGTACGACATCAAGGACGTCCCGCACGCGATGCGGCTGTCCACCTCGGGCACCTTCGTGCACGGCAACTACTGGGCCCCGAAGAGCACCTTCGGCTCCTCCAACGTCAGCCACGGCTGCGTCGGTCTGTCGGACACGCGCGGTGCGGGCGACAGCTCGACCCCCGCGGCCTGGTTCTACGACCGTTCGATCATCGGTGACGTGATCGTCGTGAAGAACTCCAAGGACAAGCAGATCCAGCCGGAGAACGGCCTCAACGGCTGGAACATGCCGTGGTCGGAGTGGACCGCCTAGTCCGCCTCCGCAGGTAGCCCGAGGGGCCCGGTGCTGTGAGCAACAGCACCGGGCCCCTCCGCGTGCTGTGCCTTCCGGGGGAGGCCCCCAGCCCCCCCCGCGCACTAACCTTCCCCCATGACTGTGAACCTCGAAGTCGCCGATGGTGTCGGCACGATCCGCCTCGACCGCCCCCCGATGAACGCCCTCGACATCGCCGTCCAGGACCGGCTGCGCGAGCTGGCCCAGGAGGCGACCGACCGCGACGACGTGCGGGCCGTGATCCTCTACGGCGGCGAGAAGGTGTTCGCGGCCGGCGCGGACATCAAGGAGATGCAGGTCATGGACCACGTGGCCATGGTCAAGCGGTCGCGCGCCCTCCAGGACTCCTTCACGGCGATCGCCCGCATCCCCAAGCCCGTCGTCGCCGCCGTCACGGGCTACGCACTCGGGGGCGGCTGCGAGCTCGCGCTCTGCGCCGACTACCGGATCGCCGCCGACAACGCGAAGCTGGGCCAGCCGGAGATCCTGCTCGGTCTGATCCCCGGCGCGGGCGGCACCCAGCGGCTCTCCCGGCTGATCGGCCCCTCCCGCGCCAAGGACCTCATCTTCACCGGCCGCATGGTGAAGGCCGACGAGGCCCTCACCCTCGGCCTCGTCGACCGGGTCGTCCCGGCCGCCGAGGTGTACGAGCAGGCGCACGCCTGGGCCGCGAAGCTGGCGCAGGGTCCGGCGGTCGCCCTGCGGGCCGCGAAGGAGGCGGTCGACCAGGGGCTGGAGGCCGACATCGACACCGGTCTCGCCATCGAACGCACCTGGTTCGCGGGGCTGTTCGCGACCGCCGACCGCGAGAACGGGATGCGCAGCTTCGTCGAGGAGGGCCCGGGCAAGGCGAAGTTCGCCTGAGCCGTCTCGGAGGGGGCCGATTCCGCCGGAACGGCCCCCGCGGACGGCTCCGTGCGGCCATGATGGGGGCATGGCGGGCCTGGAGGGTACGGAGCAACCGTGGCAGCGCGGCAGCGCCGCCGCCGCACGGTGGTCACCGGCCGTGGATGACGAACAGGTCGCCGACGTACTGGAGTTGTACGGCAACCCGGCCGAGGGCGACGTGACGCTGCCGTCCCGGCCCGAGTCCGCGTGGGTGGCCCGCCGGCTCACCCAGGGCGTGGTCCTGCGCCAGTGGGGGCTCGGCCCGCAGATCGCCGAGCACGCGGTGCTGCTCGTCTCGGAACTCGTCGGCAACGCCGTCCGGCACACCGGCGCCCGGTCCTTCGCGCTGCGGCTGCACCGGCGGCGCGGCTGGATCCGGATCGAGGTCCGCGACCCCTCGCGCGGACTGCCCTGCCTGATGCCCGTGAGCGAGCTCGACACGAGCGGCCGGGGGCTCTTCCTCGTCGACAAGCTTTCCGACCGCTGGGGCGTGGACCTCGCTCCGCGCGGCAAGACGACCTGGTTCGAGATGCGGGTCGCCGACCGCGCCTGAAGCGCCTCCCGGGACGGCTCCGGACACACGAAAGCCCCCGTCCGCCGTAGTGGGGCGCCTGGGGGCTCTCGTGTGGTGCGCCGTGGACGGGGGGGGGGTGTATCCACGGCTGCTATGTCGACCTGGCCCGGGTCAATGGGGGTCGTGTCCCCGACTATGGCAGACAGGTGGCCTTGCCGCCAAAAGTCCTTACCGGTACAGAATCGGGCAAATAGGGATTGATCGTCTATGAATCATTGGTGACCTGCGGCACTCGCCTTGCAAACATTGAATGGCTATGCAGTTCATCGATTGTTTCCCCGGCTCGTCCGCATATTGGACGCCCTGGAGTGGCTCGCAAACGTCCTGAATCGGCCTAATCATCACGATTCGGTCGACATCCCTCTTTACTGGTCGCGTGAAGCCGACCGACCGCCGCGGTGCCCTCCGGGCGGGCGCGACCGCCGCCCTCGCGGGAGCCCTGGCCACCGCCTGCGGTACGGAGCCCCGCGCCGAACCCGCCTCCCGCCGCCCCGCGGCCGCGCCCGGAACCGCCCCGGCCCCGGTCGCCGCCCCCGCCCCGCGCCGTTTCCCCGGCCTCCCCGCCGAGATCGACCACGGCCCGCGCGACCGGCCCCGGGTCGCCCTCACCTTCCACGGCCAAGGCGACCCCGCCCTCGCCCGCACCCTCCTCGGCCAGGCGGAGAAGGCCGGCGCCCGCGTCACCGTCCTCGCCGTCGGCAGCTGGCTCGACGAACACCCCGGCATGGCCCGCCGCATCCTCGACGGCGGACACGACCTCGGCAACCACACCCAGCACCACACCGACATCAACGCCATGACCGAGGCCGAGGCCCACGCGGAGATCGAGGCCTGCGCCACCCGCCTGCGCCGCCTCACCGGCTCCGTCGGCACCTGGTTCCGGCCCTCCAGGACCCCGCACGCCACCCCCGCCGTCCTGCGCGCCGCCCACCGCGCCGGATACCCGCACACCCTCTCGTACGACGTCGACTCCCTCGACCACACCTCACCCGGCGCCGCCGCGATCGTCCGCAACGTCACCGGCCCCGTCCGGCCCGGATCCGTCGTCAGCCTGCACTTCGGCTACCCGGACACCGCCGCCGCGCTGCCCCTCCTCCTCACCGACCTCGACCGCCGCGGACTGCGCGCGGTCACCACCACGGAGCTGCTGACCTGATGGCACACCTCACCGGGCGAAGCGGAGCCCTCCTCGCCGCGGCCCTGCTCGTCACCCTCGCGGGCTGCGGCGGCGCGAACCGGCCCGAGGACGGCGCCGCCGCGGTCAAGAAGGCCGCCGCCCCCGCCGTACCCAAGCCGGCCGCGGCGCCCGCCGGGCTCCCCGGCATGCCGCCGCTCCTCGACCCGAACGACGTCTACGCCGCCGACCGGCCCGGCAAGCTCTCCCCGGTGGTCAAGGACTTCCCCTCCCGGGTCTACGTCCCCAACACCAACTCCAACACCGTCTCGGTCATCGACCCCGCGACCTACCAGGTCATCGAGACGATCCCGGTCGGCATCCAGCCCCAGCACGTCGTGCCCTCCTGGGACATGAAGACCCTCTGGGTCAACAACAACCGGGGCCACACCCTCACCCCCATCGACCCCGCCACCGGAGTCGCGGGCAAGCCGGTCGAGGTCCACGACCCGTACAACCTCTACTTCACGCCCAACGGCAAGTACGCCGTCGTCATGGCATCCCTCGACCGCGAACTCGTCTTCCGCGACCCGCACACCATGGAACGGAAGAAGACCGTCCCGGTGAGCTGCTACGGCGTCAACCACGCCGACTTCTCCGCCGACGGACGGTACTTCGTCGTCTCCTGCGAGTTCTCCGGCGAACTCCTCAAGGTCGACACCGAGAAGATGGAGGTGATCGGTCAGCAGAAACTGCCCTTCGAGGGCGCGATGCCGCAGGACGTGAAGATCTCCCCGGACGGCAAGACGTTCTACGTCGCCGACATGATGGCCCACGGCATGTGGGTGCTCGACGGCGAGAAGTTCACCACCCCGACCCTGCTGCCCACCGGCAAGGGCTGCCACGGCCTCTACATCAGCCGGGACTCACGCGAGATGTACGTCCCCAACCGCGGCGAGGGCTCGGTCTCCGTCTTCGACTTCGTCAAGAACAAGCTCACGAAGAAGTGGTGGCTCCCGGACGGTGGCTCCCCCGACATGGGCGGCGTCTCCGCCGACGGCAAGGTGCTGTGGCTGTCGGGCCGTTACGACTCCGAGGTCTACGCGATCGACACCACGAGCGGCAAGCAGCTCGCCCGCATCCCGGTCGGCGGCGGCCCCCACGGCCTGGCGGTCTACCCCCAGCCCGGCCGCTACTCCCTCGGCCACACGGGCATCTTCCGGTAGGCGTCACCACGGTGGTCAGTGGTCGCCATCATCCGGCAGCGGCGGGCCCGCTAATCTGACCACCGTCAGACAAGCACCGAGAAGGGGCGGAAGCAGTGGCGGACATCGAGTCGGCACGCACGGCATTCAGCAAGTTCGACGCGGACGGGGACGGCTTCATCACCGCTGCGGAGTACAAGAGCCTCATGGCGCAGTTCGGTGACTTCAACGTCACCGAGACGGTCGCCGAGGTCCTCATCAAGCAGCGCGACAGCAACGGCGACGGCGTCCTGTCCTGGGACGAGTTCTGGGCCCACTACAGCAAGGCCTGATCCGCCCGCCCGGGCGGGCGGCGCAACGCTGAGTTGCCGCCCGTCCGGGGCTCGGTGACGATCGTCCGGTGACGCTTCCCGGACCCTGCGGTACCCCGAGCCGTCTGACGGCGGCGGTTCTCGCCGCCGTCGCCGCCCTCGCCGTCATCGGCCTGGCGCTGCTGGGCGCCGGCCTCGCCCAGACGGGCACCGGCGAGCTCCGGATACCCGCCGCCGGCACCACCGCGCTCCTGCGCTTCCTCGTCCTCACGGGCCTCGCCGTCCACGTCGGCGAACTCGCCGGACGCCGCCTCGCCGGGGACGGGCCACGGCCCCGCGCCCTCTCCGTGCCCGCGGCCCTGCTCGCCGCGGCCGCCTCCGCCGGACTCCTGCTGCTCCTCGCCGTCGTCAGCGGGCTGAGCCTGCCCGTCGTGTACGGACTGCGCGAGGGCCGCCTGCTGCTCGTCACCGCCAACGCCTTCGCCCTGGCCGCCGTGTGCGCCGCCTCCCGGCGCCCGGGCCTCGCCGCCGTCCCGCTCGCCGCCGCGGTCGTCAGCGAGGCCGTGCGGGCCCACACCGAGACGTACACCCCCGCCGTGGGCATCGGGCTCACCGTCGTCCACCTCACGGGCGCCTCACTGTGGCTCGGCACGCTCCTGTACGTGCTGCGCACCATGCGGCTGCGGCGCGGCGGCCGCGAGGTCCTCGTCCGGTACGCCCGAATGGCCGCCTGCGTCTACGCGGCCCTCGCCGTCACCGGCACGGCCTCCACCCTGCGCAGGCTGCCGCTGGACGCCGTCCTGACCACGGCCTACGGCCGGATCCTGCTGGTCAAGCTGCTGCTGTTCGGCGGGGTGAGCCTGCTGGCCCTGGCGGCCAGGAGCCGGATGCTGTCCGGCGGCGACGCCGAGGCCCCGGCGCGGATCGAAGTGGCCGCGCTGGGGGTGATCGTCGTCGTCTCGGCGCTCCTCACGGTCGTGCCCGACCCGCACTGGCTCGCGCCCTGAGTCCGAGCAGCCGCTCAGCCCCGCAGGGCGACGTGGAAGGACGAGGCCCACAGCACGACCGCCGCGCCCAGGCCCACCACCGCGCGGATCGTCTCCGCCGAGGCGCCGGCCGCGAGGACGGCGAGACCCACCAGCGCGACCGCCGTCAGGGCGACCGCCGTCCCCGTGTACTGACGCTGGTCGAAGAGGCGCGCCAGGGGGAAGAAGTGCAGACCGACGACGAGACAGATCCCGACCGGGATGAACTCCGGGTGGCCCGAGGCGTTCGACGCGGCGATCACCGCGAAGATCGCCACGAGCTCGGCGGCGTTGACCAGGCCGACCCCCCGGTTCCACTTCTCCGGCAGCGTCACGGTCCGTGTCACCGGTCCGGCGGTGCCCCGGCGAGCCGCCACCAGCGCACCGGCCGTCACGATGACGGCGAGGGTGCCGACGATGCCCGACACCGCCACCGACGCGATCCCGGAACCTCCGGCGAAGGCCCAGACGAGGGCGAACACGGCGAGGACGATCGCGCCGCGGCGGCGCAGACCGCGGGTGAGGGCACGGCATTCCGCGTCGGCGGTCTCCGCCTGGGGGTGCGTCGTCATGACGCGGACACTACAGCGGCGCCCCGGCGGAGGTGCCCCTTCCGGAGCACCGGCGCCGACCGTCCGAGTAAACGGTTCAGCACTCGATGATGTTCACCGCGAGACCACCGCGCGCGGTCTCCTTGTACTTGACGCTCATGTCCGCGCCCGTCTCCTTCATGGTCTTGATGACCTTGTCGAGGGAGACCAGGTGGCTGCCGTCGCCGCGCATCGCCATCTTCGCGGCCGTGACCGCCTTGACCGCCGCCATGCCGTTCCGCTCGATGCACGGGATCTGCACGAGGCCGCCGACCGGGTCGCAGGTCAGGCCCAGGTTGTGCTCCATGCCGATCTCGGCCGCGTTCTCCACCTGCTCGGGGGTGCCGCCGAGGACCTCGGCGAGCGCGCCGGCCGCCATCGAGCAGGCCGAGCCGACCTCGCCCTGGCAGCCGACCTCGGCGCCGGAGATGGAGGCGTTCTCCTTGAAGAGCATGCCGACCGCGCCGGCCGCCAGCATGAAGCGGACGATGCCGTCCTCATCGGCGCCCGGGACGAAGTTCATGTAGTAGTGCAGGACCGCCGGGATGATGCCGGCCGCGCCGTTCGTCGGGGCGGTGACCACCCGCCCGCCCGCCGCGTTCTCCTCGTTCACGGCCATCGCGTAGAGGGTGATCCACTCCATCGCGAGCGCCGCCGGGTCGCCCTCGGAGCGCAGCTTGCGGGCCGTGTTCGCGGCGCGGCGGCGCACCTTCAGGCCGCCGGGCAGGATGCCCTCGCGGGACATGCCGCGCGAGACACAGGCCTGCATGACCCGCCAGATCTCCAGGAGACCCGCGCGGATCTCCTCCTCGGTGCGCCAGGCCTTCTCGTTCTCCAGCATCATCGAGGAGATCGAGAGGCCGGTCTCCTTGGCGAGCCGCAGCAGCTCGTCACCGGTGCGGAAGGGGTACTTCAGGACGGTGTCGTCCGGGACGATCGGGTTCTCGCCCGCGACGGCGTCCTCGTCGACGACGAAGCCGCCGCCGACCGAGTAGTACGTCTTCTCCAGGACGAGCGCGCCCTCGGCGTCGTACGCGAAGATCGTCATCCCGTTGGCGTGGTACGGGAGCGCCTTGCGGCGGTGCAGGATCAGGTCGGCGTCGAAGTCGAAGGGGATCTCGTGCGCGCCGAGGAGGTTGATCCGGCCGCTCGACTTGATCCGCTCGACCTCCTCGTCCGCGGTCTCGACGTTCACCGTGCGGGGCGAGCTGCCCTCCAGGCCGAGGAGCACCGCCTTGGGGGTGCCGTGGCCGTGGCCGGTCGCGCCCAGCGAGCCGTACAGCTCCGCCCGTATGGCCGCCGTGTGGGCGAGCAGACCCTCGTTCTTGAGCCGGCGGGCGAACATCCGGGCCGCGCGCATGGGGCCCACCGTGTGGGAGCTCGACGGGCCGATGCCGATCGAGAACAGGTCGAAGACCGAGATGGCCACGGAAGGACTCCTTGTGGGGGCTAGACGCCGTTGTCTGCCGGGGTGGTGCAGAGAAGCGTGAATGCGTCGGACATGGCGTGGGGCACCACGCTCACTGTCCAGTGTGCGCGGTGCCCCGGAGATACCGTACGAACGAAACCGGAACTAAATCGTACGAAACTACTTCAGGCCGGGGTACAGCGGGTGCTTGTCGGCCAGCGCGGTCACCCGGGCCTTGAGGGCCGCGGCCTTCTCGTCGTCGAAGCCCGGCTTCAGGGTCTCCGCGATGATGTCGGCGACCTCGGTGAAGTCCTCGGTGCCGAAGCCGCGGGTCGCGAGCGCCGGCGTGCCGATGCGCAGACCCGAGGTGACCATCGGCGGCCGCGGGTCGTTCGGAACGGCGTTCCGGTTGACCGTGATGCCGACCTCGTGGAGACGGTCCTCGGCCTGCTGGCCGTCGAGCTCGGAGTTCCGCAGGTCGACCAGGACCAGGTGCACGTCCGTGCCGCCGGACAGGACCGAGACACCGTGCGCGGTGACGTCGTCCTGGACCAGGCGCTCGGCGAGGATGCGGGCGCCGTCCAGGGTGCGCTGCTGGCGCTCCTTGAAGTCCTCCGAGGCCGCGACCTTGAAGGAGACGGCCTTGGCCGCGATCACGTGCTCCAGCGGGCCGCCCTGGAAACCGGGGAAGACCGACGAGTTCAGCTTCTTCGCGAACGCCTTCTTCGCGAGGATGATGCCGCCGCGGGGGCCGCCGAGCGTCTTGTGCGTGGTGGAGGTCACCACGTCCGCGTACGGGACCGGGTTCGGGTGCAGACCGGCCGCGACCAGGCCCGCGAAGTGGGCCATGTCGACCCACAGGAACGCCTCGACCTCGTCGGCGATCCGGCGGAACTCCGCGAAGTCCAGCTGACGCGGGTAGGCGGACCAGCCCGCGATGATGACCTTCGGGCGGTGCTCCTTGGCGAGGCGCTCGACCTCGGCCATGTCGACCAGACCGGCCTCGTCCACGTGGTACGCGACCACGTTGAACTGCTTGCCGGAGAAGTTCAGGCGCATGCCGTGGGTGAGGTGGCCGCCGTGCGCCAGGTCCAGACCCAGGATCGTGTCGCCCGGCTGGGCGATCGCGAAGAGGGCGGCCTGGTTCGCGGAGGCGCCGGAGTGCGGCTGGACGTTGGCGTACTCGGCGCCGAACAGGTCCTTGACCCGGTCGATCGCGATCTGCTCGGCCACGTCGACGTGCTCGCAGCCGCCGTAGTAGCGGCGGCCCGGGTAGCCCTCGGCGTACTTGTTGGTGAGGACGGAGCCCTGGGCCTCCATGACCGCGACCGGAGCGAAGTTCTCCGAGGCGATCATCTCGAGGGTGGACTGCTGACGAAGGAGCTCGGCGTCGACGGCGGCGGCGACGTCGGGGTCCAGCTCGTGGAGGGGAGTGTTCAGAAGCGACATGAATCGATCCCTAGGGGTCTCGGGCCCGGTCTCAGCCGGCGGAGAACGCGGTGTACTCGTCGGCGGAGAGCAGCTCGTCCGGCTCGCCCGCGACACGTACCTTGAACAGCCAGCCACCCTCGAACGGAGCCGTGTTCACCAGCGACGGGTCGTCCACCACGTTCTGGTTGGCCTCGACGACCTCACCCGTGACGGGGGAGTACAGGTCGCTCACGGACTTCGTCGACTCCAGCTCGCCGCAGGTCTCGCCCGCGGTGACGGTCGAGCCGACCTCGGGGAGCTGGGCGTAGACGACGTCACCGAGCGCGTTGGCCGCGAACTCCGTGATGCCGATCGTCGCGACGCCGTCCACGGCGTCCGACAGCCACTCGTGCTCCTTGGTGTAGCGCAGCTGCTGGGGGTTGCTCATGACCTGATTCTCCTGGATCGGGGGAGTACTGATGAACGTGGGTCTCGCGGGATGAGACCCGGGATGAGACGACTGCGTCACTTAAGGCGCTTGCCGCGCTACTTCTGGCGCTTGTAGAACGGCAGCGCCACGACCTCGTACGGCTCGTGGGTACCGCGGATGTCCACACCTACACCCTCGGTGCCGGGCGTGGCGTGCGCCGCGTCCACGTAGGCGATCGCGATCGGCTGCCCGAGGGTCGGGGACGGGGCGCCCGAGGTCACCTCGCCGATCACCACGCCGTCCTTGACGACGGAGAACCCGGCGCGCGGGACCCGGCGGCCCTCGGCGATCAGGCCGACGAGCTTGCGCGGCGGGGCGGTCTCGGCGCGCTCGGCGGCCTTCTCGAGCGCCTCGCGGCCGACGAAGCGGCCGTCGTTGGTCGTCTTCTCGAACTTGACGACCCGGCCGAGACCGGCGTCGAAGGGGGTGAGGGCGGTCGTCAGCTCGTGGCCGTACAGCGGCATGCCCGCCTCCAGGCGGAGCGTGTCACGGCAGGACAGGCCGCAGGGGATGAGGCCGACCGGGGTACCCGCCTCGGTCAGCGCCTTCCACACGCCCTCGGCGTGCTCGGGCTTCAGGAACAGCTCGAAGCCGTCCTCGCCGGTGTAGCCGGTACGGGCGATCAGCGCGGGCACGCCCGCGACCGTGCCGGGCAGGCCGGCGTAGTACTTCAGCCCGTCCAGGTCGGCGTCGGTGAGCGACTTCAGGATGCCGGGGGACTCCGGGCCCTGGACCGCGATCAGGGCGTACGCGTCACGGTCGTCGCGGACCTCGGCGTCGAAGCCGGCCGCGCGCTCGGTCAGCGCGTCCAGGACGATCTGCGCGTTCGAGGCGTTCGCGACGACCATGTACTCGGTCTCGCCGAGGCGGTAGACGATCAGGTCGTCGAGGATGCCGCCGTCCTCCTGGCAGATCATCGTGTAGCGGGCGCGGCCCACGCCCACCGTGGAGATGTTGCCGACGAGGGCGTGGTCGAGGAGCTCGACGGCCTGCGGCCCGGTGACGGTGATCTCACCCATGTGGGAGAGGTCGAAGAGGCCCGCCTTGGTCCGGACGGCGATGTGCTCGTCCCGCTCGCTGGCGTAGCGCAGCGGCATGTCCCAGCCCGCGAAGTCGGTCATGGTCGCGCCCAGCGAACGATGCAGCGCATCGAGGGCGGTAAGACGGGGGGCAGTGCTCATGGGGTGGCTCCCGGATCCCAAGGGCGGTTCGGTGACGAAACACATGACGGGCGAGGACGTCCTCCCCATCTGTCATGGAACCTGAGAGGTTCACCGAGAGCATCTCGTCACCGAGAGGTCGGCTTGCACCTTGGGTGGGGACACGGCAGGGTGTCCCGCTTTTCAGATCTGCCTCATCCACGCGGTACGGGGCCTGAGAGATTCAAGGGAGGGTCTTGCTCCTTCGGCGTCCGGACGCGTGAGCGTTCCGGAACTCTCCCGCGCGGA
The DNA here is from genome assembly GCF_042717315.1 of Streptomyces sp. NPDC058650. Lineage (NCBI taxonomy): Bacteria > Bacillati > Actinomycetota > Actinomycetes > Kitasatosporales > Streptomycetaceae > Streptomyces > Streptomyces sp. NPDC058650. The sequence goes on from NZ_JBHXRL010000002.1 coordinate 241,391, forward strand.
TTCGAGCGGCCGGTATGAGGTTGTATGGCGACTGAGCGCGCCTGGCGCGCACATCATTGCACGCGTGCTCCGCGCGGCACATCACTTGTATCTCATTACCGCTTCTTTACACTTTGTGGGCAAGGGTCTCCTGAGGCCCGGCAGGGGGAGCAACGATGGGGATCCAGCACACCGGCGCATACGGAACCAGTACCGGCCTTCCGACCCAGCGTGCCCGGGCCAGGGCCAGGACCGGCCGCCGCGGCCGGCTCCTGCGGGACCTGCGCGAGCGCGGCGGCCGGGGGCCCCGTGCCCTCACCTTCGCCGCCGGCGACCTCGTCGTCGTCTCCGGGCTGCCCGGCAGCGGCAAGTCCACCCTCATGCGGCGCGCCGCCGACGGCCGGGGCATCGACTCCCAGGACGTCCGCGAGCGCTGGGAGGCCCGCATGCCGCGCTTCCTGCCCTACGCGGTCTACCGCCCCCTGGTACGGGTCGCGCACTACGCCGGACTGCGCCACGCCCTGCGCTCCGGCGCGAGCGTCGTCGTGCACGACTGCGGCACCCAGTCCTGGGTGCGGGGCTGGCTCGCCCGCGAGGCGCGCCGCCGCGGCGGCGCCCTGCACCTGGTCCTGCTCGACGTCGACCCGGACACCGCGCGCGACGGCCAGCGCGCCCGGGGCCGCGGTGTCTCCGCGTACGCCTTCGCCCGGCACCGGCGGGCCGTCGGCCGGCTCCTGCGGGCCGCCGAGTCCGGGGCCCTGCCGCACGGCTGCGCCTCGGCGACGCTCCTCGACCGGGACGCCGCGGACGCCCTGCGGAGGATCGGCTTCCGCGACACGGCCTGAGGGTCGACCCTGGCGCGGCCCGAGGGCCCCTCTCTTGCTCGTACCCACTGCTTTTGGCCACGGCGGCGCCAGGGCGGCGTTAGGGTGCTGCGGGGCGGCGCGGGAGGGTGCGCCCGCGCGAGACAGGGGAAGAGGGACCGTGGACGTGACGTGGCCGGGCAATGAGCTCGAAGAGGTGCTGGCCGCCTCGCTCGGCAACCCCGCCGCAGGGGGCCGACTCGTCGAGGTGCTGGGCCGCAGCCCGGTCTGGGTCCCCCTGCCCAACGGCGGCGGCCCCGACAGCCCCGACCTGGACCTCGCCACCATGGAGATCGACGGCGCGGCCTTCGTCCCCGTCTTCAGCTCCGAGCAGCAGTTCCTCGCCTGTGTCGGCACGCACATGTCCTACACCGTCGCCCCCGCCCGCGACTTCGCCCGCGGCCTGCCCCCGCAGCTGGGCATCGCCGTGAATCCCGGTGGCACCGTCGGCGTCCCGCTGCCCCCGCCCGCCGTGGCGGAACTCTGCCGCGCCGGCCGCACCCCGCTCGACGGCCCGGCCACCGGCGGCCGCGTCCGGCTCTTCGAGCCCGACTGGCAGGACGACCCCGTCGACTTCCTCGCCGCCGCCTCCGCCGAATTCGAGGCCGCGGGCGTCGTCGCCACCGCCCGCCGCGCCCTCGCGAGCGTCGAGGGCACCGAACCCGCCCTCTTCATCGGCGTCCAGCTCGCCGCCTGGGACGGCGTCGACCGCAACGCTCCCCTGGACGCCCTCGGCCGCGCCCTCGGCCGCGTCGAGGTCGCCTGGCCGGTCAACCTCATCCTGCTCGACATGGCGCAGGACCCGGTCGGCGACTGGATGCTGGAGCGGGTACGCCCCTTCTACCAGCGCGCCGCCGGGTGAGCGGCACCCTGTTTAAGCTGAACTGAATCGGTAGCCGGACGGACGACGTCCGGGCGGACGTGGTGAACGGAAGAGGGGCGGGACCCAGGGTGAGCGCGTCAGGCACCGCTGCGACCGGTCAGGTCGAGCACATGCTGCGCCAGGTGGCACCCGGACGCTACGACGCGTACGAGCGGCTGCTGCACGCCCTGGCCGACGGCGAGGTCTGGATGCTGCTCTGGCAGGGCTCGCCCGGCTCGTCCGAGGCCCAGTACGGGAACATGGAGGTCGACGGCTTCGGCTACGCGCCCTGTGTGACCTCCGCGCAGGAGCTCGCCGCCTCCGGCTGGAACCGCGCCCACGAGCTCGTCACCGGCCGCGAGATGGCCCGCGCCCTCTACCCCGACCGTTGGGGCATCTGGCTGAATCCGCACGCTCCCGGCGGCGGCGTCGGCATCCCGTGGGCCGACCTGCGCCGCATCGCCACCGGCCTCGACCGGATGCCCGCCGGGCCGCTGCGCGTCAGCGAACCCGCACTGGAGATCCCGCAGTTCTACGCCCTGCTCACGCAGAACGCGCACCGCACGCCGGCCGTTCGGTCGCTGCGCCGCGGCTGGGTGCAGCCCGCGCTCGGCTCCCCGTACCTCGCCGTCGGACTCGACCTGTACGACACCTCCGCGGCCGCCGTCGACTCCGTCCGCGCGATGATGCGCCAGTCGATCTCCGCCGTGCCGGACGGGCTGCCCGTCTCGACGGTCGCGCTCTCCGACGCGTACGACCCGGTGGCCCTCTGGCTGAGTGCCAACGCGCGGCCCTTCTACGACCGCGAGGCGCACGCCGGACGCGGATCCGCCGCCGTGCCGGGATACGGCTACCCGCCGCCGACTCCGTCCGGATACTGAGACGCCACTCTTTTCCCCCTGCGCCCCACCGGCCTCCGGAGTCTTCTCCGGAGGCCGTTGTTCGCCCCAATACCGCACCTCGAACGCCTAGTTGTGCGACATGTCCGATTGCGGTGAAGAGGACCCGAGATGGTCCGCTCAGGTGATCGCGACGTCCGGATAACGGAAGTCGCAGCACCGCATCACGTTTGAGCAAACATTCCTCGTCAGGGCTGGCGGGTGATCACAAGCGCATTGAAGACTCCCCGGAACACCGGGCGTTCGGCTCCCTTCGAATCGAAGCCCCGCAGGTTGTTCCACCGAGCCGCTACCCGCGGCAGGGCAAGGGCCGGCTACCGGCGGCCGAGAGGGGTCCTCACCACGATGACGGCACCACTGCACGAGACGAGTGCGGGCGAGTCGACCGCCACCGTCGTCGGCACGCCCGACGCTCCCGGCGCTCCGGACAACTCCGGCACCTCCGACGCCTCCGTCAAGGCGATCCAGGGCCGCTCGCCCTGGCAGATCGCCTGGACGCGCCTGAAGCGCGACAAGCTCGCCCTCGCGGGCGCCTTCGTCGTCGTCTTCCTCGTCCTGGTCGCGATCTTCGCCCCGGTCATCGTCGGCCTCCTCGGCCACCCGCCGGACGAGTTCCACGAGGACCAGATCGACCCGCTCTTCGGCACGCCGATCGGGTCCTGGGGCGGCATCAGCTCCGACTTCCTCCTGGGCGTCGAGCCGGTCAACGGCCGCGACGTCTTCAGCCGGATCGTCTACGGCGCCCGGATCTCGCTGCTCGTCGCCTTCCTCGCCGCGGTCTTCGCGGTCGTCCTCGGCACCGTGCTCGGCATCGTCGCGGGCTACTTCGGCGGCTGGATCGACGCGGCCCTCAGCCGGGTCATGGACGTCATGCTCGCCTTCCCGCAGCTCCTCTTCACGATCGCCCTGGTCTCGGTGCTGCCCAACCAGCTCCTCGGCCTCGACGGCTCCGGCGTGCGCATCGCCGCCCTGGTGGTCGTGATCGGCTTCTTCGGCTGGCCGTACGTGGGCCGCATCGTCCGCGGCCAGACCCTCTCGCTGCGCAACCGCGAGTACGTCGAGGCCGCCCAGAGCCTCGGCGCCGGCCGTCTCTACATCCTGCGCCGCGAGCTGCTGCCCAACCTGATCGCCCCGATCATGGTCTACGCGACCCTCATGATCCCCACCAACATCCTCACCGAAGCGGCGCTCAGCTTCCTCGGCGCGGGTGTGAAGCCTCCCACCGCTTCCTGGGGCCAGATGCTGTCGACGGCCATCACCACGTACGAGGCGGACCCCGTGTTCATGGTGATCCCCGGCCTCGCGATCTTCATCACCGTCCTGGCGTTCAACCTCTTCGGCGACGGCGTGCGTGACGCGCTCGACCCGAAGGGCTCCCGCTGACCGCTCGTCGACGGACCCAAGACGACACAAGCCCCGCCCCTGCCGCTGGCGACAGGAGGCTCATCCCCCAACGGCGGACCGACATGACGGCCGTCACTACTCCGGAGGTTGCGAGACCCATGACACTGATGAGCTCTCAGAGGCGCAGAATCGCCGCGGGCGCGCTGCTGGCAGCGGCCACGATGGTCGTCACCACCGCGTGCGGCGGTGGCGGTGGCAAGACCGAAGGCAAGGACGGCAAGACGAGCACGGCCGGCTTCAACGCCGCCGTGAACAAGGTCGCCAACCCCTCGGACAAGAAGGGCGGCGAGCTGAAGTTCATCGGCTCGCAGGAGGCCGACTCGTGGGACCCGCAGCGCGGCTACTACGGCTTCGTGTGGGACTTCGCCCGCTACTACACCCGCCAGCTGGTCACCTTCAAGGCCGAGCCGGGCGCCGCCTCCACCGAGCTCGTCTCGGACCTCGCCACCGACACCGGCAAGGTCTCGGCCGACGGCCTGACCTACACCTTCACGCTGAAGGACGGGGTCACCTGGGAGGACGGCAAGCCGATCACCTCCAAGGACATCAAGTACGGCATCGAGCGCATCTGGGCCCAGGACGTCATCTCCGGCGGCCCGATCTACCTCCAGCAGGTCCTCGACCCCAAGGGCGAGTACAAGGGCCCGTACAAGGACACCTCCGCGGACAAGCTCGGCCTGAAGGCGATCGAGACCCCGGACGACAAGACCATCATCTTCAAGCTGCCGGTCGCCAACGGTGACTTCCTGCAGATGCTGGCCATGCCCGCCGCGTCCCCGGTCCGCCAGGACAAGGACACCAAGGCCAAGTACCAGCTGAAGCCCTTCTCGTCCGGCCCGTACAAGTGGCAGTCGTACACGCCGAACAAGTCGATCAAGCTCGTCCGCAACGACAAGTGGGACGCGAAGACCGACACGGTCCGCAAGGCCCTGCCGGACACCGTCAGCGTCACGTTCACCACGAACGCCGACGACATGGACAACCGTCTGGTGGAGGGCGAGTACGACCTCGACATCAACGCGACGGGTGTCGGCGCCGCCGCGCGCCAGAAGGTGCTCCAGCAGCACAAGGGCAACGTCGACAACCCGCAGACGGGCTTCATCCGCTACGCGGTCTTCCCGCAGACGGTGATCCCCAACGTCGAGTGCCGCAAGGCCATCATCTACGCGGCCGACTCCAAGTCCCTCCAGACCGCCCGTGGCGGCCCGCAGGGCGGTGGCGACATCGCCACCAACATGCTGCCGCCGGCGCTCAAGGGTGCCGACGCCAAGGCCGACCCGTACGGCAAGCTCGCCGGCGCGCCGGACCTCGCCAAGGCGAAGGACGCGCTCAAGAAGTGCGGCAAGCCGAGCGGCTTCAAGACCACGATCGCGGTCCGCAACAACAAGAAGGTCGAGATCGCGACCGCCGAGTCCCTCCAGCAGTCGCTGAAGGCCGTCGGCATCGACGCCCAGATCGACCTGTTCGACGGCGCCCAGACGTCCGGCATCATCGGTTCGCCGAAGGTCGTCAAGGACAAGGGCTACGGCATCATCATCATGGGCTGGGGCGCCGACTTCCCGACCGGGCAGGGCTTCCTCCAGCCGCTGGTCGACGGCCGCTTCATCCTCCAGAGCGGTAACAACAACTTCTCCGAGCTGAACGACAAGGCCATCAACGGCCTGTTCGACCAGGCGCTGAAGGAGACCGACCCCGACAAGGCCGGCGAGCTCTACAAGCAGATCAACACGAAGGTCTCGGAGGCCGCGGTCTACCTGCCCTTCACCCACGAGAAGAACATCATCTGGCGCAGCTCCCGGCTGACCAACGTCTACACGGCGGACGCCTACAACGGCCGCTACGACTACGCGTCGCTCGGCGTCGTCAAGTAATCCGACCCGCTACACCGGCGCACCACCCGCCGCCAGGTCCGAAGGGCAGGTGATGGCCGAGGGCGGCGGCAGGGGGATCCGATCGGATCCCCCTGCCGCCGACCGGCCGACCGCATGCTTGCATACATAGTCCGACGGCTCTTCGCAGTCGTCGCGATGCTGCTCGTCGTCACACTCGTGACGCTCAGCATCTTCTTCCTCATCCCCAAGATGACCGGCAGCGACCCTGCCGCGATGTTCGTCGGCAAGCAGGCGGATCCGGCTTCCATTGAGGGCATCCGTCAGAAGCTGGGCCTGGACGAGCCGATCCTGGTTCAGTTCTGGCACTTCGTCTCCGGCATCTTCGTCGGCCGGGACTACACGGGCGGTGGCGAAACCATCCACTGCGCGATGCCCTGTTTCGGCTACTCGTTCCGCACCGAGCAGGAGGTGTGGACGATGATCGTCGACGCCTTCCCCGTGACCCTCTCCATGGTCCTCGGCGCCGCCGTGCTGTGGCTGGTCCTGGGTGTGTCCACGGGTGTGATCTCCGCGCTCAAGCGCGGCACGATCATCGACCGCGCGGCGATGATCACCGCGCTCGCGGGCGTCTCGCTCCCCATCTTCTTCACCGCCATGCTGGCGATGCTCGTCTTCCGCACCCAGCTCCAGTGGGTCGACGCCTCGTACACGCCGATCACCGAGTCCTTCACCGGCTGGTTCGGCGGCCTGCTCCTGCCCTGGGTCACCCTCGCCTTCCTGTACGCGGCGATGTACGCGCGGCTCACCCGCGCCACCATGCTGGAGGTCCTCGGCGAGGACTACATCCGTACCGCCCGGGCCAAGGGTCTGCCGGAGCCTGTCGTGCTCGGCAAGCACGCGATGCGCTCCACCATGACCCCCATCCTGACCATCTTCGGCATGGACCTCGGCGCCCTCGTCGGCGGCGCGATCCTGACGGAGACCGCGTTCAGCCTCCACGGCCTCGGCGGCCTGGCCATCAAGGGCGTGAGCGAGCGTGACCTGCCGCTGATCCTGGCCGTCACCCTCATCACCGCCGCCTGCGTGGTCATCGCCAACCTCGTCGTGGACCTTCTGTACGCGGTGATCGACCCCCGAGTGAGGCTCGCATGACGGACAAGCTGACGAAGACGGGCGCGGCGCTCGGAGAGCCCGTCGCACGCTCGAAGGACGCCCCGTCGGACGCCTTCCTCGACGTACGCGACCTGAAGATCCACTTCCCGACCGACGACGGTCTGGTCAAGTCGGTCGACGGCCTCAGCTTCCAGCTGGAGAAGGGCAAGACCCTCGGCATCGTGGGCGAGTCCGGCTCCGGCAAGTCGGTCACGTCGCTCGGCATCATGGGCCTGCACACGGTCGGCCAGTACGGCCGCCAGAAGGCGAGGATCTCCGGCGAGATCTGGCTCAACGGCCGTGAGCTGCTCTCCGCGGACCCCGACGAGGTCCGCAGGATGCGCGGCCGCGAGATGGCGATGATCTTCCAGGATCCGCTGTCCGCGATGCACCCGTACTACACGATCGGTCACCAGATCGTGGAGGCGTACCGCGTCCACAACAACGTGGACAAGAAGACGGCGCGCCGGCGGGCCGTCGAACTCCTCGACCGGGTCGGCATCCCCGAGCCCGCCAAGCGGTTCGAGAACTACCCGCACGAGTTCTCCGGCGGCATGCGGCAGCGCGCGATGATCGCCATGGCGCTCGTCAACAACCCCGAACTGCTCATCGCGGACGAGCCGACCACCGCGCTCGACGTGACCGTGCAGGCGCAGATCCTCGACCTGATGCGGGACCTCCAGAAGGAGTTCGGCTCGGCGGTCGTCATCATCACCCACGACCTCGGCGTCGTCGCCGAGCTCGCCGACGACATCCTCGTGATGTACGGCGGGCGCTGTGTCGAGCGCGGACCGGCCGAATCCGTCTTCTACGAGCCGCAGCACCCCTACACCTGGGGTCTGCTCGGCTCGATGCCGAGGATCGACCGCGAGCAGACCGAGCGGCTCATCCCGGTCAAGGGCAACCCGCCCAGCCTCATCAACATCCCGAGCGGCTGTGCCTTCAACCCCCGCTGCCCGTACGCGGACGTCCCCAAGGGCGGCATCACGCGCACCCAGCGGCCCGAGCTGGCGCCGGCCGGCGACCGCCACTTCTCGGCCTGCCACATGCCGCAGGAGGAGCGCACCCGGATCTGGACCGAAGAGATTGCGCCGAAACTGTGAGCGAGACCATGGAACCCCTCCTCAAGGTCACCGGCCTGAAGAAGCACTTCCCCATCAAGAAGGGGCTGCTCCAGCGCCAGACCGGTGCGGTCAAGGCGGTCGACGGGATCGACTTCGAGGTCCTGCCCGGTGAGACCCTCGGCGTCGTCGGCGAGTCCGGCTGCGGCAAGTCCACGATGGGCCGGCTCATCACCCGGCTGCTCGAACCGACCGACGGCACGGTCGAGTTCCAGGGCAAGGACATCTCCCACCTGGGAGTCGGCGGGATGCGCCCCTTCCGCCGGGACATCCAGATGATCTTCCAGGACCCGTACGGCTCGCTGAACCCGCGCCACACGGTCGGCACGATCGTCTCCGCGCCCTTCAAGCTCCAGGGCGTCGAGCCCGAGGGCGGCGTGCGGAAGGAGGTCCAGCGCCTCCTGGGTCTCGTGGGCCTCAACCCCGAGCACTACAACCGCTACCCGCACGAGTTCTCGGGCGGCCAGCGCCAGCGCATCGGCATCGCCCGGGCCCTGGCCCTGAAGCCGAAGCTGGTGGTGGCGGACGAGCCGGTGTCGGCCCTGGACGTCTCCATCCAGGCCCAGGTGGTCAACCTGCTGGACGACCTCCAGCAGGAGCTCGGCCTCACGTACGTGATCATCGCGCACGACCTCTCGGTCATCCGGCACGTCTCGGACCGCATCGCGGTGATGTACCTCGGCAAGATCGTCGAGCTCGCGGACCGCAAGTCCCTGTACGAGAACCCGATGCACCCGTACACCCGGGCCCTGATGTCCGCGGTCCCGATCCCGGACCCGCGCCGGCGTGGCGTCAAGAGCGACCGCATCCTGCTCACCGGCGACGTCCCGTCCCCGATCGCCCCGCCGCCGGGCTGCCGCTTCCACACCCGCTGCTGGAAGGCGACGGACCTCTGCAAGACCCAGGAGCCCCCGCTCCTGGAACTCCGCCCGGGCCAGCGCGTGGCCTGCCACCACCCGGAGAACGCGGAGTCCCTGACGATCCCGGGGGCCCGGGAGTCGGTCGAGATCACGAAGTCCGAGGAGAAGGCGACGGAGCCGGCGGCGGAGTCCGAGGCAGTGGCGAAGGCCGCGCCTGGGGCCGAGGCGCCGCAGTCGTCGCCCGAGGGCGACGCTCCGAAGGCGTGACACCGAGAGGCCCCTGCCGCAGAAGCGGCAGGGGCCTCCGGCGTGCCGCCCGCGGGGCGGGCGGTCAGGTCGTCCGCGTCGCGCGGCGGACGCGCGCGCGGGGGGCGGGGGCGGGAGCCCCCGGTCCCGTCAGGGTTTCGGGGAGGGGCGGGGTGGGGGAGTCGCCGCCCCCACGGGAACTACCGGGACAATGGGGCGGTGCTCCACGATCTGTTCAGCCCCGACGTCCAGCACGCCCTGGACCTCGTCGGCATCTTCGTCTTCGCCATCTCCGGCGCCCTCCTCGCCGTCCGCAAGAACTTCGACGTCTTCGGCATCGCCGTCCTCGCCGAGGTCACCGCCCTCGGCGGCGGTCTCCTCCGCGACCTGATCATCGGCGCCGTACCCCCGGCCGCCTTCACCGATCTCGGCTACTTCGTCATGCCGCTGGTCGCGACCGTCCTCGTCTTCTTCCTCCACCCGGAGGTCGAGCGGACCCAGACCGCCGTCAACGTCTTCGACGCCGCCGGCCTCGGGCTGTTCTGCGTGACCGGCACGACGAAGGCGTACGACTACGGCCTCGGCCTCACCTCCTCCGCCGCGCTCGGGCTCGCGACCGCCGTCGGCGGCGGTGTCCTGCGGGACGTGCTCGCCAACGAGGTGCCGTCGCTGCTGCGCTGGGACCGGGACCTGTACGCCGTCCCCGCGATCGTCGGAGCGACGATGGTCGTCCTCTGCATCCGCTTCGACATGCTGAACGCCTTCACCAGCGGCGCCGCCGTCCTCACGGCCTTCGTCCTCCGGCTCCTCGCGATGCACTACCACTGGCGCGCGCCCCGCGCCTGGAACCGCCGCTCCTCCGCCCGCGAGGAACCACAAAAAGCTACCGCTCAGTAATGAGCCGGTGTACCGTCGGAACCATGAGCACGAGCACCGAGACGACCGCCGCGACGACCGCCGTCGAGACCGCGAGCGAGTTCGACCGCGACACCGCCGTCACCCTCCGGGCCCCCGGCGTCTACGACGCCGACCTCTCCGCCGGCTGGACGATCATCCAGGCCGTCAACGGCGGCTACCTCCTCGCCCTGCTCGGCCGCGCCCTCGGCGACCACCTCCCGCACCCCGACCCGTTCACGATCTCGGCGCACTACCTCACGCCGTCCGTGCCCGGTCCCGCGGTGATCCGGACCGAGACCGTCCGTACCGGCCGGACCCTCTCCACCGGGCAGGCCTCGCTCTTCCAGTACGCCGAGGACGGCACCGAGGTCGAACGCATCCGCGTCCTCGCCTCGTACGGCGACCTCGACGCCCTCGCCGACGACGTCCGCACCACCGCGACGCCGCCCGCGTTCGCCCCGATCGAGAACTGCTTCAGCGCCGCCGACAACCCGGCCCCGAGGATCCCCGGCTCCTCCGCCATCGCCGACCGCCTGGACCTCCGCCTCGACCCGGCGTGCGTGGGCTGGGCCGTCGGCGCCCCGTCGGGCAAGGGCGAGATGCGGGCCTGGTTCGGACTCGCCGACGGCCGCGAGCCGGACGCGCTCTCCCTGCTGCTCACGGTCGACGCGCTGCCGCCGACCTCCTTCGAGCTCGGCCTCAAGGGCTGGACCCCGACCGTGGAGCTCACCACCCACGTCCGCTGCCGCCCGGCCCCCGGCCCCCTGCGGGTCTCCATCACGACCCGTAACCTCGCCGGCGGCTTCCTGGAGGAGGACGCCGAGGTCTGGGACAGCGCCGACCGCCTGGTCGCCCAGTCCCGCCAACTGGCCCGCGCCCCGCGCGCCTGAACCCCCGGGCGACCCGCGTGACGGTGTGAGCAGGAGCGTAAACAGGCCGGACGCCGAGGCCGCCGTGGTGGACTCGTAGAATCGACCCACCATGGCTTACCTCGACCACGCCGCGACCACGCCCATGCTGCCCGAGGCGATCGAGGCGATGACCGCCCACCTCGCCGTCACGGGCAACGCCTCCTCCCTGCACGCCGCCGGCCGGCGCGCCCGGCGGACCGTAGAGGAAGGGCGCGAGATGCTCGCCGCCGCGCTCGGCGCGCGGCCCAGCGAGGTCGTCCTCACCTCCGGCGGCACCGAGGCCGACAACCTCGCCGTGAAGGGCCTCTACTGGGCCCGCCGCGACGCCGACCCGCGCCGTACCCGCGTCCTCGCCAGCCCGGTCGAGCACCACGCCGTCCTCGACGCCGTCGACTGGCTCGCCACCCACGAGGGCGCCGACGTCGAGTACCTGCCCGTCGACCGCTACGGCCGGGTCCACCCCGAGGCCCTGCGCGAGGCGATCGCCCGCGACCCCGGGTCCGTCGCCCTCGCCACCGTCATGTGGGCGAACAACGAGATCGGCACCGTCATGCCGGTCCGCGGACTCGCCGACGTCGCCGCCGAGTTCGGCGTCCCCCTGCACGCCGACGCCGTCCAGGCCGTCGGTCAGGTCCCGGTCGACTTCGCCGCCTCCGGCCTCGCCGCGATGACCGTCTCCGGCCACAAGATCGGCGGCCCGTACGGGATCGGCGCCCTGCTCCTCGGCCGCGAGTACGCCCCCGTCCCCGTCCTGCACGGCGGCGGCCAGGAGCGGCACGTGCGCTCCGGCACCCTCGACGTGCCCGCCGTCGCCGCCTTCGCCGTCGCCGCCCGGCTCGCCACCGAGCGCCGCGAGGAGTTCGCCCGCGAGGTCGGCGCCCTGCGCGACGCACTCGTCACCGCCGTCCGGACGACCGTCCCCGACGCGATCCTCGGCGGCGACCCCGTCGAGCGGCTCCCCGCCAACGCCCACTTCACCTTCCCGGGCTGCGAGGGCGACTCCCTGCTCCTGCTGCTCGACGCCGCCGGCATCGCCTGCTCCACCGGCTCCGCCTGCACCGCCGGCATCGCCCAGCCCAGCCACGTCCTGCTGGCCACGGGCACCGACCCGGACCTGGCCCGGGGCACCCTGCGCTTCTCCCTGGGCCACACCTCCACCGAGGAGGACGTGACGGCCGTCGCCGAGGCGATCGGCCCGGCCGTGGAACGGGCGAGGACCGCGGGCCTTAGCTGAGGCGCGGGCCTCGGCCGGGGGACGCCCGGCACGTCCGGTTCACACGGGCTTCTTCGACGCCTCGCGCACGAGCCGCAGGTAGCGGTCCCAGTCCCAGTGCGGCCCGGGGTCGGTGTGGTCGGTGCCCTCGACCTCCACGTGCCCGATGATGTGCTCCCGGTCCACGGGTATCCCGTGCCGGGCGCAGATGTCGGCCGTCAGCCGCGCCGACCCCGCGTACATCGCCGCCGTGAAGTCCTGCGGCCGGTCGACGAACCCCTCGTGCTCGATGCCGATGCTCCGCTCGTTCATGTCGCGGTTCCCCGCGTGGAACGCGACGTCGAGCTCCCGGATCATCTGCGCCACATGGCCGTCCTTGCGGACGACGTAGTGCGTGGCGGCCCCGTGCCACGGGTTCTTGAAGACCTTCAGCGCGGTCGCGTAACTGCCCTGCACGACATGGATCACGACCCGGTCTATCCCGTAGTCGTCCGGCCGGTCGGCCCGCCGCCAGTTCGCCTCCGCCGCCGACGTCCACTCGGCGCGCTTGTGGTCGAGCTCGCCCTCGACGCGCTTCCCCTCCATCCCCGGCAGCCGCCACCACGCGCGCGCCAGCTCGTCCCTGGCCAGCGCGGCCGTGCCCAGCACGGCGACCCCGCCGCCGAGCAGGACGGCCCGCCGCCCCACCCGCCTGTCCGCACCGCTCCCCTTGCTCCCCATGCCCAAGAGAACGCTTACTCCCGCGACCATGGTTCCCGGGCCCCGTACCCTGGTAGGGCTATGACTCAGACTCCGCCCTCGCGCCCCCGCCCCCTCCGGGTCCTCGCCGCCATGTCCGGCGGCGTGGACTCCGCCGTCGCCGCCGCCCGTGCCGCCGAAGCGGGCCACGACGTCACCGGCGTGCACCTCGCGCTCTCCGCGAACCCGCAGTCGTTCCGCACCGGAGCGCGCGGCTGCTGCACGATCGAGGACTCGCGCGACGCGCGCCGGGCCGCCGACGTCATCGGCATCCCGTTCTACGTGTGGGACCTCGCCGAGCGGTTCCGCGAGGACGTCGTCGACGACTTCGTCGCCGAGTACGAGGCGGGCCGCACGCCCAACCCCTGCCTCCGCTGCAACGAGAAGATCAAGTTCGCGGCGCTGCTCGACAAGGCCCTCGCCCTCGGCTTCGACGCGGTCTGCACCGGTCACTACGCCACGGTCGTCCTCAACGACGACGGCACGCGCGAGCTGCACCGCGCCTCCGACATGGCCAAGGACCAGTCGTACGTCCTCGGCGTGCTCGACGAGAAGCAGCTCGCCCACGCGATGTTCCCCCTCGGCGACACCCTCACCACCAAGGACGAGATCCGGGCGGAGGCCGAGCGGCGCGGGCTCGCGGTCGCCAAGAAGCCCGACAGCCACGACATCTGCTTCATCGCCGACGGCGACACCCAGGGCTTCCTCGCCTCCCGCCTGGGCAAGGCGGAGGGCGACATCGTCGACGAGGCGGGCGCGAAGATCGGCAGCCACGACGGCGCGTACGGCTTCACCATCGGCCAGCGCAAGGGGCTGCGGATCGGCCACCCGGCCGCGGACGGCAAGCCCCGCTACGTCCTCGACATCTCGCCCGTGAACAACACGGTCACGGTCGGCCCCGCCGAGGCCCTGGACGTCACCGCCCTCACCGCGATCAAGCCCCGCTGGTGCGGCACGGCCCCCGAGGGCTCCGGCCGCTACACGGCCCAGCTGCGCGCCCACGGCGGCGAGACCGAGGTGACGGCAATCCTGGCGGACGGCGAGCTCACGGTCACCTTCGACGAGCCGGTCCGCGGCGTGGCCCCCGGCCAGGCGATCGTGCTCTACGACGGCACGCGCGTCGTCGGCTCGGCCACGATCGCCACGACGACCCGCCGCACGACGGAGCCCACCCCGGCGTAACCGGCCGGCGGAGGTCCGGGAAGCCGCTGGTCACCCCCTACGGTGGAGCGCATGAACATCTGCGTCTTCCTCTCCGCCGCCGATCTCGACGAGCGCTACACGGCTCCGGCGCGCGAGTTCGCCGGCCTCCTCGGCAAGGCCGGCCACACCCTCGTCTGGGGCGGCTCCGACACGGGCCTGATGAAGGTCGTCGCGGACGGCGTCGAGGACGCGGGCGGCCGGCTCGTCGGCGTCTCCGTCGACTTCCTCCAGGCCAAGGCCCGCCCCGGTACGGACCAGATGGTCGTCGCCCGGGACCTGGCCGAGCGCAAGGCGCTCCTCCTCGCCAAGTCCGACGCGATCGTCGTCATGGTCGGCGGCATCGGCACCCTCGACGAGGCCACCGAGATCCTGGAGCTGAAGAAGCACGGCCGGCACACCAAGCCGGTCGTCCTGCTCAACACGGCGGGCTTCTACGACGGCCTGAAGACCCAGCTCCGCCGCATGGAGGACGAGGGCTTCCTGCCGATCCCGCTCACCGACCTCGTCTTCTTCGCGGAGGACGGCCCGACGGCCCTCGCCCACCTTGAGGGGAACATCGCGTCCCGCTGATGCGAGCATGGTGCCCATGGCTACACATGTGATCACCGGAGCCGGTTCCGGCATCGGCGCGGCCGTCGCGCGCCGCCTCCACGCGCGCGGGGACGAACTCGTGCTGCACGCGCGCGACGCGGGCCGCGCCAAGGAGCTTGCCGCGCGGTTCCCCGGGGCGCGGACGCTCGTCGGGGACCTGGCCGACCCGGACCGGCTGTCCTGGGCCTTCTCGCACCAGACCATGCCGGAGCAGGTGGACAGCCTGCTGCACATCGCGGGCGTCGTCGACCTCGGGCCGGTCGGGGAGCTCACCCCGAAGACCTGGCACCACCAGCTCAACGTCAACCTGGTCGCCCCGGCCGAGCTGACCCGGCACCTCCTGCCCCAGCTGCGGGTCTCCCAGGGCCACGTCGTCTTCGTGAACTCGGGTGCCGGGCTCGCCGCGCACGCCGAGTGGAGCGCGTACGCCGCCTCCAAGCACGGCCTCAAGGCCCTCGCGGACTCCCTGCGCCACGAGGAGCACGCCAACGGCGTGCGGGTGACCTCGGTCTACCCGGGCCGCACCGCGAGCCCCATGCAGGCCAAGGTGCACCAGCAGGAGGGCAAGGAGTACGACGCGTCGAAGTGGATCGACCCGGAGTCGGTCGCGACGGCGATCCTCACCGCGATCGACCTGCCGCGCGACGCTGAGATCAACGACCTGACCGTCCGTCCGGGGCGACAGGCATGAGCGAAACAGACGCAGACAAGGGCGACGCGAGGGCCTTCGGTCCCGCCACCGGCGTCGGGTCCCTGCCCGGCGGCGACGCCCGCGAGGCCGCGAAGACGGTCACCGGCTCCTTCGAGGACTTCCCCTTCCTCGCGGAGCTGCCCGCCCGCGGGCCCGGCGCCGACATGATCGGCCGGACCATCGGGATGCTCGTCGACCTGTACGCGCACGTCGAGCCGAGCGGCTGGCGGATCAGCGACCGGCCCGGCCGGGACACCAAGCGGGCCCGCTCCTGGCTCGGCGAGGACCTGGACGCCCTGGAGGAGTTCACCCAGGGGTACGAGGGCCCGCTCAAGGTCCAGGCCGTCGGCCCGTGGACGCTCGCCACGGCCCTGGAGCTGCGCGGGGGCGAGGCGGCCCTCGGCGACGCGGGCGCCTGCCGCGATCTGGTCGGCTCCCTCGCGGAGGGGCTCCGCACCCACCTCGCGGAGCTGGCCAAGCGGATCCCCGGGGCCCGGATCGTCCTCCAGCTCGACGAACCCTCGCTCACGCCCGTCCTGCGCGGACAGGTCCGTACCGCGAGCGGCTACCGCACCTACCGGGCCGTCGACCGGCAGGTCGTCGAGAGCGCCCTGCGGGACGTCTTCGCGGTCCACGACGGACCGGTCGTCGTCCACTCCTGCGCCCCCGACGTCCCCTTCGCGCTGCTGCGCCGGGCCGGCGTCGCCGGGGTCTCGTTCGACTTCGGGCTCCTCACCGAACGTGACGAGGAGCCGATCGGCGAGGCCGTGGAAGCGGGCACGAAGCTCTTCACCGGTGTGGTGCCGTCCACCGACGGCCCGTTGTCGGACCCGGGCGGTAGCGTCATGGGTGTCAGGACGCTGTGGCGCAGGCTGGGGCTGAATCCGGGGACTCTCGCGGAGTCCGTGGTCGTCACCCCCACGTGCGGGCTCGCGGGCGCTTCGCCCGCCTACGCCCGCGCGGCGCTCGCCCACTGCGCCCGGGCGGCGAGATCGCTGGCGGACAACCCAGAGTGACCGGGTTTCGAGGCACGGGAGGACGGACGAAGGTGGCAGTCGAACAGGGGGCCCTGCCCGCCGAGGCACGGGAGAAGCACGCCGACCTGGCGGAGCGGATCGAGGAGCACCGCTTCCGGTACTACGTGAAGGACCAGCCGGTCATCAGCGACGGCGAGTTCGACACGCTCCTGCGCACGCTCGAAGCGCTGGAGGAGGAGTACCCGGAGCTGCGGACGCCGGACTCGCCGACCCAGAAGGTCGCCGGGCAGTACGAGACCGACTTCGCCTCCGTCGAGCACCGGGAGCGCATGCTCTCCCTGGACAACGCCTTCGACGACGAGGAACTGGCCGCCTGGGCCGACCGGATCGCGCGGGACGTCGGCACCCCCGACTACCACTACCTGTGCGAGCTCAAGGTCGACGGCCTCGCCGTGAACCTCACGTACGAGCACGGACGGCTGACCCGGGCCGCGACCCGCGGCGACGGCCGCGCGGGCGAGGACATCACGCCCAACGTACGGACGATCGCCGACATCCCGGACCGGCTGCACGGCGACCGCGTCCCGGACCTCGTCGAGATCCGCGGCGAGGTCTACTTCCCGATGGAGGCCTTCGAGGGGCTCAACGCCCGCCTGGTGGAGGCGGGGGACAAGCCCTTCGCCAACCCGCGGAACGCGGCCGCCGGTTCGCTGCGCCAGAAGGACCCCAAGGTCACCGCCTCCCGCCCGCTCCACATGGTGGTCCACGGCATCGGCGCCCGCGAGGGCTTCGAGATCTCCCGGCTCGCGGAGACGTACGAGCTGCTCCACGAGTGGGGCCTGCCGACCGCCCGGCACAATCGGGTGGTCGACTCGCTCGACGGCGTGCGGGAGTTCATCGCGTACTTCGGCGAGAACCGTCACTCCGTCGAGCACGAGATCGACGGGGTCGTCGTCAAGCTCGACGAGATCCCGCTCCAGGGCCGGCTCGGCTCCACGGCGCGCGCCCCCCGCTGGGCCATCGCCTGGAAGTACGCGCCGGAGGAGGTCAACACCAAGCTGGTCGACATCAAGGTCGGCGTCGGCCGCACCGGGCGCGTCACGCCGTACGCGCAGGTGGAGCCGGTGACCGTGGCCGGCTCCGAGGTCGAGTTCGCCACCCTCCACAACCAGGAGGTGGTGAAGGCCAAGGGCGTGCTGATCGGCGACACGGTCGTTCTGCGCAAGGCCGGAGACGTGATCCCCGAGATCCTCGGGCCGGTCGCCGACCTGCGGGACGGCAGCGAGCGGGAGTTCGTGATGCCCGCCGAGTGCCCGGAGTGCGGGACGCCGCTGAAGGCGATGAAGGAGGGCGACATCGACCTCCGCTGCCCGAACGCGCGGACCTGCCCTGCCCAGTTGCGCGAGCGGCTCTTCTTCCTCGCCGGGCGCCAGTGCCTGGACATCGAGAACTTCGGTTCGGTGGCGGCGGCGGCGCTGACCCGCCCCCTGGAGCCCTCCCCCGAGCTCTACGAGCAGGGGGCGCCCCCACCGCCGCTCGTCGACGAGGGCGACCTCTTCGACCTCACCATCGAGCAGCTGCTGCCGATCAAGGCGTACGTCCTCGACCCGGACAGCGGGCTGCCCAAGCGGGACCCGAAGACCGGCGAGGAGAAGATCGTCACGGTCTTCGCCAACCAGAAGGGCGAGCCGAAGAAGAACGCCCTGTCGATGCTGGAGAACATCGCGGCGGCCAAGGAGCGGCCGCTCGCCCGCTTCATCAACGGTCTGTCGATCCGGCACGTGGGTCCGGTCGCGGCCGAGGCGCTGGCCCGTGAGTTCCGCTCCCTGGAGCGGATCGAGCAGGCGAGCGAGGAGGAGCTGGCGGCCGTCGACGGTGTCGGCGGGATCATCGCGGCCGCGGTGAAGCAGTGGTTCGCCGAGGACTGGCACCGCGAGATCGTGCGCAAGTGGCGCGCCGCCGGAGTGACGCTGGAGGACGAGGGCGCCGGTGAGGACGTCGGACCGCGTCCGCTGGAAGGTCTCACGGTCGTCGTGACCGGCACCCTGGAGAAGTTCACCAGGGATGGCGCAAAAGAATCCCTCCAGGCGCTCGGAGCGAAGGTGACCGGTTCCGTTTCGAAGAAGACCGCCTTCGTGGTCGTGGGCGAAAACCCTGGTTCGAAGTACGACAAGGCGATGCAGCTGAAGGTTCCGGTTCTGGACGAGGAAGGCTTCTCCGTCCTGCTCGAACAAGGTCCCGAAGCCGCTCGCGAGGCCGCGGTACCGGTCGCCGAATAGCCGCCGCCGGCCCCCTGGGAGGTCACCCGTTCGGCGCATACCAGATCGTTACGGGTGGCCGGGTCGCATTCGGGCAAGACAGGGAGAGCGCTGCCCGTCGGAGCCCTCGGCGGCCTACTGTGGTGACCGTGCGTCCTGTCCCGCACGTCCGCGCGAGGGCTGCCGGTCGTGCGCGCCAGGACGAACGGCCCAGTGGCATGAGGAACGGCCGCCCGGTGGCGGCCGCATGGCGGACGGCCGGACCACGGACGGCCGCGCGAGCGCGGCCCATCGCACACCGACGGCACCGCCGCCTGTGAGAGGGACGGGAATGGAACCGACCGAGAGCGCCGCCCCGGCCCCACGGCCGTACGGCCGTGTGGTCCCCACGGGCCTCACCTCCCGGCTGCCCGCAGCCGTGGTGGGCATCGCCGCCGTCGTGCTCGTCGTCGGCCTCCAGCGGGCCCTGAGCACCGGACACGGACTCTTCCCCGGCGGGGCCGCCGGCTGGTCCCTCGCCGTCCTCACCGGCCTCATCGTCGGCCACCTGGTCGCACTCGGCCGCGACCGCTGGTGGGGCGGCACGGGCTCCGGCGCCGCCCTCACCCTCGCCGTGCTCCTGCTGTACGGCTGGGTGCCCGCCGGACTCGTCTCGCTGACCGTCGTCGCCCTCGTCGGCGCCGCCCGCCGGCACCGCTGGCGACAGGGCCTGCTGCACGGCGCCGCCGACGTCCTCGGGGTCGGCGCCGCCGCCCTCGTCCTCGCCCTCTTCGGAGACGTACCGACCGTCGAGGAGCCCTGGCAGCCCCTCGACTGGGCGATCGGGGACCTCCCGGAAGTCGTCCTCGCCGCGGCCGCCTACCTCGTGGTGACCCGGGTCCTGCTGTGGTACACGCTCGCGCCCCAGGGCCGCGGACTGCCCACCATCGCCCGCACCGCCCTCCTCCGGCAGGGGCTCGTCGCCGTCGCCCTGCTCGGCATCGCCCCGCTCATCTGCGTCGTCGCCGCCACCCGGCCCGTCCTCCTGCCCCTCTTCGCCGTCCCCCTCATCGCCCTCGACTCCACCCTCTGGATCGCCCGGGCCCGCGCCGAGGAACAGCTGCGCGACCCGCTGACCGGACTCCCGAACCGCCAGTGGCTCCTGGAACGGGCCTGGACGGCCCTGGAGGAGGCCGAGGGCGAAGGCGCCCGCGCCGCCCTCGTCCTGATCGACCTCGACCGGTTCAGATCGGTCAACGACACCCTCGGACACCTCGCGGGCGACCGGCTGCTCCTCCAGATCGCCGACCGGCTGCGCCTCGCCCTGCCCCGCGGCGCCGAGGCCGCCCGGCTCGGCGGCGACGAGTTCGCCGTCCTGCTGCCCACCGCCGACTCCACCACCAGCGCCCAGCGCGTCGCCCGCCACCTCGTCGCCGAACTCTCCTCCCCGCTCGACCTCGACGGACTCACCCTCGTCCTGGAGGCCAGCGCCGGCGTCGCCGTCTTCCCCGACCACGCCCTCGACGCCGAGGGCCTGCTGCGCCGTGCCGACGTCGCCATGTACCAGGCCAAGCGGGACCGCACGGGCGTCGAGGTCTACGAGTCCAAGCGCGACTCCAACACCCCCGACCGGCTCGGCCTCCTCGGCGACCTGCGCCGCGCCCTCGACGCCGGCGACGTCGAACTCCACTACCAGCCCAAGGTCCGCTTCGACGGCCAGGTCGCCGGCCTGGAGGCGCTCGTCCGCTGGGTCCACCCGGAGCGCGGGAAGGTCCCGCCGGACGAGTTCATCGCCATCGCCGAGTCCTCCGGCCTGATGCCCCACCTCACCGAGTACGTCCTGGAGACCGCCCTCGCCCAGGTCGCCCGCTGGCGCGCCCAGGGCCTCAACGTCCCGGTGGCGGTCAACGTCTCGCCGCGGGACGTCCACACCCCCGGCTTCGCGGGCGCCGTCGCCGCCCGCCTCGCCCGACACGGCGTCCCGGCCGGCGCCCTCCAGCTGGAGATAACGGAGCACGTGCTCCTGGAGGACCCCCAGCGGGCCGCCGACACCCTGAACGGCCTCACCGGCCACGGCGTCAAGATGTCCCTCGACGACTTCGGCACCGGCTACTCCTCCCTCGTCCACCTGCGCCGGCTGCCCGTCAGCGAACTGAAGATCGACCGCTCCTTCGTCGCCCGGCTCGCCGTCGACACCGAGGACGCCGAGATCGTCCGCTGCACCCTCGACCTCGCCCACTCCCTCGGCCTCCTCGTCGTCGCCGAGGGAGTGGAGGACGACGAGACCTGGGAGCGCCTCCGTGACCTGGGCTGCGACGCCGTCCAGGGCTGGCTGGTCGCCGCCGCGATGCCGCCCGCCGAGGCGACGGCCTGGCTGCTGGCGCGCGGCGAGCGCGGCTGGCGCCGGCCCGTCGACATCGCCGCCGACCTCGCCGCCGACCTGGCCACCGAGGTCGACGTCGACCACTCCTCGGGCCAGGTCGTCCCGTAGGGCCCGCCCCGTCCGGCCCGACCGTTTCACGGGGAGTGGCACCGGCCCCATAGGATGGGCCAATACCATCAAGCTCACCCCGTGAGGATCCGCATGCCTGGCATCACGCGCGAGGAGGTCGCCCACCTCGCACGGCTGGCGCGTCTGGAGCTGAAGGGCGAAGAACTCGATCACTTCGCCGGCCAGCTCGACGACATCATCGGCGCGGTCGCCCGCGTCTCCGAGGTCGCCGACCAAGACGTACCGCCGACCTCCCACCCGCTGCCGCTGACCAATGTCATGCGCGCGGACGAGGTCCGTCCGTCGCTCACCCCCGAGCAGGCGCTCTCCGGCGCCCCGGCCCAGGAGCAGCAGCGTTTCAAGGTGCCGCAGATCCTGGGGGAGGACTAACACGTCATGACGGACAACATCATCATCAAGCTCACGGCCGCCGAGATCGCTGGGAAGATCGCCGCCGGCGAGCTCACCGCGGTCCAGGTCACCGAGGCCCACCTCGCCCGCATCGAGGCCGTCGACGAGAAGGTCCACGCCTTCCTGCACGTCGACCGCGAGGGCGCCCTCGCGCAGGCGCGCGCCGTCGACGAGAAGCGTGCCCGCGGCGAGAAGCTCGGCCCGCTGGCCGGCGTCCCGCTCGCCCTCAAGGACATCTTCACCACGGTCGGCATTCCGACGACCGTCGGTTCGAAGATGCTGGAGGGCTGGATCCCGCCGTACGACGCGACCCTGGTCAAGAACCTCAAGGCCGCCGACGTCGTCATCCTCGGCAAGACGAACATGGACGAGTTCGCGATGGGCTCCTCCACGGAGAACAGCGCCTACGGTCCGACCGGCAACCCCTGGGACCTGACCCGGATCCCCGGCGGCTCCGGCGGTGGCTCCTCGGCCGCCCTCGCGGCGTACGAGGCCCCGCTCGCCATCGGCACGGACACCGGCGGCTCCATCCGCCAGCCCGCCGCCGTCACCGGCACGGTCGGCGTCAAGCCGACCTACGGCGCGGTCTCCCGCTACGGCATGGTGGCCTTCTCCTCCTCCCTCGACCAGGGCGGCCCCTGCGCCCGTACGGTCCTGGACGCGGCCCTCCTGCACGAGGCGATCGCCGGGCACGACCCGCTCGACTCGACCTCCATCGACGCCCCGGTCCCGCCGGTCGTCGAGGCCGCCCGGAACGGCTCGGTCGCCGGCATGCGCGTCGGCGTCGTCAAGCAGTTCCGCGGCGAGGGCTACCAGGCCGGTGTCGTGCAGCGCTTCGACGAGTCCGTCGAGCTGCTCAGGTCGCTGGGCGCCGAGATCGTCGAGCTGGACTGCCCGACCTTCGACCTCGCCCTTTCGGCGTACTACCTCATCGCGCCGTCCGAGTGCTCCTCGAACCTGGCCCGCTTCGACGCCATGCGCTACGGCCTGCGGGTCGGCGACGACGGCACGCGGTCCGCCGAGGACGTCACCGCCCTCACCCGTGAGGCCGGCTTCGGCGACGAGGTCAAGCGCCGCATCATCCTGGGTACGTACGCGCTGAGCTCCGGCTACTACGACGCGTACTACGGCTCGGCCCAGAAGGTCCGCACCCTCATCACCCGCGAGTTCGAGAAGGCCTTCGAGGAGGTGGACGTGATCGTCTCCCCGACGACCCCCACCACCGCCTTCCCGATCGGCGAGCGCGCCGACGACCCGATGGCGATGTACCTCGCGGACCTGTGCACCATTCCGACCAACCTGGCCGGCAACGCCGCTATGTCGCTGCCGTGCGGCCTCGCGCCCGAGGACGGGCTGCCGGTCGGCCTGCAGATCATCGCTCCCGCCCTGAAGGACGACCGGCTCTACAAGGTCGGCGCCGCCGTCGAGGCCGCATTCGTGGAAAAGTGGGGGCATCCGCTGCTTGAGGAGGCTCCGTCGCTGTGAGTGCCATGGCAAAGAAGGCCAAGAACTTCAAGAAGTCCAAGACCGGCGTCTACGTCTCGCTGGCGACCACCGCCTTCGGTGCGGTGAGTGTTGCGAAGCAGGTCAAGCTGGCCCGCAACGACAACGACATGCTGCGGCTGATCGACTCCGCCGTGTCCGCCGCCGCCATCGTTACCGGCCTGGCGATCCTCTACCGGGAGCTGAAGCGCCTGGGCGACGACGACGTCCTGCTGGGCTGAGAGGGAAAGTCTCACTGTGACCGTCACTGAACTGCTGTCGTACGACGCGGCGCTCGCGGCGTTCGACCCCGTCATGGGCCTGGAGGTCCATGTCGAGCTCGGCACCAAGACGAAGATGTTCTGCGGCTGCTCGACCGAGCTGGGCGCGGAGCCGAACTCGCAGACCTGCCCGACGTGCCTCGGCATGCCCGGCTCGCTGCCGGTGGTCAACGCGATCGGCGTCGAGTCCGCCATCAAGATCGGCCTCGCGCTGAACTGCGAGATCGCCGAGTGGTGCCGCTTCGCCCGGAAGAACTACTTCTATCCGGACATGCCGAAGAACTTCCAGACCTCCCAGTACGACGAGCCGATCGCCTTCAACGGCTACCTGGACGTCCAGCTGGAGGACGGCGAGATCTTCCGCGTGGAGATCGAGCGCGCCCACATGGAGGAGGACACCGGCAAGTCGCTGCACGTAGGCGGCGCCACCGGCCGCATCCACGGCGCGTCCCACTCCCTGCTGGACTACAACCGGGCCGGCATCCCGCTCATCGAGATCGTCACCAAGCCGATCGAGGGTGCGGGCGAGCGGGCCCCCGAGGTCGCCAAGGCGTACGTCGCCGAGCTGCGCGAGCTGATCCGCGCCCTCGGTGTCTCCGAGGCGCGCATGGACAAGGGCCAGATGCGCTGCGACGTGAACCTGTCGCTGCGTCCGCACGGCGTCGAGAAGTTCGGCACCCGCTCGGAGACGAAGAACGTCAACTCGCTCCGTTCGGTGGAGCGGGCGGCGCGCTTCGAGATCCAGCGCCACGCGGCCGTGCTCACCGCCGGTGGCACGATCATCCAGGAGACCCGTCACTTCCACGAGGACGACGGCTCCACCACCTCCGGCCGGATCAAGGACAACGCCGAGGACTACCGGTACTTCCCGGAGCCCGACCTCGTCCCCGTGGCCCCGGCCCGTGCCTGGGTCGAGGAGCTGCGCGGCGGGCTGCCCGAGCTGCCGCGCCTGCGCCGCAACCGGCTGCGCGAGGAGTGGGGCGTGTCCGAGCTGGACATGCAGTCCATCCTCAACGCGGGCGCGGTCGACTCGATCGTCGCCACGATCGAGGCGGGCGCGGACGCGACGTCGGCCCGCAAGTGGTGGATGGGCGAGCTCGCCCGCTCGTCCAACGAGCAGGGCGTCTCCCTGGAGGAGCTGGCGATCACCCCGTCGGACGTGGCCCGGGTCTCCGCCCTGGTCGCCTCCGGCGACCTGAACGACAAGCTGGCCCGCCAGGTCATCGAGGGCGTTCTCGCCGGCGAGGGCACCCCGGACGCGGTCGTCGAGAAGCGCGGTCTGAAGGTCGTCTCCGACGACGGCGCGCTCGGTACGGCGGTCGACGAGGCCATCGCGGGCAACGCGGCCATCGCGGACAAGATCCGCGGCGGCAAGGTCGCGGCGGTCGGCGCCCTGGTGGGTGCGGTCATGAAGGCCACCCGCGGCCAGGCGGACGCGGCGAAGGTCAAGGACCTGATCCTGGAGAAGCTGGGCGTCAGCGAGGGCTGAGCCTCTTCTCGTACGGACATGTGAGCGGCCCCGCACCGGAGTTCCGGTGCGGGGCCGTCCGTATGTCCGTACCGCTACTTGCTCAGCGTCGGTTCGCCGAGCACCAGCCGGCCCATGTCGCAGGAGTCTCCCGGGTCCTGGTACGCGATGCGCAGGCGCAGTCCGTGATCGAGGTCGAGCGTCAGCTTCTCGGGTGAGCCCAGGTTGACCACACCGGTGTGGACGGCCTTGCCATCGACACTGATGGTGAGCCGGGCGGCGGTGTTCTCGGAGGCGTCGTCGACCCCGGCGAGGAGGGTGAGCGTCTTCCACTCGGTGCTCAGGTTGTACTCGGCGGAGCCCGAGCACTCCTCGTCGATGCCCGTGGGCACCAGCGCCGTCTCGTAGTAGGTGGCCTTCACCGTGCCGTTGCCGACCTCCAGCGAGGCGTACTGGCCCCTGGCCACGGTGTCGAGAGTGGTGAGGGAGACCGAGTTCGGGCCGGGGCCGGGTGTGTGCCCGGAGGGGGACGCGCTGTCGGTCGGAGACGCGGTGGCGGAGGTCTCTCCGGACCCGGACCCGGACGCGGACCCGGTGCCGTCTCCGGGCGTGCTGGACGTGGTAGGCGTGCCGGACGTGGTGGCGGGGGTCGTGGAGCTGCCCGGCTTGGCGCCGTTCGCGCCGCCGTTCCCTCCGGACGCCCCGTCGCCCAGGAAGCGTGCTCCGATGACGATGCCGCTGACCAGCAGGGCGGCGGCGAGGACCGCGGCCAGCACCGCGTTGCGCCGCTTCCGCGCGCGCGGGGGCGCCGCGGCGGTGCCGGGCCCGGATCCGTCGCGCGCGGGCGGACCGAAGCCGGGTGCGGGCTCGGCGGACGGCTCGGCGGACGGCTGCGGTGCGACGGGCTGCTGGGCCGCCACGGCGGGCTGCGCGGCCACGGCGGGCTGGGGGGCCACGACCGGCTGCGGGGCCGCGAGTGGCGGTGGGGTCAGGGGCTGTCGGGTCGCCGGCGTGGGCGGCGGGGTCGCGGGCGGGGGCGGGGCCACGGGAGGCGCCACCGGCGGCACCGCGGGCGCCGCCAGGGGCCGCGCGGTGGGGACCGGCGGGACCGCGTCCTCGACCGTCGCCGGGCGCGAGGTCGTCGTGGACACCATCCCGTGCCGGACGTCCTTCACCCAGGACGACAGGGAGAGCGGGCGGCGGTCCGCGTCGGCGGCCGCGATGCTCAGGACCCGCTCGCGCTGCTCCGCCGGCAGCCCAGCGATCTGCGGTAGCGAGCCGAGCGCGGACACCAGTTGTTCGGGCGCGGCCGGCGGGGACTCCCCGCTGAGCAGGAAGTACGCGATGGCGCCGAAGGCGTAGCGGTCGGTGCTCGGGGTGCGCTTGCCCGCGAAGATCTCCGGTGCCGCGTAACCCGGGGTGAACCACACCTCGGCGGTCTGGTGGTCGGCGGTCAGTTTGCTCAGACCGAAGTCGACCAGGGTGGCCTGGCCGTGCTCGTCGACCATGACGTTGCCCGGCGACAGGTCGCCGTGGACGACCGTCCGCCCGGAGGGCGTGGCCTTCCCGGAGTGCAACCAGTCCAGGACGTCCGCGAGCTGCTCCAGGGTCCGCATCACCTCGCGCCGTTCGGCCGGCGTGGTGAGCGTGCGCTCGGCCCGCCAGTCGCGCAGGTCGAGGCCGTCGACGTGGTTCATGACGAGCACCAGGGCCCGGCCGGTGATGGTCCCGGACTCGCCGGGGCGGTGGATCGGCGGGCCCTGGAAGTGCTCCCGTACCCCGACCACGCCCGGGCGGTGGACGAAGCGCAGCAGCTCCGCCTGCTCGTTCCACTTCTGGCTGATCCGCTCGAAGACCTCGGGCGTGATCGTCGTCTTCGAGTCGAGGATCTTGACGACGACGGGCTCCGTGCCGCCGGCCAGTTGGATCTCCGCGAGATAGAGCACGGCCTCGCCGCCCCGCCCGATGGACCGGAGGAGCCGGTACCGGTCAGGCGTGGAGTCGGGCCCGATGTGGTGTGCCGTGTTGCTCAAGTTTCCCCCAGGGCACAGTGATTGACAGAGGGTCAGCTTGCCGTTCCGGTGCGTCGGAGGTCAACGCGGGAGCGGTCCCGTACTCGGGTCCGGTGCTCGGGTCCGGTGCTCCGGGCCTTTTCAGCGAGGGGCGAAGATGGCCGGAAATCGCTTGGATTCCCGGCACGGCCTCTTGGACGTTCACCACCGCGCCCCCGTCGGGTCTTCTCGCCGTCATCCCGCCTCACTACCGTCCCCGACGTACCACCCAATGGCTCGAAGGAGAACCATTGGCCGTCGACTGGAGGTCGGTCTTGTCATCCGAGATGTCCCGCAGAAGGCTCCTCGCACTGGGCGGCGGCGCCCTCGGTGTCGCCGCGGCCGGCTCGCTGCTGCCGCCGTCGTTGCAGGCGGCGATGGCCGCGGAACCCCCGGCCGGAGGGATGGGGGCGGTGCGGCACGTGGTGATCCTGATGCAGGAGAACCGTT
This sequence comes from Streptomyces sp. NPDC058650, assembly GCF_042717315.1. NCBI lineage: Bacteria > Bacillati > Actinomycetota > Actinomycetes > Kitasatosporales > Streptomycetaceae > Streptomyces > Streptomyces sp. NPDC058650. Next base: position 268,701 of record NZ_JBHXRL010000002.1, read on the forward strand.
CCTTCGATCACTACTTCGGGACTCTGCGCGGCGTCCGCGGATTCTCCGACCGCAACGCCATCGAGCTGCCCTCCGGCAAGTCCGTGTTCGAGCAGCCCGCCGCGCTCGGCCGGACCGTGCTGCCGTTCCCGATCCGCGGCGCCGCCGAGACGCAGCAGAAGGACCTCCAGTACATCGGCGACCTCGACCACTCCTGGAGCGGCGGCGGCAAGGCCTGGCGCGGCGGCTGGATGGACGGCTGGGTCTCGGCCAAGACGGCCGCCACCATGGCGTACTACGACCGGCGCGACATCCCCCTGCACTACGAGCTCGCCGACACGTTCACCCTCTGCGACGCGTACCACTCGTCCATCCACACCTCGACGAGCCCCAACCGCAACCACCTCTGGTCCGGCTGGACCGGCTTCGAGGCCGACGGCAGCCGGGCCGTCACGAACGCCGCCTACGCCGAGGGCACCCACCCCGGCTACGGCTGGCCCACCTACGCCGAGCGGCTCGAAGCCGCCGGGCGGAGCTGGAAGACGTACACCGAGTGGGAGAACTTCACCGACAACAACATCGAGTTCTTCACCACCTTCAAGAAGATCGCCCGGAAGGCCCTCGCCGGGACCGGCGGACACACCTTCATGGAGTCCTTCTACGCCGCCGTCCGAGACACCGAGGACGCCGCGGAGCGGACCCGGCTCCTCGGTCTCCTGGAGGAGGGCGTCGCGGGTCTCACCGGGGCCGAGCGCTCCCTCTTCGAGCGCGGACTGCGCCGCGTCGAGAGCGGCACCCTCGCCGACGCCTTCCGCGCCGACATCGCCGCCGGCACGCTTCCCGAGGTCTCGTACCTCGTGCCCTCCGCGATCGACTCGGAGCACCCCGGCTCGTCCTCGCCGATCGCCTCCGCCAGTCTCGTCTACAAGGTGCTCGACGCCCTCGGCTCGCATCCGGACGTCTGGCGCCACACCGTCGTACTGATCAACTACGACGAGAACGACGGCTTCTTCGACCACGTGCCGCCGCCGGTCCCGCCGGCCGACAACACGGACGAGCGCTGGAAGGGCCAGCCCACCGGCCTCGGCATCCGGGTCCCGCTGCTCGTCGTCTCCCCCTGGTCGGTCGGCGGCTACGTCTGCTCCGAGACCTTCGACCACACCTCCGTGATCCGCTTCCTGGAGAAGCTGACCGGCATCGCCGAGCCCAACATCACGCCCTGGCGCCGGGCCGTCACCGGCGACCTCACCTCCGCCTTCGACTTCAAGCGCGGCCGCCGGCAGCCGCCCGTCGAGCAGCCGGGCCCGATCCCGCCGTTCACCGGCCGCTGGCGGCCCCAGCCCCCGGCCGTCCAGCGGATGCCCGTCCAGGAGCCCGGCGTCCGCCCGGCCCGCCCCCTGCCGTACCAGCCGGACGCCTCCGCGACCGTCGCCCCCGGGGCCGTGACCGTGGCCCTGCGCAACACCGGCAGGGCGAGCGCGCACTTCGCCCTCTATCCGTACGCGGGCGAGTTCGCCGTCCCGCAGCACCGGGACGTCAGGGGGACGGGGGAGTGGACCGTCCCCGTTACGGGTGATCATTACCGCTTCACGATCACCGGCCCGAACGGCTTCCGCCGCGAGTTCGAGGGCCCCGCGGCCGGCGGCGCCGAGCTGGCCTCCCGTATCGATCATCACGACCGTGACCTGCACCTGACCGTACGGAACACGGGCCCGGCCCCCCTCGCCTTCACCGTCCGGCCGCTCGGCTACATGGACCCCGAAGACCTCGACGACCTCGCCGACTGGACCCGCACGGTCACCGTGAAGCCCGGGAAGACCCGTACGGTCGTGCACTCGGCCGCCGACGCGCACGGCTGGTACGACGTCGAGGTCACCGCGCCCGGTGGCTTCCGCCGCCGCCTCATGGGCCACATCGAGAACGGACGCCCCAGCGTCTCCGGATGACCCCACCGTCTCCGGGCGGGCTCCACTCCGTGTGCGGGGGTCCGGGACGTCGGTCCCGAGCCCCCGGACACGGCTGTGAGCATCGACACGAAAGGGGCAAACGATCACGTTTGGCTGCAAGAGTGGGCGCAATTAGGTCATGCGTTCTTCTCGGGCCGCTCCCGTGCAAGATCCACGAACCACCCAGGGAGCACGTCCTTTGGCAGCCATCGCCCGATGGTGCATCCGGCACCGTCTCGTCGTCGTTCTCCTCTGGCTCCTCACCCTCGGCGGGGTCGGCGCCGGCGCGGTGCTCGCCGGCAGCGCGTACTCCAACGACTACGAGGTCCCCGGCACCGAATCGGGCCGGGCCACCGCCCTCCTCGACCGCGGCTTCCACGGCCTCGGTGGCGACAGCGACACCATCGTCTGGCACACCGAGCAGGGCAGCGTCCGCGCCGACGCCGTCGAACGGCGCATGACCGCGATGCTCGACGAGGTCGCCGAACTCCCCGGGATCGCCACCGTCGTCTCCCCCTACGGGGACACCGCCGACGCCGCCGGACGGATCAGCGAGGACGGTCGCACGGCCTACGCCACCGTCACCTTCGGCGCGCAGGCCGACGACATCCCCGAGGCCCAGGCCAAGGCACTCGTCGACACCGCGAAGGCGGTCGAGGCGGGGAGCGAGGGCCAAGGCCTCCAGGTCGAGCTGGGCGGCACCGCCGTCGCCCTCACCGAGGCCCCCGGCGGTCACATCGCCGAGGTCGTCGGCGTCGCCGTCGCGGCCGTCGTCCTCTTCCTCGCCTTCGGCTCGCTCGCCGCTTCCGTGCTCCCCATCGCGACCGCGCTGGTCAGCGTCGGCATCGCGTACTCCGGGATCGTCCTGCTCGGCCACCTGATGACCGTCGCCGACTTCGCGCCCATGCTGGGCATGCTCGTCGGCCTCGGCGTCGGCATCGACTACGCGCTCTTCATCGTCACCCGGCACCGGAAGGGCCTGAAACGCGGGCTCTCCGTTCCCGAGGCCGCCGGGATCGCCGTCGCCACCACCGGCCGCGCCGTCGTCTTCGCCGGGGCCACCGTCTGCATCGCCCTCCTCGGCATGCTGATCCTGCGGCTCAGCTTCCTCAACGGCGTCGCCATCGCCGCCTCCCTCACCGTCGTCCTCACGGTCGCCGCCTCCGTCACGCTGCTGCCCGCGCTGCTCTCGCTCATCGGCATGCGCGCCCTGTCCCGGCGCGAACGGCGGACGCTCGCCGAGCGCGGGCCGCAGCCCGAGCTCCCCACGGGCTTCGCCGCCCGCTGGTCCGCCTTCGTCGAGCGCCACCCGAAGCTCCTCGGGGCCGTGGCCGCCGTCGTCATGGCCGTCCTCGCGCTGCCCACCTTCGCGCTCCACCTCGGCACCTCCGACCAGGGCAACGGCCCGGCCACCGCGACCACCCGGCAGGCGTACGACCTGATCGCCGACGGCTTCGGGCCGGGGGTCAACGGGCCGCTCACCCTCGTCGCCGGGCTCGACGGCGCCGACGACCGGGTCGCCCTCGACCAGCTGCCGGCCGCGCTCTCCGCCACCCGCGGGGTCGCGTCCGTCTCCCCGGTCACGTACAACAGCTCCGGCGACACCGCCGTCCTCACAGTCGTCCCCGACTCCTCGCCCCAGTCCAAGGAGACCAGCGACCTCGTCGACCGGCTCCGCACGGACGTCCTGCCGAAGACCGAGGCCGGCACCTCCCTGGACGTGCACGTCGGCGGCGTCACCGCCTCCTACGACGACTTCGCCGAGATCATCGTCGGCAAGCTGCCGCTCTTCGTCGGCGTCGTCATCGCGCTCGGCTGTCTGCTGCTCCTGCTCGCCTTCCGCTCGATCGGCATCCCGCTCAAGGCCGCCGCCATGAACGTGGCGGCCGTCGCCGCCGCGTTCGGCATCGTCGTGGCGATCTTCCAGTGGGGCTGGGGAAGCGAACTCCTCGGCCTCGGCAGCGCCGGACCGATCGAACCCTTCCTTCCCGTGATCATGGTCTCCGTCCTCTTCGGACTCTCCATGGACTACCAGGTCTTCCTGGTCAGCCGGATGTACGAGGAGTGGCTGGAGACCGGCGACAACCGGCGGGCGGTACGGGTCGGCCTCGCCGAGACCAGCCGGGTGATCAACTCCGCCGCAGTCATCATGATCGCGGTCTTCCTCGCCTTCGTCCTCTCCGGCGACCGGGTCATCGCGATGTTCGGCATCGCGCTCGCCGCGGCCGTCGCCCTCGACGCCTTCGTCCTGCGCACCCTGCTCGTCCCGGCCCTCATGCACATGCTCGGCGGGGCGAACTGGTGGCTGCCGAAGCGGCTCGACCGGATCCTGCCCCGGATCAGCATCGAGCCGCCCGAGAGCCGTGCCGCGGCGGACGCCCGTGCGAAGATCCCAGGGCAACGTGTGACGGTTCCGACGGTCGAGGAGAACGACGATGTTCGCGATATCGCTGGGTGACGACGGTGCCGAGCTGCGGCCCCTGGAGCCCTGGCAGGCGGAGGAGTTCCTCGCCCACATGGACCGGGGCCGGGAGTTCGTCGGGGAGCACATCGCCCTGCCGGACTTCGTCGCGGACCTCGACTCCGCCCGCTCCTTCCTTCGCTCGTACGCGGAGAAGGCCGCGAACGACGCCGGACGCGTCTACGGCATCTGGACCGGCGGCACGCTCGTCGGCGGCGTCCTCTTCCGGACCATGGACGTCGTGAACGGCAGCGCCGAGGCGGGCTGCTGGCTGGAGCCCGCCGCCGCCGGGAAGGGCCTGATCACCCGGGCCTGCCGGGTCATCATCGACTGGGCGATCGAGGAGCGCGGCATCCACCGCGTCGAATGGCACGCCTCCTCGAAGAACGGACCGAGCATCGCCGTGGCCCGCCGCCTCGGAATGTCCCGGGAGGGCGTGCTGCGCGAGAACTACCCGCACCGCGGCTCCCGTGCGGACACCGAGGTCTGGGCCGTCCTCGCGCCCGAGTGGCGCGCCGCCAAGGCCGCGGCGGAGACGACGGCGTCTTAAGACGGTTCTCATGTGGGCCGCCTAGCGTGCGCCGCATGGACATCACGAAGACCGACGCGAAGATCGACGAGAAGACCGCCGAGCCGGCGACGGAGCCGGCGGCCGAGGCCACCGCCGAGGCCACCGCCGCGGCCGAGGCCTCCGTCGAGCCGCTCGCCGCGCAGGCCGACGAGCCGGACGCGTCGGACGACGAGCTGGACGACGACGAGCTGGACGACGAGCTGCTCGCGGAGGCCCCCGCCTCCTCGGGCGTCGGCGCCGGCGGCGCGGCCGTCGTCTCCGCCGCCCTCGGCGCCGTCGCGCTCACCGGCACCTGGACCGGCAACGTCGTCTCCGAGCGCGAGACGCTCCTCGGGCAGATCAACAGCCAGTCCGCCCCTCCGGCCCAGCAGATCTCCGAGATCTACGGCGACGCCTGGCACAGCACCGCCCTGGTCAACGGCGTCTTCGCGCTGCTCGCGCTCGTCACCGCCGTCCTCGTCCTGGTCCTCGCCCGCCCCGACCGCCCCGTCTGGGTCCGGGCGGTCGCCCTCGGCGGCGCCGTCCTGGGCGGACTCGGGCTGCTCCTGTCGGTGGGCACCTACTTCGACCTCTTCCTGAGCCTGCCCACCGCCGGGTCCTGAGCCGGGTACCCACTCCGTCTAAGGACCCCCTGAGGCCCGCCTAAGGCCCCCCGTACCCCGAACATGCGGCACTCGCCCGATGTGACCGCACCCCCTGGGACCCGAGAGTAGAGGCATCGCAAGGAGCGATACCGAAACCCGAAGCGACCAGGGAGCACCCGATGTTCGAGTACGAACTCCACCGCATGAACCACGCCCAGCTCGTCCGCGAGGCCGCCGCCCGGCGCCTGACCCATGAGGTCGCCGAGTCGACCGGTTCCGCCCGGGGTCTGCGCCGCTTCGGCCGTCGCAGTGGGGGCCACGACACCGAGGGGCGGGTGAGCGGCGGACGCGGTCACTTCGTCCGGGCCGCGTGACCCCCGTATGAGTGACCGTACGGATGGTTGTGCGATGCTCGGCGCCGTGGAGACCAGGTCAGTCAGCCCCGTCTTCGTCGGCCGCGCCGGCGAACTCACCGCCCTCACCGAGGCGCTCTCCCGCGCGACCGCGGGAGAGCCCCAGGCGCTGCTCGTCGGCGGTGAGGCGGGGGTCGGCAAGACCCGGCTCATCGAGGAGTTCCTCGACACGGCCTGCGACCGGGGCGCCGTCGTCGCCGTCGGCGGCTGCGTGGAGCTCGGCGCCGACGGCCTGCCCTTCGCGCCCTTCGCCACCGCCCTGCGCTCGCTCCGCCGCAAGTTGCCCGACGAACTGACCGCCGCCGCCGACGGCCAGGAGGGCGAGCTCGCCCGACTGCTGCCCGAGCTGGGCGACCCCGGCAGCCACGAGCCCTCCGACGAGGACTCCACCGCCCGCCTCTTCGAACTCACCGTACGGCTCCTGGAGCGGCTCGCCGCCGACCGCACGGTCGTGCTCGTCCTGGAGGACCTGCACTGGGCCGACACCTCCACCCGGCACCTGCTCACCTACCTCCTCCGCACCCTGCGCCGCGGCCGGATCGTGATCGTCGCCAGCTACCGCGCCGACGACATCCACCGCCGCCATCCGCTGCGCCCCCTCCTCGCCGAACTCGACCGGCTGCGCACCATCCGCCGCATCGAGCTCTCCCGCTTCACCCGCACCGAGGTGCACCGCCAGCTCACCGGCATCCTCGCCGCCGAACCCGCCCCCGGGCTCGTCGAGGAGGTCTTCGAACGCTCCGACGGCAACGCCTTCTTCGTCGAGGAGCTCGTCGTCTCCCACGAGGCCGGCTGCGCCCCCGGCCAGCTCAGCGACTCCCTGCGCGACCTCCTGCTCGTCCGGGTCGAGGCGCTCCCCGAGGACGCCCAGCGGGTCGCCAGGATCGTCGCCGAGGGAGGCTCCACCGTCGAGTACGGCCTGCTCGCCGCCGTCGCCCGGCTCACCGAGGACGAGCTCATCGAGGCACTGCGGGCCTGCGTCGGCGCCAACATCCTGCTCGCCGTCCCCGACGGCGACGGCTACCGCTTCCGCCACTCCCTCGTCCGCGAGGCCGTCAGCGACGACCTGCTCCCCGGCGAACGCTCCCGCATCAACCGCCGCTACGCCGAGGCCCTGGAGACCGGCCCCGCGCTCGTCCGGCCCGACGAGCGGGCCACCCGCCTCGCCACGTACTGGTACCACGCGCACGACCCGGCCAAGGCCCTCCCGGCCGTCCTCCGCGCCTCCGTCGCCACCCGCAAGCGCCACGCGTACGCCGAGCAGCTCCGGCTCCTGGAGCGCGCCATGGAGCTCTGGGACGAGGCCCCCGCCGAGATCCGCCGCGAGCTCCGGCCCATGGACTACGCCGAGGCCTACCCTCCCTGCGGCTGCGACCCCGAGACCACCCCGCTCAGCTACCTCGACCTCCTCGCCGAGGCCGCCGTAGCCGCCCGGCTCAGCGGCGAACGCGAGCGCGCCCTGAAGATCGGCCGGATGGCGCTCCGTCTCCTCGACAGCGAGGACGTGAACGACCCCCTGCGCGCCGCCTGGTTCTGGACCGAGAAGGCCCGCCTCCAGTCCAACCTCGGCCGCGGTGACGGCTCGGAGGAGATCGCCCGCGCCCAGGAACTCGTCAAGGGCCTCCCGCCGTCCGCCGTCCACGCCGTCGTCCTCGTCGGCGCCGCCGGCTGGGGCATGCTCCGCAACCCCGGCCCCGAGGCCCTCACCGCCGCCGAACGCGCCGTCGAGTACGCCCGGCACGTCAAGGCCGAGTCGATCGAACTCAACGCCCGCCTCACCCTCGGCACCATCATGACCGCCGCCGGAGACGTCGAGGCCGGTCTCGCCGAGATGCACGAGGTACGGGAGCGGACCACGGCCCTCGGCCAGTTCGCCGAGGCCTCGCGCGCCCACATCAACATCTCCTCCTCCCTGGAGGCCCTCGGCCGCTCCCACGAGGCCGTCGAGATCGCCGACTCCGGGATCCGCCTCGCCCGCTCGTACGGACTCGTCGACAGCGTCGGCTGGGTCGAGGCCAACCGCGCCGAGTCCCTCTTCTCCCTTGGCCGCTGGGACGAGGTGCGGGAAGCGGCCGAACGGCTCCAGCGCTCCGCGACCAGCACCAAGCCCCGCGGCTCGGCCTCCCTCCGCCTGGCCCAGCTCGCCGCGGCGCGCGGCGAGCTGGAGGCGGCCATCCGCCACCTCGCCGACGCCTGCGCCGTCTACGGCACCCGCGACCCGATCCCGCAGTACACCCTGCCCATGGCCCAGGTCGCGATCGCCGTGGCGGCCGCCGAGGGCCGCGTCCAGGACGTCCGGGCCCAGCTCGTCGCCGCCGCGGAGGGCGGATTCCCGCCCGGCACCCACCGCTACGGCTGGCCGCTCGTCCTCACCGCCGCCGCCGCGGAGGCCGACAGCCGGGGACTGCCCGCCGCCGATGAAGGCCGCGCCGAGGCGCTCGCCCTGATCCGCCGCTGCGTCCGTGACCTCGCCGCCCCGGCCCCCGTCTGGGCCGCCCACTCCCTCCAGGTCTCCCAGGAGCTGGCCCGCGCCGAGGGCGGCGAGTCCGCCACCCGCTGGACCGAGGTCGTCGCCGCCTACGAGCCGCTGGACCGCCCCGCCCAGCTGGCCCGCGCCCGCCACCGCCTCGCCGACGCCCTGCTCGTCGAGGGCGGCCGGCGGGAGGAGGCCACGGCCCTGCTCCGCGAGGCCCACGCCACCGCCGTCCGCCTAGGAGCCCGCCCGCTCCGCGAGGACGTGGAACTCCTCTGTGCCCGGGCCCGCCTCTCCCTCGCACCCGAGAAGCAGCTCCCGGCACCCGCGGAGCCCGGGGACGACGGCTTCGGCCTGACCCCGCGCGAACAGTCCGTCCTGCGCCTGGTCGCCGTCGGCCGCACCAATCGGCAGATCGCCGAGGAGCTCTTCATCTCACCGAAGACGGCGAGCGTCCACGTCTCCAACATCCTCGCCAAGCTCGGCGTCGCCGGCCGAGGCGAGGCCGCCGCCCTCGCCCACCGACTCCACCTGCTCGACACGACCCTCTGATCCCGAGCGAGCGTCCGAGCCCGCCCCGGGGCGGGGGATCCGTATGGTCACCCGGCCCGACGTCAGGTCTATCGGGCCGCGCCCCGGGTCCCCGTCTCCCGGGTCCTCCCGGGTGAGGGCCTGCCGCCGCAGCTCCTCCTCGGCGTGCCGGCGCCCCGGCGCGAAGAGCTCCGCGATCGGATCGAACACGGTCACCGCCTCCCTCACCTCACCTCCAGCCGGAGGATCCTGTCGTCCCCGGGCTCGGGCGTGCCCCGGGTGTCGGTCTCGCTGGTCATCAGCCAGAGCCGGCCGTCGCCCCCGGCGAGAACCGTGCGCAGGCGGCCGTACTCACCTGACAGGAACGCCTCGGGGTCCCCGGACCGTTCCTCTCCGGAGAGCGGAACGCGCCACAGCCGCTCGCCCCTGAGCCCGGCCATCCAGATCGCGCCCCGCGCGTACGCGATGCCGCTCGGGGAGGCCTCCGAGGTCGGCCACTGGGCCACGGGGTCCACGAACCCCTCCCGGCCCGCCTGTCCCTCGGCCTCGGGCCAGCCGTAGTTCTTCCCCGGCTCGATCAGGTTCAGCTCGTCCCAGGTGTTCTGCCCGAACTCGGCCGCCCACAGCCGCCCGGCGGCGTCCCAGGCGATCCCCTGCACATTGCGGTGCCCGTACGAATAGACCACCGAGCCGGCGAAGGGATTGCCCGGCGCCGGTCTGCCCTCCGGCGTCATCCGCAGGATCTTCCCGCCGAGCGAGGCCCGGTCCTGGGCCAGGCCGGTCTCGCCGGTCTCGCCCGTCCCCGCGTACAACATCCCGTCCGGCCCGAACGCGATCCGCCCGCCGTTGTGCACGACCCCCTTCGGGATGCCGGTCAGCACCGGCTCCGGCGCCCCGAGCCGGTCGCCGTCCCCGCCGCCGTACCGCATGCGCACGATGCGGTTGTCCGAGGCGGCCGTCAGGTACGCGTAGACCCAGCCGTCGCGGACGGCCAGGCCCATGAGCCCGCCCTCACCGCCCGGCACCACCCCCGGCACCTCGCCGAGCGAGGTCTTCGCGCCGCTTCTCCCGTCGACCCGGGTGATCGTCCGCTCGTCCCGCGAGGAGACCAGCAGGTCGCCTCCCGGCAGCTCGGCGAGCCCCCAGGGCGACTTCAGCCCCTCGGTGAGCGTGCCCGCCACCGACACCCGCCCGCCGCCCGGGGACGCGCTCCCGGACGCCGTCGCGGACGCCGACGCCGGCGGATCGGACGCGGGCGCCGAGACCGACGTCGGCGGAGCCGTACCGGGCCGATCCTCGGTACCGCCCGAGGAGCAGCCCGCCACCAGCACCAGCACGGCGGCGCCCCACAGGGCCTTCAGCACAACAGGACGGCTCATGGTCCGGTCCCCTTCGACGAGTCGAGCGGCATCCTCACACCCTTGATACACCGCTCGACCCGATCAGGTTCCCGCCCACGAACACCCATTCCGGCGTGGCGCGCAGGACCTGTCCGGCGGATCGGGGTCGGACACCCTCTAGTCCCACGACCCCCGGGGCGCCGGCAGCCCCGCGATCTCCGCGAGGTCCCCCTCCGTCAGCCGCAGCCCGGCCGCCCGCGCGTTCTCCACGACCCACCGCTCCCGCTTCGCGCCGGGCACCGGCACGACGTGCGGCCCGCGACCGAGCACCCACGCCAGCGCGACCTGCGCCGGGGTGGCCTCCGCCCCGTGCCGCGCGGCGACCCGCCGCAACCCCGCCACCAGCGGCTGGTTCGCCGCCATCATCTCGGCCGTGAACCGGGGGTGCCGGGCGCGCGGATCGTCCGACTCGAAGCCGCCGCCCGGGGTCAGCGTCCCCGTGAGGAAACCGTTCCCCAGCGGCATCGCCGCCAGGAACCCCACCCCGCGGGCCGCGCACCACGGCAGCAGCCGGACCAGCGCCTCCGGCGACCACACCGACAGCTCGGCCTCGACCGCCGCCACCGGGAAGACCTGCTGGATCCGCTCCAGTTGGCGGATCGTTCCCTCATATCCGTCGCGGGCGGCCCCGGTCGCGCCCCTGCGCGCCGACCGCGCGCCGACCGCGCACAGCCCGAGCGCCCGCACCTTGCCCGCCGACACCAGCTCGGCCATCGCGCCCCAGGTCTCCTCGACGGGCACCTCGGGGTCCGCGCGATGGAGCTGGTAGAGGTCGATCACATCGGTCTGGAGCCGCCGCAGCGAGGCGTCGCAGGCCCGACGCACGTACCCCGGCCTGCCGTTGGCGACGACGTGCCGCCGCCCGCCGCCGTCGCCGACGAGCAGGCCGCACTTGGTCGAGACGAAGGCCTCCGCCCGCCGCTCCTTCAACACCCGCCCCACCAGGAGCTCGTTGGTGAACGGCCCGTACATGTCGGCGGTGTCGAGCAGGCTCATGCCGGCGTCCAGTGCCGCGTGCACGGTCCGCAGTGAGCGGTCCCCCCGCTGTTGCGAACGGCTGTACGCCCAGTTCATCGGCATGCACCCCAGGCCGATCGCACCCACGCCGAGCGCCGTCGCCCCGATAGTCCTGCGCTCCACCTGCCGGTACCCCTCCCTGTGCCGTCCCCCAAAGTAACCAATGGCGTACGGGATTCTTCGCATAGCCTCCCGGTCATGACCTTCGAAGACAGCACCGCAGACGTGTGGCTTCCGGTTCCCGCGGACGAGATCGACGGACTCCCCGCACCGGGCGAGTCGGGCCTGAACTACCGCTTCTGGGACGGCGGACCGGAGTTCCCCGCCGATCCCGCGCGCTGCGCCTTCTACGTCGTCCCGTACATGAAGGGGTCGGAGATCGCCGTACGGCCGCTGCCGGCGATGACCTCCGTCCGGGCCGTGCAGACGCTGTCCGCGGGCATCGACCACGTCACGCCCGGCATCCCCTCGCTGCGGCCCGGGGTCGCCCTCTGCAACGCGAAGGGCGTGCACGAGGCCAGCACCGCCGAGCTCACGCTCGCGCTGATCCTGGCCTCGTTGCGCGGCATCCCCGGGTTCGTGCGCGGCCAGGACGCCGAGGAGTGGCGGGCGGGCTTCTACCCGGCGCTCGCCGACAAGTCCGTGCTGATCGTCGGGTACGGGTCGATCGGCGCCGCCATCGAGGACCGGCTCGCACCGTTCGAGTGCGCGCGGGTGGCGCGCGTCGCGCGCTCCGCGCGCGCCACGGAGCGCGGCCCGGTCCACGCTCTCACGGAGCTGCCCGCCCTGCTCCCGGAGGCCGACGTGGTCGTACTGTCCACTCCGCTCACGCCCGCGACCCACCACCTCGCCGACGCCGGCTTCCTGGCCAGGATGAAGGACGGGGCGCTGCTCGTGAACGTCGCCCGCGGTCCGGTCGTGGACACGGCCGCGCTGCTCAAGGAGGTCGAGAGCGGGCGGATCACGGCGGCGCTCGACGTCACCGACCCGGAACCGCTGCCGGCCGGACATCCTCTGTGGCACGCTCCCGGTGTCCTGATCAGTCCCCATGTGGGCGGTTCCACTTCGGCGTTCATGCCGCGCGCGAAGCGGCTGATCGCCGGACAGCTGCGGAGGTTCGCGGCGGGGGAGGAGCTGGCGAACGTCATCCTCACCACCGCCTGAGCCCGCGCCGGACCGGGTCGGCCGGGGGCGGGCGGTGTGCGCCCCGACGCGCGCCGCTCACAAGCCCCCATGTAGTCACGGAGAGTACTGCGACCCTGTCCCTGAGTGACGGTCCTGGTGTATCGTCCCGGAGCGGGGGGCTGCGTCGATGACGGGCTGACGCTGGGGAGCGAAGTGACGGGTCATCAGAGTTCGAGGGGGGCGACGGGTGAAGCACGGCCGGAGGACCGACGATCCGACGCGGCGGCGACGCCACCGGCAATCCTCCCGCGCCTCGCGGCCGGCCTCGCGCGTTCGGTGCCGGGACAGGCCACGCCGCCCCGCACGCCACGCGCCGCCGGGCCGCCCGACTGCGACGGGCACGCCCCCGGGGGTGCCGAGGAGCCGCCCGCGCGTCCGCACGAGCCGGCCGGGTGTGCCGGCGCGACGCCGGAGGGGCCGGTGAGCGCGCCCGGGGCGGTCGTCGCGCGCAGTCCCGTCGGCGGCGACTCCGGGCATCCCGGCCGCGATCGTCCCGGAACCGGCTCGATCGTCGCTCAAGTCGCCCTGGGGCTCATCTGCGCGGCCTACACGACCGGCGCTTCGCTCGGCTGGGGATCGCCGGAACTCGCCCTCTTCATGGGCGACTTCGGACTCAGTGCCGCCGCGCTCACCGCCGCGGTCTCCTGCTTCCTCTACGCCCGCGCCCACCGCGGCGGCGACCGCCCTGCCTGGCTGCTCTTCGCCTTCTCCTCCTTCATGGCCGCCGCGGGGAACGCGGTGTGGGGGTGGTACGAGGTCGTCCTGCGGACGCAGGTGCCCGACTCCTCCGTCGCCGACCTCTTCTTCCTGCTCTTCGCTCCGCCCGCCGTCGTCGGGCTCCTCGTCCTGGCCAAGAAGCCCGTCACCCGGGCCGGCTGGGTCTGCCTCGCGCTCGACGCCTGGCTCATCGGCGGCTCCCTGCTCACGCTCTCCTGGAGCCTCGCCCTCGCGCGTACCGCGCACTTCGACGGCGAGTCCGTCGCCCAGGCCGCGCTGTCGCTCGCGTACCCGCTGCTCGACATCGTCCTGGTCAGCATGGTCCTCGCGCTGCACTTCCGGCGCTCCCAGGCGAACCGCTCGGCGACCAATACCGCGATCGCCGCGCTCGCCCTGACCGTCCTGTGCGACGCCCTGTTCACCTCGCCGCTGCTCCGCGAGAACTACGCGTCCGGCCAGCTGCTGGACGCCGGCTGGTTCGCCGGCTCCCTGCTCCTCGCGTACGCCCCCTGGGGGGTGCGGCGCCTGCCCGACAGCACGGCCGCCGCCCGCGGTCCGTGGCTGCACAGCCGCCCGGTCGCGGGCTCGCTCGCCGCCCTCACCCCGTACCTCGCCGCCGCGGTCTGCACCCTCGGCATCCTGTACAACGTCGTCGAGGGCCGCCGGGTCGACCGGGTCGTCGTCCTCACCGGCTGCGCGGTCGTGCTCGCCCTCGTCGTCCGGCAGGGCATCATGCTCCTCGACAACATCGCGCTGACCCACGAACTGGCCCAGAAGGAGAACCACTTCCGGTCCCTCGTGCAGGGGTCGAGCGACGTCATCATGATCGCCGCGCCGTCCGGGATACTCCGCTACGTCAGCCCGGCCGCCGCCGGCGTGTACGGACGCGAGGCGGAGGAGCTCATCGGCTCCGAGCTCGCCTCCCTCATCCACCCCGAGGACCTCGGCGCCGTCGTCCACGAGGTGCGCCGGTTCCTCGCGGCCTCGCCCGCCGAGGAACCCACCACCCGGATCGAGTGCCGCTTCCGCTCGGGCCATGGGGGTACCTCCCGCTCGAGCGAAGCCGAGAGTGGGGGAGACTGGCTCAACGTCGAGTCGACCGTCAACCGCCACCAGGGCGGCCTCATCTTCAACAGCCGGGACGTGACCGAACGGGTCCGCCTCCAGGCCCAGTTGCAGCACAACGCGGAGCACGACCCGCTGACCGACCTGCCCAACCGGGCGCTCTTCACCCGGCGGGTCCGGCAGGCGCTCAGCGGGCGCAGGTGCTCCGACCCCGGCACCGCCGTGCTCTTCATCGACCTCGACGGCTTCAAGGGGGTCAACGACCGCCTCGGCCACCAGGCGGGCGACGACCTCCTCGTCCAGGCCGCCCGCCGGCTCCAGGAGTCCGTACGGGCCGGGGACACCGCCGCCCGGCTCGGCGGCGACGAGTTCGCCGCCCTCATCCTCGGCGACGGCGGCCGTGAACAGGCCGCCCGGGAGAGCCAGGTCCAGGAGATCGCCGACCGGCTCCGGCTCACGCTCTCCCGGCCGTACCGCGTCGACGGCGGCAACGAGGTGCGGGTCGCCGCCTCCATCGGCGTCGCCTTCGCCGAGCCCGGCATGGAGGCGGGCGACCTCCTGCGCAACGCCGACCTCGCGATGTACCGGGCCAAGGCCGCCGGCAAAGACCGCGTCGAGCTGTACGCGCCCCAGATGCAGGCCGAGGTCGTACGGCGGACCGAGCTGGCCGCCCGGCTGCGCACCGCACTCCACGACGGCGAGTTCGCCCTGCTCCACCAGCCGGTCGTCGACCTCGCCACCGGCCGGATCTCCGCCGTCAGTGCCCAGGCGCGCTGGCGCTCGACCCAGGGCATCCTCTTCACCCCCGCCGAGTACCTCCGCGTCACCGACGACGGCGAGCGCACGGCCGAGCTCGGCCGCTGGCTCCTCGAAGAGGCGGTGGAGCAGGCCGCCGAGCGGGCGGGAATCGGCCACCGCGCGCCCGTGTCCATCCGGCTCTCCGCCCGCCGCCTCCTGGACCGCTCGCTCCCGCTCGGCTCGGTCGAATCGCTGCTCACCCGGCACGGGCTGCCGTCCGGCTCGCTGATCATCGAGCTCGCCGACAGCGACCCCCGGACCTCGCTCGACGAGCTGGAACAGCGCCTGGTGACCCTGCGCCGCCTCGGCGTGCGGATCGCGCTCGACGGATTCGGCGGCGGACATGTGGCGATCGACGCCCTCCGGCGGCTTCCCGTCGACATACTGAAGCTGGACCGAGGCCTCGTCGAGGGCGTGGTCGAGTCCGCCCGGCTCCGCAAGATCACCAGAGGTGTGCTCCGCATCGCCGGCGAACTCGGGATGCAGACCGTCGCCGAGGGCGTCGACGTACCGGAGCAGGTGCTCGCCCTGCGCGCCATGGGCTGCAGTCACGCCCAGGGCATGGCCTTCGCGGGCCCGCTCGACGAGTACCGCCTGCGCAGGGCTCTCGTGCGGGACGAGTACCCGCTCCCCGGAGCGGTCCCCGTACGGGCCGGAACCCGTCCCCCGTTCCGCTCAAATACTGAGACGCCCGTCCCACCCACTTGACACCGGTGAGGTGGGAGAGGGAGGGTCAGTGCCATGCGCACCCGAATTCTCGTACTTGGAAAGCGCGTCGGCTGAAGCGGGGCCATCGACAGGCCCGGCTGAGAAAGCACCCGACGCGCTCCCCTCGCTTGCCTCACGGCACGAGGGGTTTTTTGTTGCACTGGATCACCCCCAGGGCGACGCAAAACCTCGCAAAACGCCTCGCAAACACCCTCTGCTTCGAGAAGAGATGCTGATGACCGACCAGGCCACCGGGCACCATCCGCAGCCGCGGCCCCGCGGCGGCGCGCAGCCCGCCACCACCGTCGAGCACGTCACGGGCGCGCAGGCCCTCATCCGTTCTCTCGAGGAAGTCGGCGCCGACACCGTCTTCGGCATTCCGGGCGGCTGCATCCTCCCGGCCTACGACCCGATGATGGACTCGGAGAAGGTGCGCCACATCCTGGTCCGTCACGAGCAGGGCGCGGGCCACGCCGCCACCGGCTACGCGCAGGCCACCGGCAAGGTCGGCGTCTGCATGGCGACCTCCGGCCCCGGCGCGACCAACCTCGTCACCCCGATCGCCGACGCGCACATGGACTCCGTCCCGCTCGTCGCGATCACCGGCCAGGTCGCCTCGAAGGCCATCGGCACGGACGCCTTCCAGGAGGCGGACATCTGCGGCATCACGATGCCGATCACCAAGCACAACTTCCTGGTCACCAAGGCCGAGGACATCCCGCGGACGATCGCCGAGGCATTCCACATCGCCTCCTCCGGCCGCCCCGGCCCGGTCCTGGTCGACATCGCGAAGGACGCCCTCCAGGCGAAGACCACCTTCAGCTGGCCGCCGCAGACCGACCTGCCCGGCTACCGCCCGGTGACCAAGCCGCACGCCAAGCAGATCCGCGAGGCGGCCAAGCTGATCAGCGCGGCCAAGCGGCCCATCCTGTACGTCGGCGGCGGCGTCATCAAGGCCGGCGCCACCGCCGAGCTGAAGATCCTCGCCGAGCTCACCGGCGCCCCGGTCACCACCACCCTGATGGCCCTCGGCGCCTTCCCCGACAGTCACCCGCTGCACGTCGGCATGCCGGGCATGCACGGCGCGGTCACCGCCGTCACCGCGCTCCAGAAGGCCGACCTGATCGTCGCCCTCGGCGCCCGCTTCGACGACCGCGTCACCGGCAAGCTCGACAGCTTCGCCCCGTACGCCAAGATCGTCCACGCGGACATCGACCCGGCCGAGATCGGCAAGAACCGCGCCGCCGACGTCCCGATCGTCGGTGACGCCCGCGAGGTCATCGCCGACCTGGTCCAGGCCGTCCAGGCCGAGCACAGCGAGGGCAACAAGGGCGACTACACCGCCTGGTGGAGCGACCTGAACCGCTGGCGCGAGACCTACCCGCTCGGCTACGACCTGCCGGAGGACGGCAGCCTCTCGCCGCAGCAGGTCATCCAGCGCATCGGCGCGCTCGCACCCGAGGGCACGATCTTCACCGCGGGTGTCGGCCAGCACCAGATGTGGGCAGCCCACTTCATCGACTACGAGCAGCCGGCCACCTGGCTGAACTCGGGCGGCCTCGGGACGATGGGGTACGCGGTCCCCGCCGCGATGGGCGCCAAGGCCGGCATGCCGGACCGCACGGTCTGGGCGGTCGACGGTGACGGCTGCTTCCAGATGACCAATCAGGAACTCACCACCTGCGCGCTGAACAACATCCCGATCAAGGTCGCCATCATCAACAACGGCGCCCTCGGCATGGTCCGCCAGTGGCAGACCCTGTTCTACAACCAGCGCTACTCCAACACGGTCCTGCACTCCGGCCCGGACGACGTCCAGGCGAACAAGGGCACCCGCGTCCCCGACTTCGTCAAGCTCTCCGAGGCCATGGGCTGCGTCGCCCTGCGCTGTGAGGACCCGGCCGACCTGGACAAGGTCATCGCCGAGGCGAACGCCATCAACGACCGTCCGGTCGTCGTCGACTTCATCGTCCACGAGGACGCCCAGGTCTGGCCGATGGTCGCCGCGGGCACCTCGAACGACGAGGTCATGGCCGCGCGGGGCGTGCGCCCCGACTTCGGCGACGGCGAAGACGACTGATAGCGAAGAGCGAAAAGGAAGAGACCCAGACATGTCCACCAAGCACACGCTCTCCGTCCTCGTCGAGAACACGCCCGGCATCCTCGCCCGGATCGCCGCGCTCTTCTCCCGCCGCGGCTTCAACATCGACTCGCTCGCCGTCGGTGTCACCGAGCACCCCGACATCTCCCGCATCACCATCGTGGTCAATGTCGAGGGCCTGCCCCTGGAGCAGGTGACCAAGCAGCTCAACAAGCTGGTCAACGTCCTGAAGATCGTCGAACTCGAGCCCAGCGCCGCGATCCAGCGCGAGCTCGTCCTGGTGAAGGTCCGCGCCGACAACGAGACCCGCTCCCAGATCGTCGAGATCGTGCAGCTGTTCCGCGCCAAGACCGTGGACGTCTCGCCCGAGGCGGTCACCATCGAGGCCACCGGTTCGAGTGACAAGCTCGACGCGATGCTCAAGATGCTGGAGCAGTTCGGCGTCAAGGAGCTCGTCCAGTCCGGCACGATCGCCATAGGGCGTGGGTCCCGGTCCATCACGGACCGGTCCCTGCGGGCCCTCGACCGCAGCGCCTGAGAGTCATCGGAGGTCAACCGCCGGTCCATCCGACGGTCCGACTGACGAGACCCCAAAGCTTCCCTCAAGCGCTCCCCCGTACGGTGGGACGCAACACCAGCACCTCAAGGAGATTTCCAGTGGCCGAGCTCTTCTACGACGCCGACGCCGACCTGTCCATCATCCAGGGCCGCAAGGTCGCGGTGATCGGCTACGGCAGCCAGGGCCACGCCCACGCGCTGTCCCTCCGTGACTCCGGTGTCGACGTCCGTGTCGGTCTCCAGGAGGGCTCCAAGTCCAAGGCCAAGGCCGAGGAGCAGGGCCTGCGCGTCGTCTCCGTCGCCGAGGCCGCGGCCGAGGCCGACCTCATCATGATCCTGACCCCGGACCCGATCCAGGCCAAGGTCTACGAGGAGTCCATCAAGGACAACCTGAAGGCGGGCGACGCCCTCTTCTTCGGCCACGGCCTGAACGTCCGCTACGGCTTCATCGAGGTCCCCGAGGGCATCGACGTCGCCCTGGTCGCCCCGAAGGGCCCGGGCCACCTGGTCCGTCGTCAGTACGAGGAAGGCCGCGGCGTTCCGTGCATCGCCGCCGTCGAGCAGGACGCGACCGGCAACGCCTTCGCGCTGGCGCTCTCGTACGCCAAGGGCATCGGCGGCACCCGCGCGGGCGTCATCAAGACGACCTTCAAGGAAGAGACCGAGACCGACCTGTTCGGTGAGCAGGCCGTCCTCTGCGGTGGTACCGCGGCGCTGGTCAAGGCGGGCTTCGAGACCCTGACCGAGGCCGGCTACCAGCCGGAGATCGCCTACTTCGAGTGCCTCCACGAGCTGAAGCTCATCGTCGACCTCATGTACGAGGGCGGCCTGGAGAAGATGCGCTGGTCGGTCTCCGAGACCGCCGAGTGGGGCGACTACGTCACCGGCCCGCGGATCATCACCGACGCCACCAAGGCCGAGATGAAGAAGGTCCTCGCGGAGATCCAGGACGGCACCTTCGCCAAGGAGTGGATGGCCGAGTACCACGGCGGCCTGAAGAAGTACAACGAGTACAAGACCCAGGACGCCAACCACCTCCTGGAGACCACCGGCAAGGAGCTGCGGAAGCTCATGAGCTGGGTGAACGACGAGGAGGCGTAAGCCTTCTGGGGGTCCCCCCACGCCCCTGGGGCGTAGGGGGAGGGGCCGGACACTGTGTCCGGCCCCTTCCCGCATCGTTGGACACCTCGTCCAACCACGGACGGGTGATCCTTCCGCCGAGGCGTATGAGCTGCGCCGATGCACCACTACACTTCTCAACAACATACGCGTCAGGCCCACAGCGTCGTGCGCTTTCACGCGGCAAGCCCCCTCCACCGCCTGCGGCCGTCGGGACGGCCGTCCGCACTGGATCTGTGAGGACTCACGTGAGCTCGAAACCTGTCGTACTCATCGCTGAAGAGCTGTCGCCCGCCACCGTCGACGCGCTGGGCCCGGACTTCGAGATCCGGCACTGCAACGGCGCCGACCGCGCCGAGCTGATCCCCGCCATCGCCGACGTGGACGCGATCCTGGTCCGGTCCGCGACCAAGGTCGACGCCGAGGCCCTCGCCGCCGCGAACAAGCTCCGGGTCGTCGCCCGTGCCGGTGTCGGTCTGGACAACGTCGACGTCTCCGCCGCCACCAAGGCCGGCGTGATGGTCGTCAACGCCCCGACCTCGAACATCGTCACCGCCGCCGAGCTCGCGTGCGGTCTGCTGGTCGCCACCGCGCGCAACATCCCGCAGGCCAACACCGCGCTGAAGAACGGCGAGTGGAAGCGCAACAAGTACACGGGCGTCGAGCTGAGCGAGAAGACCCTCGGCGTCGTCGGCCTCGGCCGCATCGGCGTCCTGGTCGCCCAGCGCATGTCCGCCTTCGGCATGAAGATCGTCGCGTACGACCCCTACGTGCAGCCGGCCCGCGCCGCCCAGATGGGGGTGAAGCTGCTGGCCCTGGACGAGCTCCTGGAGGTCGCGGACTTCATCACCGTCCACCTGCCGAAGACCCCCGAGACCCTCGGTCTCATCGGTGACGAGGCGCTGCACAAGGTCAAGCCCTCCGTCCGGATCGTCAACGCCGCGCGCGGCGGGATCGTGGACGAGGCGGCGCTCTTCTCCGCCCTCAAGGAGGGCCGGGTCGCCGGTGCGGGCCTCGACGTGTACGCGAAGGAGCCCTGCACGGACTCCCCGCTCTTCGAGCTCGACCAGGTCGTCTGCACCCCGCACCTCGGCGCCTCCACGGACGAGGCCCAGGAGAAGGCCGGCATCGCCGTCGCCAGGTCGGTGCGTCTGGCACTCGCGGGCGAGCTGGTCCCGGACGCGGTCAACGTCCAGGGCGGCGTGATCGCCGAGGACGTGAAGCCGGGTCTGCCGCTCGCCGAGAAGCTCGGCCGGATCTTCACCGCCCTCGCGGGCGAGGTCGCGGCCCGTCTCGACGTCGAGGTCTACGGCGAGATCACCCAGCACGACGTGAAGGTGCTCGAACTCTCCGCGCTCAAGGGCGTGTTCGAGGACGTGGTCGACGAGACCGTGTCGTACGTCAACGCCCCGCTGTTCGCGCAGGAGCGCGGTGTCGAGGTCCGTCTGACGACGAGCTCCGAGTCGCCCGACCACCGCAACGTCGTCACCGTGCGCGGCACGCTGGCGAACGGCGAGGAGGTCGCGGTCTCCGGCACGCTGGCGGGCCCCAAGCACCTCCAGAAGCTCGTCGCGGTCGGCGACTACGACGTGGACCTGGCGTTCGCCGACCACATGGTCGTGCTGCGCTACGAGGACCGCCCGGGCGTCGTCGGCACGGTCGGCCGGATCCTCGGCGAGGCCGGTCTGAACATCGCGGGCATGCAGGTCTCCCGCGCGGAGGAGGGCGGCGAGGCGCTCGTCGTGCTCACCGTGGACGACACGCTGCCGGCGGCCGTCCTGGCGGAGATCGCCGAGGAGATCGGCGCCGCCTCGGCCCGCTCGGTCAACCTGATCTGACGCACGGCACCCTGCGCACACGCGTACGCGTACCCGGTCTCTAGACATTCGTCTTACACGATTGTCTAGCGGCCGGGTACAGTGCTGTCATGGGACACAAGGAAGACCTGCTCGAAGGTGCCAAGCGCTGCCTCCTGGAGAAGGGGTACGGGCGCACGACGGCCCGCGACATCGTCGCCGCCTCGGGCACCAACCTCGCCTCCATCGGCTACCACTACGGCTCCAAGGACGCCCTGCTCCAGCAGGCCTTCCTGGCCCTCACCGAGGAGTGGGGCGAGCAGGTCGGCCCCGCGGGCACCGGCGAGGAGAAGCGGGAGCTGCCGACCGACCCGTACGCGCGCTTCCACGCCGTCTGGGAGCAGGTGATCGGGGCGGCCGAGGCCAGCCGGCCCGTGTGGAAGCTCCAGACCGAGATCGTCACGCGGCTCGACGACGACGAGAAGCTGCGCGACGCCATCAAGGAGCCGCAGCGGGAGGGGCGCCTCGGCATGGCCGAGGGCTTCCTCGGCATCGACCCCGCGGCGGACCCGGAGAAGGCGCGGGTGGCGGGGCTGCTCTGTCAGGCCCTCGCGACCGGCGTGATGATCCAGTGGATGGTCGACCCGGAGACCGCGCCGAGCGCGGGGGACCTCACGGAGGGGCTCAAGGTCCTGATGGGGGAGCGGGACTGACGGCGGGTCACCCTCCCGCGGCCCCCGTCTACAGCTTCGCGGACTTCAGGGACATGTGGAGCAGCAGCCGGTCCTCGCCGTCGTCCAGGTCCAGGCCCGTGAGCTGTTCGACCCGGGACAGCCGGTAGTAGAGGGTCTGCCGGTGGATGCCCAGGGCCGCCGCCGTGCGGCCCGCCTGGCCCGCGTTGTCGAGGAACACCTCGGCCGTGCGGGCCAGTTCGGCGTGGGCCGGGGCGAGCAGCGGCGCGACGGCGGGGTCGATCTCGGGGTGGTAGAGCGCCGCGAGCAGGCGGTAGGGGCCGATCCCGGCCCACTCCGCGACCGGGCCGAGCGTCGGCTGTGCCGTGGCGGCGCGGGCCGCCGTGCTGGCTTCGCGCCAGGCCGCCGGAAGCTCCGCGAGGCCCCGGCGGGGCGTCGCGATGCCGGCCGGTGCGGCGGCGCGCAGCCGCTCCGCGGCCGTGCGGGCGGGGGCGAGGTCCTCGGCCGTGCGCAGCCGTACGAGGACGGCGAGGGACTTGCCCTCCGGGAGCGTGGCGACCGCCGCCGCGCCGGGGACCGCCCGGATCGACGGGGCGTCGCCCTGCCAGGGGGTCACGCAGACGACGGTGTGCAGACCGTCCGCGCTGGGGCCCAGGGCTGCCCGGAGCGCCGCGACGGCCATGTCGCTCTGCCAGCCGCGCCCGGCGGTCAGGACCGCGACGAACTCGCGGGAGAGGTCGGCGTCCGCGCGCTCCTCGTCGGCGAGGAGCCCGCCGATCCGGGTGGCGACCTCCATGGCGGCCGCGAGCCGGGCGGGCGCGGGGCCGGGCTCGGCGTCCAGGAGCCAGACGTACCCGAGGACGACGCCCCGATGGCGTACGGGAAGGCAGATCCGGTCCCGGAACACCCCGGCGTCCGGGGCGGCCGGGATGCGGACCGGGCCCGTCGCCCGGGTGATGCCGAAGCCCTCGAACCAGGCGCGGACCGCCGGGGTCGACTTCCGGGTCAGGATCGACCGCGTCCGGACGGGGTCCATCGCGGCGTCGTCGTCGCTGTCGTGCGCCCCGAAGGCGATCAGCCCGAAATCGCGGTTCTCCAGCGTCGCCGGGGCGCCCAGGAGCGCGGAGATCTCGTCGACCAGTTCTTGGTAATCGCCCTTCACAGCGCCATTCTCGCACCCCCTCAGACATGTGTATGAGATGCCGCGCACGGATGCGTGACAGCTGTCGATGGCAGAGGATCGGAGCGATCCATAGGTTTCACGGTGGTTCTCCGTGCTGTTACCGGTTTCTTACGAAAGACCGGGTACAGCACTATTCGTCACCCTGTCCTTCTGGAGGTGCCCCGTGCTGGGTCCCGTGATTCTCGCCGCGTCGCGCAGCGACAAGATGCGCCGTCTCGTGTCGGCCGCCCCCGGGACCAAGCAGGTCGTCGCCCGCTTCATAGCCGGTGAGTCGGTCGGCGACGTCGTCCCGATCGTCCAGGAGCTGAGCGACCGCGGCCTGGAGGTGACCCTCGACGTCGTCGGTGAGGACATCACCACCGTCGAGCAGTCCTACGCCGCCCGGGACGCCTACCTGGAGCTCATCGGCCGTCTCAAGGAGCTGGGCCTCGGCGCCCGCGCCGAGATGTCCGTCAAGCTGTCGATGTTCGGCCAGTCCCTGGAGGGCGGCCACGACCTCGCCCTCGCGAACGTCCGCCCGGTCGTCGAGGCCGCCGCCGAGATCGGCACCACCGTCACCCTGGACGCCGAGGACCACACCACCCTCGACTCGATGTTCGCCATCCACGAGGAGCTCCGGAAGAGCTTCCCGCAGACCGGCTGCGTCATCCAGGCGTACCTCTTCCGCACCGAGGACGACGCCCGCCGCCTCGCGGCCAACGGCTCCCGCGTCCGGATCGTGAAGGGCGCCTACAAGGAGCCCGCCTCCGTCGCCATCCAGGACAAGCCCGAGATCGACAAGGCGTACGTCCGGATCATGAAGATCCTGATGGACGGCGAGGGCTACCCGATGATCGGCTCCCACGACCCGCGCCTGATCTCCATCGGCCAGGAGCTGGCCCGCCGCGCCGGGCGCAAGCTGGACGAGTACGAGTTCCAGATGCTGTACGGCATCCGCAGCGAGGAGCAGAACCGTCTCGCCGCCGAGGGCCACCGCATGCGCGTGTACACCGCCTACGGCACCGACTGGTACGGCTACTTCATGCGCCGTCTCGCGGAGAAGCCGGCCAACCTGCTGTTCTTCGTCCGCTCCATCCTCACCAAGGGCTGAGCCCACCTCTCACAAGGAGTCACGAGACTTATGGACGCTGTCACCCAGGTCCCCGCTCCGGTCAACGAGCCGGTGCACAGCTACG
Source organism: Streptomyces sp. NPDC058650 (assembly GCF_042717315.1). Taxonomy (NCBI): domain Bacteria; kingdom Bacillati; phylum Actinomycetota; class Actinomycetes; order Kitasatosporales; family Streptomycetaceae; genus Streptomyces; species Streptomyces sp. NPDC058650. The sequence continues at coordinate 293,173 of NZ_JBHXRL010000002.1, forward strand.
CCCCCGGCTCGCCCGAGCGCGCCCGCCTTGAGATCAAGCTCAAGGAGCTGTCCGAGAACCCGCGCGAGCTGCCGATGACCATCGGCGGCGTGAAGCGCCTCGGCGGCGGCGAGGAGTTCAAGGTCGTCCAGCCGCACAACCACAAGGCCGTCATCGGCACCTTCCGCGGCGCCACCACGCAGGACGCCCAGGACGCCGTCGACGCCGCCCTCGCCGCGGCTCCGGCCTGGCGCGCGATGGCCTTCGACGACCGCGCCGCGATCATCCTGCGCGCCGCCGAGCTGCTCGCCGGCCCGTGGCGCGAGACGCTCGCCGCGTCTACCATGCTCGGCCAGTCGAAGACCGCCCAGCAGGCCGAGATCGACACCCCGTGCGAGCTCGTCGACTTCTGGCGCTTCAACGTGGCGTACGCCCGCCAGATCCTGGCCGAGCAGCCGCCGGCCAACTCCCCGGGTGTGTGGAACCGTCTGGACCACCGCCCGCTGGAGGGCTTCGTCTACGCGATCACGCCGTTCAACTTCACGGCCATCGCGGGCAACCTGCCCACCGCCCCCGCCCTCATGGGCAACGTGGTGGTCTGGAAGCCGTCCCCGACGCAGACGCACTCCGCCGTGCTCCTCATGGAGCTCCTGGAGGAGGCCGGCCTGCCGAAGGGCGTCATCAACCTGGTGACCGGCGACGGCATCGCCGTCTCCGAGGTGGCCCTGAACCACCCCGACCTGGCCGGTATCCACTTCACCGGTTCGACCAAGACCTTCCAGCACCTGTGGAAGACGGTCGGCACCAACATCGAGAAGTACCGCTCGTACCCGCGGATCGTCGGCGAGACCGGCGGCAAGGACTTCGTCGTCGCCCACCCGAGCGCCGACCGCGCCATCCTGAAGACCGCCCTGACCCGCGGCTCCTTCGAGTTCCAGGGCCAGAAGTGCTCCGCGTCCTCGCGTGCGTACGTCCCGGCCTCCATCTGGAACGACGGCTTCAAGGAGGAGTTCGCGGCCGAGGTCGACGGCATCACCATGGGTGACGTCACCGACCTGTCGAACTTCATCGGCGCCGTCATCGACGAGCGCTCGTTCGCCAAGAACAAGGCCGCGATCGACCGTGCCGCGGCCGACCCGACCTGCACGATCGTCGCCGGCGGCACCTACGACGACTCGGTGGGCTACTTCGTCCGCCCGACCGTCATCGCGTGCACCGACCCGGAGAACGAGGTCTTCAAGGCCGAGTACTTCGGCCCGATCCTCGCGATCCACGTCTACGAGGACGAGAAGTACGACGAGATGCTGACCCAGATGGAGTCGGTCTCGGACTACGCCCTCACCGGCGCGGTCATCTCCGGTGACCGCGCGGCCGCCGCGTACACGATGGAGAAGCTGCGCTTCGCCGCGGGCAACTTCTACATCAACGACAAGTCGACCGGTGCCGTCGTCGGCCAGCAGCCCTTCGGTGGCGGCCGTGCCTCGGGTACGAACGACAAGGCCGGCGCCCCGCAGAACCTGATGCGCTGGACGCTGACCCGCGCCATCAAGGAGACGCTGGTCCCGCCGACCGAGTACGGCTACCCGCACATGGGCTGACGCCCCTCCGGGCCTCGCTGAGGCCCGCCCCCTGACACCGCCCCCCTCCTCGGTCCCCCAACTGAGGACGGGGGCGGTTCTCATTCCCCGGCGCGACGCTTCAGGAAGTCGCCGATCAGCGCCGCGATCGCCGGCGCGTGGGTCTCCAGGGCGAAGTGGCCCGTGGGCAGGAGGTGGATCTCCGCGTCCGGGAGGTCGCGGCGGAAGGCTTCGGCGCCCGCCGGGACGAAGACCTGGTCGCCCTCGCCCCAGACCGCGAGGAGGGGGACCCGGGAGGTGCGGAAGTACTCCTGGAAGGCGGGGTAGAGGGCGAAGTTGGAGCCGTAGTCGGCGATGAGGCCGAGCTGGATCTCGTCCTGGCCGTCGCGGGCCATGAGGGTGGCGTCGTGGTGCCAGGCGTCGGGGCTGAGCAGGTCGCGGTACTCGGCCGGGACGCCGGTCTCGTACTGCCACTTGATGCCGTCGAGGGAGCGGATGCCGCGGACGGGCTCCTCGGTCTCGGGGGTGCGGTTCTCGATGAGCGCGAGGACCGGGGCCCAGGCCTCGGCGCCGAGGCCCTCGTCGTAGGCGTTGCCGTTCTGGCTGATGATCGCGGTGACGCGCTCGGGGTGGGCGAGGGCGAGGCGCAGGCCGATGGGGGAGCCGTAGTCCTGGATGTAGAGGGCGTACCGGTCCAGGCCCAGGGTCTCGGTGAACTCGTCGGTGAGCGCTGCCAGTTCGGCGAAGGTGTAGTCGAAGTCGGCGGCGGAGGGAGCCGCGCTGCGGCCGAAGCCCAGGTGGTCGGGGGCGATCAGCCGGTAGTCGTCGGCGAGCAGCGGAATCAGGTCGCGGAACATGTGCGAGCTGGTGGGGAAGCCGTGCAGCAGGAGCAGGACGGGGGCGTCGGCCGGGCCGGCCTCGCGGTAGGCGATCTCGTGGCCGCGGACGGTGGCGGTGCGGTGGTGGATCGGCAGCACGGTCATCGTTCTAACTCCTTAAGTACGTCTCACTGGTTATGGCTTGACTCAATCAGGCCCGGGCTAACCTGTCAATGACTATTAAGGGGTTAGGTGAGGTTGTGGGAGGGTGAGCGCATGACCTTGAGGATCGCGCCCACCCATGAACTCGGGGCCGGGCTGCTCCGCTCCGTCCGCGCGATGCTGGATTCCGCCTTCGACGGCGACTTCGCCGACGAGGACTGGGACCACACCCTCGGCGGCGTCCACGCCTGGATCGAGGACGGACCGGGCATCGCCGCCCACGGGGCCGTCGTCATGCGCCGCGTGCTCCACCGGGGGCGTTCGTACCGCGTCGGGTACGTCGAAGGGGTCGCCGTCCGGAGCGACCTCCGGCGGCGGGGGCTCGGCGGGGCCGTGATGGACGGCCTGGAGCGGGTGATCGACGGCGCGTACGCCTTCGGGGCGCTCAGCGCCTCGGACGAGGGGGCCGTCCTCTACCGGGCGCGCGGCTGGCGCGTCTGGGAGGGGCGGATCGAGGTCCTCGGCCCCGGGGGGATCGTCCGCCTCGCGGAGGAGGAGGGGTCCGTCTTCCTGCGGGCGGCGGGCGGCCGGGCCCTGCCGGACCCCGCCGACCCGCTCGTCTTCGACTGGCGCGACGGGGACGTGATGTGAGGGAGGGCCAGGGCGCGGGCGGGCTCTGTTCCTCGCGCCCGCGCTCCGTGAGCCGGTAGCAGCGGCGGCCCGGTCCGCGCTCGGCGGCGCGGAACTCGGCCTCCACCAGGCCGGCTTCCTCCAGGCGGTTCAGCACGGGATGGAGCGTCCCGCCCCTGATCTCGCCGAGTCCCGCCTCGGCGAGCGCCTTGGCGATCTCGTAGGAATGCACACGGGATAGGAGTGTCGGGCTTACGCGGCGACCAGCATCTTTCCGAGGTTCTCGCCGCGCAGCATCCCCAGGAACGCGTCGACGATGTGCCCGAACCCCTCCACCACCGTCACGTCCAGCGGCAGCGATCCGTCGCGCAGGTGCGGGATGGCCAGGTCGTACAGCTCCTCCAGCGCGTCCGTGTGGTCGCGTACGAGGAAGCCTTCGAGCCGGATGCTCTTGCCGACCACGTCGAAGAGGTTGCGCGGGGCCGGCGGGGGAGCGGAGAGCGAGTGGTACTGGCCCACCGCGCCGACCCAGGCGATCCGGCCGAACGGGCGCAGCGAGGCGATCGCGGCCTCCAGGTGCTCGCCGCCCACCCCGTCCAGGACCGCGTCGAGCCCGGCCGGGGCCGCCTTCGCGAGGAGCTCCGTGACCGGCCCGTCGTGGTAGTCGAAGGCCGCGTCGAAACCCACCTCCTCCGTCAGGTACGCCACCTTGCGCGCCGAACCGGCGCTGCCCACGAGCCGCCCCGCGCCGAGCAGCCGGGCGAGCCGTCCCGCCGCCGTGCCGACCCCGCCCGCCGCGGCGGACACGAAGAGGTCCTCGCCCGGCTGGAGCCGCGCGATCCGGGTCAGGCCCACGTAGGCCGACAGGCCCGTACCGCCGAGCAGGCTCAGATGCGCGGCGAGCGGGACGCCCTCGAAGTCCGGGACCGGGCGTGCCTCGTCCTTCGTGACGAGGGCGTGGGTGCGCCAGCCCTTGCGGTGCAGGACGAGGTCGCCGGGGCGCAGGGCCGGGTCGCGGGAGTCGAGCACGCGGCCCAGGGTGCGGCCCTCCATGGGGGAGTCCAGGGTCCAGATCTCGTCCGTGTCCATCGCCTCGCGGTGGTACGGGTCGACGGACCACTGGAGGTTCTCGACGAGGGCGGTGCCCGGCTCCGGCGCCGGGACGGGGGACTCGACGAAGGAGAACAGGTCGGGGGTGGGGAAGCCGGTGGGGCGGGCGGTCTGCTGGACGGTGATCATGGTGTCGTTCGTCATGGAGGTGACGGTAGGAGGGGATCCGCGGCCCGGGCAGGGGGTAGCGTCGATGGCTGCGGCCGATCCATGAATGCCGCTCATACAGCCAGGTGGGAGCCCCGATGGCCGACGGAACGGCGATGGCCGACGGAACGGCGAGGGCCGACGGAACGGCGAGGACCGACGACCTCGCCCCGCGCGAACTGCGCGTCCTGGTGGCCGTCGGCCGCGAGCGTGGCTTCTCCGCCGCCGCTGTCGCCCTCGGGATGACCCAGTCCGCCGTCTCGCACTCGGTGCGGGGGAGTGAGCGCAAGCTGGGTGCCGTCCACTCCGACGGCGGCGGGCGAGCGGGCCCTCGCGCACGCCCGGCGCGTGCTCCGGCTCCTCGACGTGATGGCCGCCGAGGTGCGCGGTGCGGTGCGGGACGGCGCGTCGGGCTCCCCCGCCGGGCCGCTGCGGATCGTGGCCTTCCGCAGTGCGGCGCTGCATCTGCTGCCGCGCGCCCTCGGGCGGTTGACGGCGCGGCACCCGGAGATCGTGCCGGAGGTGCGGATCGTGCGGGAGGTCGGGCGCGGCACGGCGGGCGAAGTCCTCGACGGGCGGGCGGACCTGGGGATCGCGACCATCGGGACCACCTCGCCCGTGCTGCCGGAGCTGGTCGGGGGCGTGCTGGTGGAGGAGGGGTACGCGCTGGTGCACCCGGCGGGGCACCCGGCGCCGCGCTCGCTGCCGCTGGTCGACTGGACGGAGAACTGCACCTCGTACACCCGGGAATGGTGGGCCGGGCAGGAGTGGCTGCCGCCGGCGACGGTGCAGGCCGAGGACGACGGAGCGGTGCTCTCGATGGTGAGCACCGGTTACGGGATGGCCGTGATGCCGGAGCTCTCGCTGGTCGGAGCGCCGCCCTCGGTCGAGATCACCGATCTCGGTCCGGAGCGCCCGACACGTTCGGTGGGCTACGTCACCACCCCCGAACTGGCGGCCTCCCTCGCCGTACGGGCGCTCATCAGGGAGTTGCGGGCCGTCGCGGGGTGACCCTCGGGCGACCCCGACGGGACCCAGAGTCCCGCGCCGTCTCAGATAGTAGGAAGTCCGAGTAATTGTGGAGACAGATGCGGCGCCCTGCCCTAGCTTTGTAGGAGCCGAACGTCTCGCTACATCAGCGAATGGCGGTCGAGAGCGCGACGCCCCTGTGCAGGCAACCCCTGCGGCGGCGCTCCCCGCCCCTGCCGGCACCTTCGATCACCACTGATCTCCGCACTTTCGGATCATCACTGATCTCAAGGAGTCGATCCCTCATGGCCTCTCAGACCACCCGCCGCGTCCGCCACTCCGCCGGCCGTTCCAGCGACGAGGCTCGCCAGAACGCCGCCGCCGCACTCCAGCGCGCCCTCGACCGCCGTGACAACGGCGGCTCCACCGGCCACTGAAGTCGTCCGTTCGGGCTGTCCGTTCGTCCACATGATGGACAGAACGTGTCAGACGATGGGACGAAGAGTAGGGTGCCGACATGTCTCACAGCATCAATCTCGCAGTCATTCCCGGCGACGGCATCGGCCAGGAGGTCGTGGCCGAGGGCCTCAAGATCCTCTCGGCCGTCCTTCCCCAGGACGTGAAGCTGGAGACCGAGGAGTACGACTTCGGCGCCAAGCGCTACCACGCCACCGGTGAGACCCTCACCGACGCCGATCTCGACTCCCTCAAGAAGCACGACGCCATCCTGCTCGGCGCCATCGGCGACCCGTCGGTGCCGTCCGGAGTCCTGGAGCGCGGCTTCCTGCTGAAGCTCCGCTTCGCCTTCGACCACCACGTGAACCTGCGTCCCTCGAAGCTGCTCCCCGGCGTCGCCACCCCGCTCGCCGGGCAGCCCGAGATCGACTTCGTCGTGGTCCGCGAGGGCACCGAGGGCCCGTACACCGGTAACGGCGGCACCATCCGCAAGGGCACCCCGCACGAGGTCGCCACCGAGGTCTCGGTCAACACCGCCTTCGGTGTCGAGCGGGTCGTCCGGGACGCCTTCGCCCGCGCCCAGGCCCGTCCGCGCAAGAAGCTGACGCTGGTCCACAAGAACAACGTGCTGACGTTCGCCGGCCACCTCTGGACGAACATCTTCACCAAGGTCGCCGCGGAGTTCCCCGAGGTCACCACCGACTACCTGCACGTCGACGCCGCGACGATCTTCCTCGTCACCGACCCGGCCCGCTTCGACGTCATCGTCACCGACAACCTCTTCGGCGACATCATCACCGACCTCGCCGCGGCCGTCTCCGGCGGCATCGGCGTCGCCGCCTCGGGCAACATCAACCCGAGCGGCGAGTTCCCGTCCATGTTCGAGCCGGTCCACGGCTCCGCGCCGGACATCGCGGGTCAGGGCAAGGCCGACCCCACGGCCACCGTCCTCTCCGTCGCCCTCCTGCTGCGCCACCTCGGCTACGAGGCCGAGGCGGTCCGGGTCGAGAAGGCCGTCGCGGCCGACCTCACCGAGCGGGGTGCCGCCGTTCGTACGACGGCCGAGATCGGCGACGCGCTCGCCGCGCGAGTAGCGAGCTGACCCGCGCAGCCGACTGACATCTGACAGCAGCCGCCGGGTCGCACCTGCACCCGGCGGCTGTACCTGTGCGGCCGAAGGGTGCCACCATCGAACCCTGGACCGCGTTCACCCGTTTCGTGCTCCGGTCCCCGCGAGCGATAATCGAACGTGGGGCCGCGGCATGCGGGCATGCTCGGACGTCCACACAGTCATGGGCGTCAGCCGATGAGTGAGGCATGAGCGCGGTCCGACACACACAACCGGTGAAGGACACGCACTCATGACGACGCCCACGATCGAGCTCAAGCCCTCCTCCAGCCCGCTGTCCGACGTGGAGCGCGAGGCGATCCTGGCCAACCCGGGATTCGGCCGCCACTTCACCGACCACATGGTCACCATCCGGTGGACCGAGGGTCGCGGCTGGCACGACGGCCAGCTCGTGCCGTACGGCCCGCTGCACCTGGACCCGGCGACGAACGTCCTGCACTACGCGCAGGAGATCTTCGAGGGCCTGAAGGCCTACCGCCGCCCCGACGGCTCGGTCGCCAGCTTCCGCCCGGACGCCAACGCCCGCCGTTTCCAGTCCTCCGCCCGCCGCCTGGCCATGCCGGAGCTGCCCGTCGAGACCTTCGTCGAGGCCTGTGACGTGCTCGTCCGACAGGACAAGGCGTGGGTCCCGGCGCACGGCGGCGAGGCCTCGCTCTACCTGCGTCCGTTCATGATCGCGACCGAGGTGGGTCTGGGCGTCCGCCCGGCCAACGAGTACCTCTTCGTCGTCATCGCCTCCCCGGCCGGCCCGTACTTCCCCGGTGGCGTGAAGCCCGTCTCCATCTGGCTCTCCGAGAACCGCGTCCGCGCCGTCCCCGGCGGCGTCGGCGACGCCAAGACCGGCGGCAACTACGCGGCCTCCCTGCTCGCGCAGGCCGAGGCGGCGGAGAAGGGCTGCGACCAGGTCGCCTACCTCGACGCCGTGGAGCACAAGTGGGTCGAGGAACTCGGCGGCATGAACCTGTACTTCGTGTACGGCGACAAGCTCGTCACCCCGACGCTCACCGGTTCGCTCCTCGCCGGCATCACCCGTGACTCGCTGCTCAAGCTGGCGGCGGACCTCGGTCTGAAGCCGGAGGAGGGCCGCGTCTCCATCGACCAGTGGCAGGTCGACTCCGCGAACGGCACGCTGACCGAGGTCTTCGCCTGTGGCACGGCCGCCGTGATCACCCCGGTCGGCACGGTCAAGTCCGAGCGGGGCGAGTGGCAGCAGTCGGGCGGCGAGCCCGGCGAGGTCACGATGAAGCTGCGCGACGCGCTGCTCGCCGTCCAGACCGGCAAGGCCGAGGACGTCCACGGCTGGATGCACGAGCTGGGCTAGTCGCTACTCCACTTCCACGAGGGCCTCGGAGACGGCAGGGACCGTCTCCGGGGCCCTCGTCGGCGTCAGTACGGCGTACAGCGCGCCGCCCACGACCCCCGACAGCACGAAGCTGCAGTCGATCCCGCCCGTCAGGGCGAGCAGCGGCCCCTCGTAGAGCGGCGTCGACACCCCGGCCAGGCCCACGGCCGCGCCGATCGCCCAGGAGGCGGTGGCGCGCGGGTGCCAGCCCGCCGAGAACCAGTAGATCCCGCCGCGCGAGCGGCGGTTGTAGACCTGGAGGGCCTCCGGGTCGTACGTCCCTCCGCAGCGCGCGTGCCCGATCAGGGTGATCACGGCCCACGGGGTACCGATCGCGGTGAGCAGCAGGACGAACGAGGTCATCGCCGTCTGGGCGTCCGAGGCGAAGTGGCCCAGGAAGACGAAGGCCGTCGCCACCGCCGCGACCACGAGCGTGGCGCGCGCCCGGGTGGCCCGCGGCAGGATCGCGTCGAGGTCGAGCCCCATCGAGTACAGCATCAGCCCCGCGTTGCCGACGGAGCCGGCCGTGGCCGCGAGGAGCAGCGGCACCAGGTACCAGACGGGGGAGGCGTCGACGAGCGGCCCCGCGTAGTCGAGGGCCCCCCGGGCCGCGAGCGCCGTGTACGTACCGAAGAGCTGGGGGATCAGCAGGCCGACGAGCAGGCCGAGGCAGGTGGCGCGCCAGACCTTCTTCGCGCTGTGCCGTTCGGGTGAGACGTACCGGGTGTAGTCGCCGAGCAGGGTGATGAAGGCGACCGGCCCGCTGAGCCCGGCGGCGACCGCGGAGAGCAGCCAGGTCGGCCAGAACGAGCCGAGCAGGTACGGGGTCTCCGGGACGGCGGCCGCCGTGAAGTCCCCGGCGTACGCGACCAGGCCGAGCGCGAGGAGCACGGTCATGCCGACCGCGAGGGCCTTGCTCAGCTTGAGCAGCAGCCGGTAGCCGTAGACCGCGGCGACGACCGTGCCCGCGGCGAGCAGGGCGTAGACGACGGCGTGCGAGGCGCCGCCGGTCGGCAGGCCGGTCAGCCGGGCCAGCGTCCCCACGATGACGTCCCCGCCGATCCACAGCGTCAGCGCGGTGTAGCCGAGCGACAGCAGCAGTCCGACCACCGAGCCGACGAGCCGGCCGCGGACGCCGAAGAAGGCGCCGGAGGAGGTGGAGAGGTTGGTGGCGGTACGGAGGGAGACGAGCGCGAGCGGGGCGGTGACGGCGACGCCGACGACGGTCCCGGCGACGACCGAGGTGACCGAGCCCCAGAGGTCGAGGCCGAAGGAGACCGGGAGCCAGCCGAAGACGATCACGCCCAGACAGAGGTTGGAGCCGAGCAGGATCGAGAAGAGATCGCGGGGGCCGCTGGTGCGTTCGGCCTCGGGGACGGTGTCGACTCCGCGCTGTTCTATCGGCATGAGGACTCCTGGGGAGGGCAGCGGGGCGAGAGCGGCTCGCGCATTTAGAGTGACGCTCAATGTGACCTAAGCCCGTCGGTCGCGTCAATGCTTGGCTCATGGCGTCTCAACATTTAGAGTGGCGCTCAAACAGGAGGTGTTTCGGACGTGCGACTGACCCCCACGGAACGCGACCGGCTGCTGCTCTTCGGCGCCGCCGAGCTCGCCCGTGCCCGCCGGGCCCGGGGCCTACGGCTCAATGTCCCCGAGGCGACCGCGCTCATCGCGGACACCGTCTGCGAGGCGGCCCGCGACGGCAAGCGACTCGCCGAGGCGATCGCCGAGGCCCGCTCGGTCCTCGGCCCCGACGACGTCCTCCCCGGCGTCGCCGACGTGGTCACCGAGGTCCACGTGGAGGCCGTCTTCGACGACGGCTCCCGCCTCGCGGTCGTCTCCGACCCGATCGGCTGGGGGTCCCCCCGCGAAGCAGGGGGAGGGCGGCTGGGCGCGCGGGCGCCGGGCGCCCTGCTCCCCGGCCCCGAGCACCCGGAGCCCGCGCCCGAGGTCACCCTCCTCGTACGGAACACGGCGACCGTGCCCGTGAGCGTCACCTCCCACTTCCACTTCTTCGAGGCCAACCCGCGCCTCGCCTTCGACCGGGCCGCCTCCTACGGCATGCGGCTCGCCATCCCGGCCGGCGCCTCCTTCCGCTTCGACCCGGGCGGCGAGGCCGAGGTCGGCCTCGTGTCGATCGGCGGCGCACGCGTCGCCATCGGCTTCGCGGGCCTGGTCGACGGCCCGCTGGACGCGCCCGGCGCGAAGGAAGAAGCCCTGCGCAGGGCGCGGGCGTGCGGCTACCTGGGAATCGAGGGCAACTGATGGACCCGTACGAGTACGCCTCCGTGCACGGCCCCCGGGCCGGCGACCGCGTCGTCCTGGGCGACTCCGGGCTCGTCGTCCGCGTCGAGGCCGACTCCCAGAAACACGGCGACGAGTTCCTCGCCGGATTCGGCAAGACCGCCCGCGACGGCCTCCACCTCAAGGCCGCCGCCGTCCGCGAGACCTGCGACGTCGTCATCAGCAACGTCCTCGTCATCGACGCCGTGCAGGGCATCCGCAAGGTGTCCATCGGCATCCGTGAGGGCCGGATCCACGCCATCGGCCGTGCCGGCAACCCCGACACCCTCGACGGCGTCGACGTCGTCGTCGGCACCGGCACCTCGATCGTCTCCGGCGAGGGCCTCATCGCCACCGCCGGAGCCGTCGACACCCATGTCCACCTGCTCTCCCCCCGGATCATGGAGGCCTCGCTCGCGAGCGGCGTCACCACGATCATCGGCCAGGAGTTCGGCCCCGTCTGGGGCGTCGGCGTCAACTCGCCCTGGGCGCTGCGCCACGCCTTCAACGCCTTCGACGCCTGGCCGGTGAACATCGGCTTCCTGGCCCGGGGCTCGTCCTCGGACCCGGCGCCGCTCGTGGAGGCCCTGGCGGAGGGCGGGGCGTCCGGCTTCAAGGTCCACGAGGACATGGGCGCCCACACGCGGGCCCTCGACACCGCCCTGCGGGTCGCCGAGGAGCACGACGTCCAGGTCGCCCTGCACAGCGACGGCCTCAACGAATGCCTCTCCGTGGAGGACACCCTCCGGGTCCTGGACGGCCGGACCATCCACGCCTTCCACATCGAGGGCTGCGGCGGCGGACACGTACCCAACGTCCTGAAGATGGCGGGCGTGCCGAACGTCATCGGCTCCTCCACCAACCCCACCCTGCCCTTCGGCCGCGACGCGGTCGCCGAGCACTACGGGATGATCGTCTCCGTCCACGACCTGAAGACCGACCTCCCGGGCGACGCCGCCATGGCGCGCGACCGGATCCGGGCCGGGACGATGGGCGCGGAGGACGTCCTGCACGACCTCGGCGCGATCGGGATCACCTCCTCCGACGCGCAGGGGATGGGAAGGGCCGGCGAGACCGTACGCCGGACCTTCGCCATGGCCGGGAAGATGAAGGCCGAGCTGGGCCCGCTGGAGGGCGACGGCGCGCACGACGACAACGCGCGCGTGCTCCGCTACATCGCCAAGCTCACCATCAACCCCGCCATCGCCCACGGCCTCGCACACGAGATCGGCTCGATCGAGGTCGGCAAGCTGGCCGACATCGTGCTGTGGCGGCCGGAGTTCTTCGGAGCCAAGCCGCAGCTGGTGCTGAAGTCCGGCTTCCCCGCGTGGGGGGTCGTGGGCGATCCGAACGCCGCCACGGACACCTGTGAACCGCTCGTCCTCGGACCGCTGTTCGGCGCGCACGGCGCCACGGCCGCCGACCTCTCGGTCGCGTTCGTGGCGCGGGCCGCCGTCGACCTCGGCTCCGACGCGCTGCCGACCCGCCGCCGCCGCGTCCCCGTGCGCGGCACGCGCGGCATCGGCCCCGCGGACCTGGTCTTCAACTCCCGTACCGGAGACGTGCAGGTCGACGGCCATACGGGTCTCGTCTCGCTCGACGGCTCCCCGATCCGCTCCGAGGCGGCCGAGACCGTCTCCCTCAACCGCCTCTACTTCCTCTGACCTTCCTTCCTTAGGACCCTGTGATGACCTTCCGTATGCCCGCCGAGTGGATGCCGCACGAGCGCACCTGGATGGCCTGGCCCGGCGCCAACCCCACCTTCACCAACGAGGAGGAGCTCGCCGAGGCGCGCGCCGCCTGGGCGTCCGTGGCCCGGGCCGTACGCCGCCACGAGCCGGTGACGATGGTCGTCGCCCCCGGCGACACGGAGTCCGCGCGCGCCCTCCTCGGCGAGGACGTCGAGCTCGTCGAGCGCGACCTCGACGACGCCTGGATGCGGGACATCGGCCCGACCTTCGTCACGAACGGCACCGAACTGGCCGCCGTGGACTGGGTGTTCAACGGATGGGGCGCCCAGGACTGGGCCCGCTGGGAGCACGACTCCAAGATCGCCTGCCATGTCGCGGACGCCGCCGGGGTCCCCGTACTCTCCTCACCCCTGGTCAACGAGGGCGGCGCGATCCACGTCGACGGCGAGGGCACGGTCCTGCTGACCGACACCGTCCAGCTCGGCTCGGGCCGCAACCCGGGGTGGACCCGCGCGCAGGTCGAGGCCGAGATCCACGCCAAGCTCGGCACCACCAAGGCCATCTGGCTTCCGCACGGCCTCAGCGGCGACTACGGCCTCTACGGCACCCAGGGCCACGTCGACATCGTCGCCGCCTTCGCCCGCCCCGGCACGGTCCTCGTCCACAGCCAGCAGGACCCGGCCCACCCGGACTACGAGCGCTCGCGGATGTACGTGAGCATCCTCCGCGGCCAGACGGACGCGCAGGGCCGCCCCCTGGAGGTCGTCGAGATCCCCGCCCCCACCGTCCTCAAGGACGAGGAGGGCGACTGGGTCGACTACTCCTACATCAACCACTACCTGTGCAACGACGGCGTGGTCCTGTGCGCCTTCGACGACCCGCACGACGAGCTCGCCGCCGAGATCTTCCGCCGCCTCTTCCCGGAGCGCACGGTGACCCTGATCGACGCGAGGGCGATCTTCGCGGGCGGCGGCGGCATCCACTGCATCACGCAGCAGCAGCCCCGCGTGTAGTCCGCACCGTGGCGGCCAGCGCCAGGACGCTCAGGGCGAACATCACGATGCCCAGGGGGACGTGGACCGACGGCACGTGCGCGACGCCGAGCACCACCTGCGCCGAGGCGAGCACGAGGAAGCCGGTGGCGTACAGGGCGGGGCGGGGGGAGCCCCCGCCCCGCCGCCACGCCAGTATCGCGGCCAGGAGGTACAGCATCGACGCGCCGTACATCACCTTCGAGCCGGCGTCGTGCAGCGTCGTGCCGAGGGACCCGGACAGCAGCATGCCGGCGGTGACCGCCTGGAAGAAGAGGGCCAGGGTCTGCAGGGCGACCGCGACCTGCGAGAACGTGAACCTGCCCGGTGCCGGAGTCGTCTGTACGGCCATGATGTGGTCCCTTCTTCTGCCTCGCGGCGGTGGATCGGTACTCTCTCGACAGTCCGACGACGCAGCCCCGCGAAATGTGAGGTGAGGCGTCGGACCCACGGGGAGAAGCGGGGAGCGGTCGCCATCATGAGCACACAGTCCGAGGCGGAACCGGACGCCGTCGTCGGCGAGCGGCGCCACCTCACCAACCTCGCCTACCGGCTGCTCGGTTCGCCGGCCGAGGCCGAGGACGCCGTGCAGGAGACGTACACCCGCTGGTACGCGATGTCGCGGCGGGAGCAGGCGGCCATCGCGTCGCCCGGCGCCTGGCTGACGACCGTGGCCGGACGCATCTGCCTCGACGTGCTCGGCTCGGCGCGGGCCCGGCGCGAGCGCTATGTCGGGGCGTGGGTCCCCGAGCCGCTGCCCGACCGCGCGGAGTGGGCCGGCGGGGACGACCCGGCCGACCGGATCACCCTGGACGAGTCGGTGAGCATGGCCTTCCTCGTCGTCCTGGAGTCGATGACGCCGGCCGAGCGCGTGGCGTTCGTCCTCCATGACGTCTTCCGCTACCCCTTCGCGGAGATCGCCGAGATCATCGGGCGGACACCCGCCGCCTGCCGCCAGCTGGCGACCTCGGCGCGTCGGCGCGTCAGCGCCGAGCGGGCCCACTCGGCGCCGTCGGCTCCTTCGGCGGGGCAGGCCGGTCTGGTGCGGCACTTCAAGGAGGCGTGGGAGGCCAGGGACATCGAGGCCCTCGTCGGTCTCCTCGACCCCGACTCCGTCATGGTCTCCGACGGCGGCGGCCTGGTCGGCACCGTGCTGCACCCGGTCGAGGGCGCCGAGCAGATCGCCGCGTACCTGATCCACATCGCCGACAAGGCCCCGGGGCTGAGGCTCCTGGAGCGGACGGTCAACGGCGTGCCCGGGCTCGTCGCCCAGCACACCGGCGTCACCGTCACCGTGGCCGCGTTCGCGCTCGACGGCGACCGCGTCACCCGCATCTGGGCGGTCCGCAACCCGGAGAAGCTCCGCGCGTGGACCGGGAGCCGGCCTGACGGGGCCCGGACCTAGCCTGACGGGGCCCGCGGACCGAGCCTGACGGGGGCCCGCGGACCGAGCCTGACGGGGCCCGGACCGGGCCCGACGGGGCCATCCTGTAGAACATACGGGTGAGTCAGAGCAGCGACCCGACCCCACCCCCTCCCCGCCGCCGCAACCAGGCCGCCCCGCCCCGCGAGGACGTGCTCGCCGCGGCGATGGACACCATCGCCGAGCGCGGGCTCGACGGGCTCACCATGGCCGGGCTCGGGCGGCAGGTCGGGATGAGCAGCGGGCACCTGCTCTACTACTTCCGCACCAAGGACGAGCTGCTGCTCCAGACCCTGGAGTGGAGCGAGGGGCGGCTCGGCGCCGCGCGGAGCGCGCTGCTCTCCCGGCCCGGGACCGCGCGCGAGCGGCTCGACGGGTACGTCGACGTGTACGTGCCCGACGGGCCGCGTGACCCGCACTGGACGCTGTGGCTGGAGGTCTGGAACCGCTCGCAGAACGCCGACGACGACGCCCGCGCCCGGCAGGCCGCCATCGAGGGGGCCTGGCACCGGGACCTGGTCGCGATCCTCGCCGAAGGGATCTCGCGGAGGGAGTTCCGGGCGGTCGACCCGGACCGGTTCGCCACCCGTACGAGGGCTTTGCTCGACGGCTTCAGTGTGCATGTGGCCGTCGGGATCCCGGGCACCGGTCGCGAGCAAGTCCTCGACCACGTACGGGAGTTCGTCGAGCAGGACCTGCTGCCGCGACCGTAACGCACGTAAGTACACAGGATCGTTGTGCGCTACAGCCTTGTTGGCCGGGCGTGACCTCCGGCACGGTTCCGGTCCATGGGACGAGAGCACTGGAAGAAGATCTGGGTCGGCTCCGCCGGCAACATGGTCGAGTGGTTCGACTGGTTCGTGTACGCGAGCTTCGCCACCTACTTCGCGGGAGCCTTCTTCCCCGAGGGGAACGACACCGCCAAACTCATGAACACCGCCGGCATCTTCGCCGTCGGCTTCTTCATGCGGCCCGTCGGCGGCTGGCTCCTCGGCCGGGTCGCCGACCGCAAGGGCCGCAAGACGGCGCTCACTCTCACCGTCACCCTGATGTCCGCCTCGGCGCTCCTGATCGCCGTGGCCCCCACCTACGCCGTCGCCGGCTACGGCGGCGCCGCGGTCCTCCTGATCGCCCGCCTCCTCCAGGGGCTCTCCGTCGGCGGCGAGTACGCGGCCAGCGCCACCTACCTCACGGAGGCCTCGGCGCCGGAGCACCGCGGCTTCGCCTCCAGCTTCCAGTACGTGTCGATGACCGCGGGCCAGGTCCTCGGCCTCGGCCTGCTGATCGTCCTCCAGCAGACGATGTCCAGCGAGGCCCTGCACGGCTGGGGCTGGCGCATCCCGTTCGTCATCGGCGCCCTCGGCGCGGCCGTCGTCTTCTACCTGCGCCGCACCATGCTGGAGACGGAGGTGTACGAGGAGAGCGCGGGCGACGGGGTCGCCGCCGGCGAGCAGGGCACCCTCAAGGCGCTCTGGGCGCACCGGCGCGAGGCCTTCCTCGTGGTCGCCCTCACCATGGGCGGGACCGTGGCCTACTACACGTACACCACCTATCTCACCAAGTACCTCTCCAACTCCGCGGGACTGCCCAAGCAGACCGCGACGCTGGTCTCCTTCTGCGCCCTCATCGTCTTCGCCTGCCTCCAGCCGCTGGCCGGCCGGCTCTCCGACCGGATCGGCCGCCGCCCGCTCCTCATCACCTTCGCGATCGGCTCCACCCTCCTCAGCGTGCCGATCCTGGCGATGCTGAAGCACGCGGGCTCCTTCTGGCCGGCCCTCGGCCTCTCCCTGCTCGCGCTGCTGGTCGTCACCGGCTACACCTCCATCAACGCCTGCGTGAAGGCCGAGCTCTTCCCGACCGGCATCCGCGCCCTCGGCGTCGCCCTCCCGTACGCCGTCGCCAACGCCCTCTTCGGCGGCACCGCCGAGTACGTGGCGCTGTGGTTCAAGAACGCGGGGATCGAGTCCGGCTTCTCCTGGTACGTGGCGGGCTGCGCGGCCGTCTCCCTGGTCGTCTATCTCGCCATGCGGGAGACCCGGGACATCGACCTGGGCCGGGTCGGCGCCGCCGGCTCCGGTGGCCCCGGCACCCTGCCCGGCCAGAAACGAGATCAGCTGCCCGTATCGTGAGACCGCTGTCCCGGCGGCCCCTCACCTGTGTCAGACTTCCGGCGTGCTTGCTACCACGATGATTATCGGCAGCGGCGCGCCGGTCCGCAGTGGCCACTGACTCCGCGGCACAACCCCCGCGGCAGTGGACACCGTGCCTCAGACCCGCGCGCAGACCTCTCGCACCCGCGAGGGGTTTTTTCGTTTTCCGGCCCCACCCATGCCGGAAGCGGACAGCGCGTGAGAATGGGGGCAAGTGGATCCAGACCTTCCGGAGCCACATCCGACAGGAGCCATCACAGTCATGACCACGGAGAACGGCGAGAGCCCGCGTCTCGACGACCGCCACGTCGACGACAGCTTCCACGTCTTCGACACGACGCTGCGCGACGGGGCGCAGCGCGAGGGCATCAACCTCACCGTCGCCGACAAGCTGACCATCGCGCGCCACCTCGACGACTTCGGCGTGGGCTTCATCGAGGGCGGCTGGCCCGGCGCCAACCCGCGCGACACGGAGTTCTTCGCCCGCGCCCGCCAGGAGATCGCGTTCAAGAACGCGCAGCTCGTGGCCTTCGGCGCGACCCGCAGGGCCGGCGGCAACGCCGCCGAGGACCCGCAGGTCAAGGCGCTGCTCGACTCCGGCGCCCCGGTGATCACCCTCGTCGCCAAGTCCCACGACCGGCACGTCGAGCTCGCCCTGCGCACCACCCTCGACGAGAACCTGGAGATGGTCCGCGACACCGTCTCGTACCTGACCGCCCAGGGCCGCCGCGTCTTCGTCGACTGCGAGCACTTCTTCGACGGCTACAAGGCCAACCCCGACTACGCCAAGGCCGTGGTCCGCGCCGCGCGCGAGGCCGGCGCCGACGTCGTCATCCTCTGCGACACCAACGGCGGCATGCTCCCCGCCCAGATCCAGGCCGTGGTCTCCACCGTCCTCGCCGACACCGGCGCCCGCCTCGGTATCCACGCCCAGGACGACACCGGCTGCGCCGTCGCCAACACCCTGGCCGCCGTCGACGCGGGCGCCACCCATGTGCAGTGCACCGCCAACGGCTACGGCGAGCGGGTCGGCAACGCCAACCTCTTCCCCGTCGTCGCCGCCCTGGAGCTCAAGTACGGCAAGAAGGTCCTCCCCGAGGGCGCCCTCGCCGAGATGACCCGGATCTCGCACGCCATCGCCGAGGTCGTCAACCTCACGCCCTCCACGCACCAGCCGTACGTCGGCGTCTCCGCCTTCGCGCACAAGGCCGGGCTCCACGCCTCCGCCATCAAGGTCGACCCCGACCTCTACCAGCACATCGACCCCGAGCTCGTCGGCAACACCATGCGGATGCTCGTCTCCGACATGGCCGGCCGCGCCTCGATCGAGCTCAAGGGCAAGGAGCTCGGCGTCGACCTGGGCGACGACCGCGCGCTCGTCGCCCGCGTCGTCGAGCGGGTCAAGGAGCGCGAGCTCCAGGGCTACACGTACGAGGCCGCCGACGCCTCCTTCGAGCTGCTGCTCCGCGAGGAGGCCGAGGGTCGCGCCCGCCGCTACTTCCGTACGGAGTCCTGGCGCGCGATCGTCGAGGACCGCCCCGACGGCACCCACGCCAACGAGGCCACGGTGAAGCTCTGGGCCAAGGGCGAGCGGATCGTCGCCACCGCCGAGGGCAACGGCCCGGTCAACGCCCTCGACCTGGCGATGCGGGTGGCCCTGGAGCGGATCTACCCGCAGCTCGCCAAGTTCGAGCTGGTCGACTACAAGGTCCGCATCCTGGAGGGCCGCCACGGCACCGAGTCCACGACCCGCGTCCTGATCACGACCAGCGACGGCCGCGGCGAGTGGGCCACGGTCGGGGTCGGCGAGAACGTGATCGCGGCCTCCTGGCAGGCCCTGGAGGACGCCTTCACGTACGGGCTGCTGCGGGCCGGGATCGACCCCGCCGAGTAGACCGGACCGACCGGCTGACCAAGGGGATCGGCCACCTATCGGCCACCTGGCAAACCGGATCGGCCACCTATGTCTTGTTTGTTCCCATTCGGGTAACTTCGATACATGAGGACCAGGCCGCTTTCCGCACTGTCGGCCCTCGCCGGGCTGATACTTCTGCTGCTCCTGGCCCTGGCCCCCTCCGTGGGCGCCAGGGCCGCGGGGATACCCGACGCGGCCGCCGCCCTGAAACAGGGCCCGGTGTACGTCGACCCGGGCGCCGCCGACCAGCTCTCGCAGGCCGAAGCGGACGCCCTCGCCCAGAAGATCAAGGACGCGGACAAGCCGCTCTTCGTGGCCGTCCTGCCGGCGACCGCCGAGTTCCCGCAGGAGGACCTCTTCCAGATCCTGCGCACCCAGACCGGTGTCAGCGGCCTGTACGCGATCCGCCTCGGCGACGGCTTCGACGCGAAGGCCGACTCCTCCGTCATCTCGCAGCAGGCCGTGCAGAACCTCGTCACCTCCGTCCGCCAGCCCGGCGTCGACGCGGCCACCGAGCTGAACAACTTCGCCGACCAGGCCCTCCCCACCCTCCGCGGCTCCGCCCCCTCCACCTGGGGCGCCGTCGGCGCGGACTCCGGGGTCCCCGTCGCCGGGCTCGTCACGCTCGGCGCGGTCGTCGCCGTGAGCGGCGGAGCCGCCTACTCCGTCGTCCGCCGCAAGAGGCTCCGCAAGGAGGCCGAGGAGCGGGCGGCCCTCGACAAGCTGCGGGTCGTCGTCGACGAGGACATCACCGCCTTCGGCGAGGAGCTCGAACGCCTCGACTTCCACCCCGCTGAGCCCGGCGCCGACGACGCCCGACGCGGCGACTACGAACGCGCCCTCGACTCGTACGACAAAGCCAAGTCCCTGATGGGCTCCGCGGCCCACCCGCACGACGTCCGCGCGGTCACCCAGGCCCTGGACGACGGCCGCTTCTCCCTCGCCCTCCTCGCCGCCCGCCGCGAGTCCCGCCCGCTGCCCGAGCGGCGCGCCCCCTGCTTCTTCGACCCGCGCCACGGCCTCTCCACCGAGGACCGCGAGTGGCGGCCCGCCGGCATCGCGGCCCGCCAGGTCCCGGTCTGCGCCGCCGACGCCGCCCGCCTCGACGACGGACTCGACCCCCTCGCCCGCACCGTCGAGACGGACTCGGGCCGCCGCCCCTACTGGGAGGCGGGCCCCGCCTACGGCCCCTGGGCCGGCGGCTACTTCGGCGGCGGCCTCCTTCCCGGCCTCCTCGTGGGCACCATGCTCGGCTCCGCGCTCGCCACCCCCGCGTACGCCTCCGAGTACGGCGGCGGCGACTTCGAGGGCGGCGACTTCTCCGGTGGCGACTTCTCCAGCGGTGACTTCTCCGGTGGCGACTTCGGCGGAGGCGGCGACTTCGGCGGCGGCGGCGGGTTCGACGGCGGCGGCGGCTTCTGACCGCGGCTTCGGCGGGCGGGCCTGGGGGGCGACATATCCGGAGGGCGGCCGGAGTTCAGGTCAGACCAGCGGCTTCACCGACATCAGCAGGTGTCGGTGGGTCGGGTCCTCGGCGTCGGTGAGCAGCGCCCGCTGGCCGGGGCCGAGGAGGTGGAAGCGGACCTCCGGGGCGTCCAGGGAGGTCAGCGCGTCCAGGAGGTAGCCGGGATTGAAGGCGACCGTCATGGAGTCCGTCCCGGTGAGGGTGCCCGGGAGGTGCTGGGAAGCCACGTCGTCCTCGTAACCCGCCTGGAGGTGGACCCCCGAGGCGGTGAAGGTCAGTTGGACCGGGCTGTCGCCCTCGGCGACCACCGCCACCCGCTTGACGGCCTCGGTCAGCGTCGACCGCTCCGTGACCGCCAGGGCGTGGTCGCCGAGAGCGAAGAGCTTGTCGTGGCGGGGGAGCCGGCCGTCGAGCAGCCGGGTGGTGGTGCGCATGCCCGCGCTCTCGAAGCCGATCGAACCGGTGTCGAGCGCGAGGCGGGCCGGGCCGCCGCCCGCGAGGGAGCGGGCGATCTCGGTCAGCCGGCGGGCCGGGACGACCACGTCGGCGGGCTCGGGCGCCGTGGAGGCCCCGGACGCCCCGGACCCCCCGGGCGCCCCGGCGGGAGTCCCGGAGTCCGGGTGCCACTCCAGGGTGCGGACCGCGTACCGGTAGCGGTCGGTCGCCGCCACCGTCATCGTCGAACCGTCCAGCGCGAGCCGTATCCCGGTGAGGACCGGCAGGGAGTCGTCGCGGCCCGCCGCCACGGCCACCTGGGCGACCGCCGCGGCGAAGGCGTCCCCGTCCACCAGGCCCCGGACCTCGGGCAGCGCGGGCGGGGCCGGGTAGTCGTCGACCGGCAGCAGCGAGAGGCCGAAGCGGGCGCCGCCCGAGGTCACCGTGAGGCGGGCGCCCTCCACCGCGAGCTCAGCGGGACCGTGCGGCAGCACCTTGCAGATGTCGAGGAGCCGGCGGCCGAGCACCAGGGCCCGGCCCTCGGCGACCGTGTCGGCCTCGACCTCGACGCGGGCGGAGGCCTCGTGGTCGAGGCCGGAGACGCGCAGCCGCCCCTCGGCCGTCTCCAGGAGCAGACCGCCGAGGACGGGCATCGGGGAGCGGGCCGGCAGCACGCGCGCCGCCCAGGCCACGGCATCGGTCAACACACTGCTGTCGATACGGAATTCCATGCCACCGACGCTAGCGACCCCCACTGACAATGCCGTTGACCAGCAGATTCACGCGCCCGGCGGCGAGGTCGGGCCGCAGCCGGTCGCCGTGCAGGGCGCTCCAGGCGAGCTCGGCGAGCGTGTCGGTGTCGCGCCCGCCCGCGAGGGCCCCACGGTGTGCAGGAACTCGGCGAAAGCGGCCTTGAGGACCTCGGGGGAGTCCTCGGTGGCGAACTCCAGCGAGGTGCGCCGTACGAACATCGCCTCGCACAGGGCGGGATGGGCGCGGGCGAAGGCGAGGTAGGTCGGCGACGCAGACGGTGGCGCTCGGCTCGTTCGCGCCCTCGGTTCTGATGCGCGGACATCGCCGAAATCTAGCGCTGCTAGACATGGGGGCGGTGCTAGGTCTAGGGTTGCTATCAGTCCTAGCGATGCTAGATCGATGCTCTGGGGGAACCATGAAGACGTACCGCCTCGCCACCGTCCTGTCCGTCCTGCTCGGCCTTGCCTGCCTCTGGTTCGGGACGAACTTCCTGCTCGCTCCGGAGATGGCCGCGGCCGGCTTCGGCATCCCCTCCTGGCCCGAGGGCGACGCCGCCGGATACTTCTCGGTCAAGGCGGTCCGCGACCTCGCCAATGGCGCGATCGTGCTCACCCTGCTCGCCCTCGGCAAGCGCCGCCCGCTGGCCTGGGTGATGCTGCTCCTCGCGATCGTCCCCTTCGGGGACGCCCTCGCCGTCCTGGCCCACGGAGGCGGATACGCCGCCGCGCTCGGCATCCACGCGGCGACCGGCGTCGTGGTCCTCCTCGCGGCGGGCCTGCTCTTCGTGACGTCCCGGGACGGAGCGGCGGCGAACTCGGGTGCGCGGGAAGCCGATCGCGCTCTCGACCGCACTGGTGTTTGATCAGGTTGATCACGACAGCGGCAGACATGGGGAGAAACGCGATGAGCGACGTCCGCGTCCACGGCACGGTGGAACCCGGGTTCGAGTCCGTACGAGAGGTCTTCGCGGAGGTCGCCGCGAACGAGGCGCGGGACGGCGGTGCGCAGCTCGCCGTCCACCACCGCGGCCGTCTCGTCGTCGACCTGTGGGGCGGTGACGGTGTCGACGGGGACTCGCTGCTCGGGCTCTACTCCTGCTCCAAGGGCGCCATGGCGCTGATCACCGCCCTTCTCGTCCAGGAGGGCGCCCTCGACCTGGACCGGGAAGTCTCCTCCTGGTGGCCCGAGTTCGCGGCCGAGGGCAAGGGGCGGATCACCCTCCGTCAGCTGCTCGCCCACCGCTCCGGCGTGATCGGCGCCGAGGGAGGTTTCTCGCCCGAGGAGCTCGCCGACGACCGGCTGATCGCCGCCCGCCTCGCGGGCCAGCGCCCCTACTGGGAGCCGGACACCGGGCACGGATACCACGCCCTGGTCATCGGCGCCCTGGTCGGCGAGGTGGTCCTGCGGGCCACCGGCCGGTCGGTCCAGGAGCTGTACGAGGAGCGGGTCCGCGCCCCGTACGGCATCGAGTACCACCTCGGCCTGCCCGAGGAGCTGGAGCCCCGGTTCCGTACGGCCCTGCCGATGCAGCCCACCCCCGCCGAGCAGGCGTTCCTCGCGGAGAACCCGATCGCCCCGGACAGCCTCATGGCCGTCGCGTTCAACTTCCACGCAGAGACGCCCTTCGACATGGTCGAGTACGCCAACTCCCGGCAGGTGCGGGAGCGGGCGCCGCTCTCCGGCGGCGGCGTGGGCTCCGCACGCGGCGTCTCCCGGATGTACGCGGCGATCGCGGGCGAGCTCGACGGCCGGCCCCCGCTCCTCGCGCCCGAGACCCTCGCCGAGTTCGCCCGGATCCACTCGCAGGGCACCGACCTCGTCACCGGGACGGAGAACGCCTTCGCTCTCGGCCTGGTCCCGCTCGCCACCCGCTACCCGTCCCTGAGCGCGGCCGCCGTCGGCCACAGCGGTGCCCCCGGCTCCCAGGCCTTCGCCGACCCGGCGACCGGCCTGGCCTACGGCTACGCGCGCCGCCGCTTCGCCTTCGCCGGAGGCCCCGGCGCCGCCGAGAACATCCGGCTGGTTCCGGCCGTCGTGGAGGCGGCGGCGAAGGCAGTCTGAACCCGCCCCGTACGAACGCGGCGGCGAAGGCGGTCTGAACCGGCCCCGTACGAACGCCGAGCGCCCGCCTTCCGCTGCTGCGGAGGGCGGGCGCGCTCGTGTGGCCGGCCGATCGGGCGGTGCTCGATCAGGCGGCGTTCTTGATCGCGGAGATGTCGAAGTTCAGCTTGACCTTGTCGCTGACCATCACGCCGCCGGTCTCCAGGGCCGCGTTCCAGGTCAGGCCCCACTCGGAGCGGAGGATCTCGGCCGAGCCCTCGAAGCCGACGCGCTCATTGCCGTAGACGTCGGTGGCCGTGCCGTTGAACTCCAGGTCGATGGCGAGCGGCTTCGTGACGTCCTTGATCGTCAGGTCGCCGGTGACCCGGTACATCTCGCCGCCCAGCTGCTCGGCGCGCGTGGAGCGGAAGCTCATCAGCGGGAACTGCTCGGCGTCGAAGAAGTCGCCGCTGCGCAGGTGGCCGTCGCGGTCGCCGATGCCCGTGTCGATGGAGGCGATCTTGACGTCGATCGAGGCGGAGGAGGCGCCGGGGTTCGAGCCGTCCAGCGTCAGGGCCCCCTCGTGCTCGGCGAAGGTGCCGCGGACGTTCGTCACCATGGCGTGACGGACGGTGAACCCGATGCTGCTGTGGGCCGGGTCGATGGTGTAGTCGCCGGTCAGGGCGGCGAGCGCCGGGTCGACCGCGAGGGTGGCGGTGGCGGTGGCAGTGGCGGACTCGGTGTTCTTGCGGCCGAAGAGACCCATGGCGGACAGCTCCTTGATCGGGATTGGTTGAACCTTCAACGAGAATGACTGTAGCCCCATTCCGTTCAACTTTCAACATCTATGGAAGATGTTCACCCGCACGGCGCAGAAAGACGCCGAGGCCCTCTTTCGGACGCGCGTAGAACTGCGGCACCATCTCCCTGCGCCACCGGATCCACCGGTTCCACCCGCGCCACCCGTACCGCCGGCACCACCTGCACCGCCGTCCCCAACCGTCACGGTCACCAGCAGGAGGCACTCCCGATGAAGCTCCGCTCCGTCCTCACCGCCCTCGCCCTCGTCCTCGGGGCGCTCTTCGCCCCCGGCGTCGGCGTCCTCACCGCCGCAGGCGAGGCCCATGCGGTCACCAAGATCAGCCATGCCACCGCGACGTCGATGTTCCGGTCCTCCGGGATCACCTGGTCGTCGTCCGGCAACTGCTCCAACCGCAACGTCTCCACCTGTACGTCCTTCGACCAGCTCAACCTGGCCACCGCCCAGGGCGCCCAGACCCTCAAGAGCGCCAGCGGCTGCGCCCTCAACATCACCGGCGGCACCGAGACCGGCCACGCGAGCGGCACGTACTCCCACTGGAACGGCTACAAGCTCGACTTCAGCAAGTACACCTGCGTCGGGAACTACATCAAGAACACCTTCACGTACATCGGTGTACGCGGTGACGGAGCCCCGCAGTGGAAGTCCGGCGCGGGCAACGTCTACGCCGACGAGGGCAACCACTGGGACGTGACCTTCTACAACTGCGGCGGCTGCTGACCGCGCGCCCGTCCGAAAGCACCCCCTCCGGTGGCCACTTGGACTAACCGGAGGGGGTTCTTGGACTGGAGGGGCCCGCGCGGCGCGATCTCGTTGACGGTGCCGCCGGGGCGGGGGCCAACTAGTGCGCATGCCCCTCCCCAAGCCCCTCCCCGAATCCGTTCTCACGTCGCGAAGAATCCGTGCGGCCTGCGCGCTCGCCGTCGCCTCGTCGGCCGTGTTCGCCCTGGCGGGACCCGCCCTCGCCGAGACCCGGACCGCCGTCGCGGACACCAGGGCCGAGGACACCGCCTCGGCCGTCATCACCTCCGCCCAGCTCTCCGTCGCCGTCGCCGAGGACTTCCCCCGCGTCCTCTCGTACACCGACCGGGCCGGCGGCGCCCGTCTCCTCGGCAGTACGGCACCGGTGACGCAGGTCGTCCTCAACGGCACCCCGTACGCCGTCCAGGCCAAGGGCGCCCCCGTCCTGACGGCCGCCTCCGCCGCGTACACCCTCGCCTTCCCCGCGCTGCCCGGCGTCGAGATCGACGCGAGCCTGAGCGTCGAAGGCCGGACCACCACCTTCCGGGTCACCGCCGTCCGCGACACCGACACCTTCCGCGTCGGCACCCTCGACATCCCCGGCCACGACCTGGTCTCCGTGGGCTCGTCGGACGGTGGCGCCGCCACCGCCTTCACCCGCCTCGACCCCGACTCCACCCGCACCGCCGACGTCTTCTCCCAGGTCACCGCGGCCACCCCGGCGGAGAGCTCGGCGGTCGGCGCGAGCTACGCGATCGTCAACACCGGCCGGCTGGCCGCCGCCGTCGAGTCCAACTCCAGCCATGACAAGCCCGCCGGCGCCTCGGCCCGCGACGGCGCCCGCTTCTGGCACCAGGCCAGGGCGACCGCGACCGAGACCCGCGTCGGCGTCTGGTCCGGCCAGTGGACCTACCGGGGCGCCGGCGCCCCGCAGCCCGAGAGCGGCGACGGCCTGCCCTGGGCCAAGGTCGTCGTCACCCCCGACGCCAACGCCGACGGCGCCACCGACTGGCAGGACGGCGCCCTCGCCTTCCGTACGATCGGGATCAAGGCGCCCGGCAGCGAGCAGACCCCCGACCGGGTGGTCGCCCACATCCCGTTCAACTTCGCCTCACAGGCCACCCACCCCTTCCTGCGCACCCTCGACGACGTCAAGCGGATCTCGCTCGCCACCGACGGCCTCGGCCAGTTCGCGCTGCTCAAGGGGTACGGCTCCGAGGGCCACGACTCCGCGCACCCCGACTACGGCGGCAACTACAACAAGCGCGCCGGCGGCCTCGCCGACCTCAACACCCTCCTCAGGGAAGGCAAGAAGTGGGGCGCGGGCTTCGGCGTCCACGTCAATGCCACCGAGTCGTACCCCGAGGCGAAGAACTTCAGCGAGACCCTGGTCGACAAGACCAAGCCCGGCTGGAACTGGCTCAACCAGAGCTACTACATCGACCAGCGCCGGGACGTCAACAGCGGCGACCTCGCCCGCCGCTTCCAGCAGCTGCGCGACGAGACCGACCCCAACCTCTCGGCCCTCTACATCGACGTCTACTACACGCACGGCTGGATCGCCGACAAGACGGTCCAGGCCGTCCAGAAGCAGGGCTGGAACGTCGCCACCGAGTGGTCCGAGAAGTTCGAGCGCGCCTCCCTCTGGTCCCACTGGGCCAACGACCTCGACTACGGCGGCGCCACCAACAAGGGCCTCAACTCTCAGATCATCCGCTTCATCCGCAACGGCGAGAAGGACGTCTGGAACAACCACCCGGTCCTCGGTCAGACCGCGCTCGTCGACTTCGAGGGCTGGACCGGCGAGACCGACTGGAACGACTTCACCGCCAACATCTGGCAGCGGAACCTCCCCGCCAAGTACCTCCAGCAGCAGAGGATCACCCGCTGGAACGGCAACGACATCACCTTCACCGGCGGTGTCCGCGGCACCGTCGAGAACGGCCGCCGCACCTTCCACGAGAACGGCCGCAAGGTCCTCGACGGCGAGAACTACCTCCTTCCCTGGGACGGCGGCAAGAAGCTCTACCACTACAACAAGACCGGCGGCACGACCAGTTGGGCCGTCCCCGCCGGAACCCGCTCGTACTCCGTGTACCGGCTCACCGACAACGGCCGGGTGAAGACCGCGACCGTGCGACCCGTCGACGGGAAGATCACCCTCGACGCCGTCGCCGGACAGCCCTACGTCCTCCACCCGAACCGCGCCCCCGCGCAGCCCGCCCCGCGGTGGGGCCAGGGGACCCCGGTGAAGGACCCCGGCTTCAACGACGCCGAACTCGGCGGCTGGTCCAAGGCGGGCACCGTCGCCCGTGACACCGACGCGCAGGGCCGCAACAGCGCGAAGCTCAGCGGCCCGGCCACCGCGTCCGTACGCCAGCAGATCACCGGCCTCACCCCCGGCAAGCGGTACACCGCCTCCGCCCTCATCGAGGTCGAACCCGGCACGACGCGCCCCACCACCCTCTCCATCGGCGGGCGTTCCGTCACCGTCGAGCGCTCCGCCCTCGACGACCGGGTCGCCGCCTCCGACTGGAACGGCACCCGCTTCCAGCGCGCCAAGGTCACCTTCACGGCACCGGCGCAGGGCTCCACCCCGCTGCGGATCGAAGCCGCGAGCGGCAGCCCGGCGACCGTCCGGATCGACGACGTCCGGATCGTGGCCAACGCACCGGCGACGAAGGCCGGAGCGGCCGCGTACGAGGACTTCGAGGCCGTCGACCAGGGCTGGGGCCCCTTCCTCAAGGGCGACTCCGGCGGGACGACCGACCCGCGCACCCACATCGCCCAGCTGCACGCCCCGTACACCCAGGCGGGCTGGAACGGAAAGCCGATCGACGACGTCATCGGCGGCGCCGAGTCCCTCAAGTCGCACGACGAGAACAGCGGCCTCGTCTACCGCACCGCACCCTGGACCGTCCCGATGAAGGACGGCCACACCTACCGCGTCGCGTACGACTACCAGTCCAGCCACGCGGGCGCCTACGAGTGGGTCACCGGCTACGACCGGACGACCGGCGACGGACCGGCCGTCGAGACCCGCCGCACCCCGATCGGGCAGCAGCGGACGACCGGGCACTTCTCCGAGACCGTGACGGCCGGCTGCGGCGACACCTGGACCGGGCTCCGCAAGCGCGGCGACGCCCCCGACGGCGCCGACTTCGTCCTCGACTCCTTCACCGTCACCGACCTCGGCCCGGCCACCGAGCGGGCCGCCTGCGGCACCCTCGCCGTCACCGCCCCCGAGACCCTGGAGCCCGGCCGCGCCAACGAGGTCACGGCGACCTTCGGCAACGACGAGGCCGCCGCGATCACGGGCGCCCGGGCCGCGCTCACCCTCCCCGGGGGCTGGACCGCCGAACCGGCCGCCCCCGTCGCCCTCGACCCCGTCGCGGCGGGCGGCAGCACCACCGTCACCTGGCGGATCACCCCGCCCGTGGACGCCGCCTACCGGCCGTACACGCTCGGCGCCGAGGTCACGTACACCCTCGGGGGAGGGGCGCGGAAGCTCACCGCCGCCACCACCGTCCGCACCCTGCCCCCGCCGCCCACCGCCGACAGCTGGGCGAGCGACCTCGACTGGACGTCGGCCACCAACGGCTGGGGACCCGTCGAGCGCGACCTCTCCAACGGCGAGACCGGCACCGGGGACGGCTCCCCGCTGCGGATCGGGGGAGTGACGTACGCCAAGGGGCTCGGCAGCCACGCCCCCGCGAAGGTCCGCTACTACCTCGGCGGCCGGTGCACCTCCCTCACCGCCGAGGTCGGCGTCGACGACGTCCAGACAAGCCGGGGCACCGTCCAGTTCAGCGTGCTCGCGGACGGAACGGAGAAGGTGAAGTCCCCGGTCCTCAAGGCCACGGACACCGCCTGGTCGCTGACCGCCGACGTCACCGGCGCCACCTATGTCGACCTGGTGGTCGGAGACGGCGGCGACGGCAACGGCAACGACCACGCGGACTGGGGGAACGCCCGCTTCCACTGCGGAGGCTGAGCAGCCGACACAAGGCGGTAAGCGCTTTCGACGAACCGGTGCCCGGCTGTGCCGTGCTCATTGATTGCGTCGGAAAACCGGTGTTACACCAGGCGCCGAACGGTCTCCACCACTTCCCCCCGGGAGGCTCCCGTGCCCGTCCCCGCCTGGTCCCGCCGTACGTTCCTGATCACCGCCTCCGCCGCGGCCGCGGCCCTCGGACTCCCGCTCCCCGCCTCCGCGGCGGAGAGCGAGTTCGAGGCGCTGCGGCTCCGCTGGCTCGACCTCTCGCTCGGCTCCGGCTTCGACGCCGGGGCCGAGCCCTACGCCTCCAAGCTCGCCGAGACGGGCACGCTCGCCCGTGCCTTCCGCGCCTCCATGGCCCCCGCGCCCACCTCACTCTGGCCCGGCGTCACCTTCGACCCGCCGGCCGGCATCACCCAGAGCTACAGCCGTCTGTGGACCATGACCCAGGCGTACGCGCAGCCCGGCACCGGCCTCACCGGCGACCCGGCCCTGCTCGCCGACGTGCTGACCGGCCTCGACCACCTCTCCGCCACGGTCTACCGCGCGGGCGCTCCCCGCTACGGCAACTGGTGGGAGTGGCAGATCGGCAGTCCCCGCCTCCTCATGGACGTCGTCGCCGCACTCCACCCCCACCTCGGCGCCGAACGGATCGCCGCCGCCTGCGCCGCCGTCGACCACTTCGTCCCGGACTCGGTGCTCATGACCTACAGCGGCACCTCCACCGGCGCCAACCGCGTCGACCTCTGCCGCTCGGTCGCCCTGCGCGGGGTCCTCGGCGCGAACCCCGCCAAGATCGCCCTCGCCCGCGACGCCCTCTCGCCCGTCTTCCCGTACGTGACCCAGGGCGACGGCCTCTACGCCGACGGCTCCTTCGTCCAGCACACCTGGGTCGCCTACTCCGGCACCTACGGGCAGGTCATGCTCGACGGCCTCGGCCGGCTCTTCTCGCTCCTCGCCGGCTCCACCTGGGCCGTCACCGACCCGAACCGGCAGATCGTCCTCGACAGCGTCGAGAAGGCCTACGCGCCCCTGATCTACGACGGCCTGATGATGGACAGCGTCAACGGCCGCGCCATCAGCCGCGGATACCTCAAGAACGACGACCGGCAGATCATGCGCTCCGACCACTTCCACGGCCAGGGCGTCATCGCCGCGATAGCCCTCCTCGCCGGCGGGGCCTCGCCCGCCGAGCGCGACCGCTGGCACGCGCGCGTGAAGGGGTGGATCCGGCGCGACACCGTCTCCCCGATCCTCACCGCCCGCCAGTTCGGCGTCGCCGACCTCGCCCGGCTGCACGCCGTGGCCGCCGCCCCCGTCCCCGCCGCGCCCGAGCCGACCGGACACCGGCTCTTCACCGCGATGGACCGGGCCGTGCACCGCCGCCCCGGCTGGGCCGCCAACATCGCCATGGCCTCGCAGCGGATCTCGTATTACGAGTGCGGCAACGGCGAGAACCCCCGCGGCTGGCACACCGGCGCCGGGATGCTCTCCTGGTGGACCCCGGAGCTCGGCGACCAGTACACCGACTGGTTCTGGCCCACCGTCGACCCGTACCGGCTCCCCGGCACCACCGTCTCCACCCGGCGCCTCGCCGACCGGGCCGGCGGCGAGTGGGGCGCGCCCAAGCCGGCCGTACGGTGGGTCGGCGGCGCCACCGACGGCGAGTACGCGGCCGTCGGCCAGCACCTCAAGGGCCTCGGCTCCACCCTGGAGGCCCGGAAGTCCTGGTTCTGCGCGGCGGACGCCGTCATCTGCCTCGGCGCGGGGATCACCGCGACCGACGGCGTGCCCGTCGAGACGGTCGTCGACAACCGGCTCCTCGGCGAGAGCGGCGACCGGGCGTTCACCACCGGCGAGGGCTGGGCGCACCTGGACGGCCACGGCGGCTGGGTCTTCCCCGCGGACGCCTCGTCCGAGGGCATGGGGAACCTCCACACCCTCCTCGACGACCGCACCGGCGCCTGGAGCGACATCAACACCACCAGCTCGACCGAGCGCCGCACCCGCCGCTACCGGACGCTCTGGCTCGACCACGGCACGGACCCGGTCGCCGCCTCCTACGCGTACGTCCTGATGCCCGGCGCCTCCCGGCGCCGGATCGCCGCCCGCGCCGCCGACCCCGGCTGGCTGCACGTTCTCGACAACACCGCCGAACGGCAGGCGGTGGCCGTCCCGTCCCTCGGACTGACCGCGGCGAACTTCTGGCAGGCCGGTACGGTGGGGGCGCTCACGGTCACAGCCCCGGCGAGCGTCCTCGCCCGCCGGCGTCGCTCGGTGCTCGACCTGAGGGTCGCCGAACCGCCCCGCACGGGTCAGCCGCTGGAGCTGGTCTGGGACCGCCCGGTCCGCCGGGTGCTCGCCCACGACCCCTCGGTGGAGGTGCTCGGCACCGGCGGTTCGCTCCGTCTGCGGATCACCCCCGGTACGGCGGGAGCTACGCACCGTTGCGAGGTGCTCGTCTAAAACCTCGATCGTCTATGTGAGAACCCCACAAACACGGGGGGTGCCTGGCTGTTGACTCGGGCTGGACGGGCGACGGTTCTGTCCAGCCCCACCAGGAATCGACACAGGAGACTGTACGGAGTCGACGGCGGGGTTTTCTTGTCCGACTTCGTAGGGTCGGTACATGACCGTTGTGGACCAGATCCCGAGCGAGCCCGCTGACGCCCGTGGCCGAGTGGCCGAGCTGCACGTCCTGCGCGAGCAGGCGCTCCGCGGCCCGAGTGACCGCGCCACCGAGGCCCAGCACGCGAAGGGCAAGCTGACCGCTCGTGAGCGCATCGAGCTGCTCCTCGACGCCGGTTCCTTCAGCGAGGTCGAGCAGCTGCGCCGCCACCGGGCGACGGGCTTCGGCCTGGAGGCGAAGAAGCCGTACACCGACGGTGTCATCACCGGCTGGGGCACGGTCGAGGGCCGCACGGTCTTCGTCTACGCGCACGACTTCCGGATCTTCGGCGGCGCGCTGGGCGAGGCCCACGCGACGAAGATCCACAAGATCATGGACATGGCCATCGCGGCCGGTGCCCCGCTGGTCTCCCTGAACGACGGCGCCGGCGCCCGCATCCAGGAGGGCGTCTCGGCGCTCGCCGGCTACGGCGGCATCTTCCAGCGCAACACCAAGGCCTCGGGAGTCATCCCGCAGATCTCCGTGATGCTCGGCCCGTGCGCCGGCGGCGCGGCCTACAGCCCGGCCCTGACCGACTTCGTGTTCATGGTCCGCGAGACCTCGCAGATGTTCATCACGGGCCCGGACGTCGTCAAGGCGGTCACCGGCGAGGAGATCACCCAGAACGGCCTCGGCGGCGCCGACGTGCACGCCGAGACCTCGGGCGTCGCGCACTTCGCGTACGACGACGAGGAGACCTGCATCGCGGAGGTCCGCTACCTCCTGTCGATGCTCCCGCAGAACAACCGCGAGAACCCGCCCACCGTCGCCTCCGAGGACCCGGCGGACCGCCGCTCCGACGTCCTGCTCGACCTGGTGCCCGCCGACGGCAACCGCCCGTACGACATGCACAAGGTCATCGAGGAGCTCGTCGACGAGGGCGACTACCTGGAGATCCACGAGCGCTGGGCCCGCAACATCATCTGTGCCCTGGCCCGGCTCGACGGCCAGGTCGTCGGCATCGTCGCCAACCAGCCCCAGTCGCTGGCCGGTGTCCTGGACATCGAGGCCTCCGAGAAGGCCGCCCGCTTCGTACAGATGTGCGATGCCTTCAACATCCCGATCATCACCCTTCTGGACGTCCCCGGCTTCCTGCCGGGCGTCGACCAGGAGCACGGTGGAATCATCCGCCACGGCGCGAAGCTGCTCTACGCGTACTGCAACGCGACCGTGCCCCGGATCAGCCTGATCCTGCGCAAGGCCTACGGCGGCGCTTACATCGTCATGGACTCCCAGTCCATCGGCGCCGACCTGACGTACGCCTGGCCCACCAACGAAATCGCGGTCATGGGCGCCGAGGGCGCCGCCAACGTGATCTTCCGCAAGCAGATCGCCGAGGCCGAGGACTCCGACGCCATGCGCGCCCGCATGGTCAAGGAGTACAAGGCCGAGCTGATGCACCCGTACTACGCGGCGGAGCGCGGCCTGGTCGACGACGTCATCGACCCCGCCGACACCCGCCAGGTGCTCATCCGGTCCCTCGCGATGCTCCGCACCAAGCACGCCGACCTGCCGTCCCGCAAGCACGGCAACCCGCCTCAGTAAGAGGAGCCACCTCACGTGACCACCCCTGCCAATCTTCTCCGTGTAGAGAAGGGCCACGCCGACCCCGAGGAGCTCGCCGCCATCACGGCGGTCCTGCTCGCCCGCGCGTCCGCCCGCCCCGATGAGGTCGCGGCGGCGCACGACGGCCGCTCCACGGCCGGCTGGCGCCGTCTGGAGCGCCAGTCGGGCTTCCGCCCCTCCCACTCCTGGCAGGGCTGACCCCCGCCGCACCGAAGGCCCCCGCTCCCACCCGGAGCGGGGGCCTTCGGCGTACCGCCGTCGGGCGCCCGCCGGACGCCCGTCGGACGAACGAAGGAGACCCCGCGCACCGACCGGTGCGCGGGGTCTCCTTCCGAGATGCGTACGGACGTCCGTCGGGACTACCGCAGGCGGGCCATGAGGGCGTGCTCGACGAGGGTGATGAGCGCGCTCTTGGCGTCCGCGCGGTGACGGGCGTCGGTGATGATGATCGGGGTGTCGGGGCCGATCTGGAGGGCCTCGCGGACTTCCTCGGGCTGGTACGGCTGGTGTCCGTCGAAGCCGTTGAGGGCGATGACGAAGGGGAGGCCGCTGTTCTCGAAGTAGTCGACGGCGGGGAAGCAGTCGGCGAGACGGCGGGTGTCGACGAGGACGACGGCGCCGATGGCGCCGCGCACCAGGTCGTCCCACATGAACCAGAAGCGGTCCTGACCGGGCGTACCGAAGAGGTACAGGATCAGGTCCTGGTCCAGGGTGATACGGCCGAAGTCCATGGCGACAGTCGTCGTCGTCTTGTCGCCGGTGTGCGTGAGGTCGTCGATGCCCGCGGACGCAGACGTCATGACGGCCTCGGTACGCAGCGGGTTGATCTCCGAGACGGCGCCGACGAACGTGGTCTTGCCCACGCCGAAGCCGCCCGCCACCACGATCTTCGCGCTGGTGGTTGAGCGGGCTGCACCGCCGCTAGAGCTTGCGAAGTCCACTGAGCACCCTTTCGAGCAGTGTCACGGCTGGCTGGCCGCCGGCGGCCTCGTCGCCGCCTGGCTGGTGGATGGCGACAAGTCCGGCCTCCGCCAGGTCGGCGACGAGGATCCGGGCGACGCCGAGAGGAATGGAGAGCAGGGCCGAGATCTCGGCGACCGACTTGATCTCGATGCACAGCTGGCAGATCCGCTGGTGCTCGGGCAACTGCCCCTGCAGCCTGGCCAGATCCGCCGTGGTGCTGACCAGCGCCTCGATGGCGAGCTGGTAGCGCGGCCGGGTCCGGCCGCCGGTCATCGCGTAGGGACGCACGAGCGGGTTGTGCCCGCCCGTACCGCCCGAGGACGAAGCGCGCGAGGCGCTCGGCGAACCCGCGGGCGTGTGCTGGGCCTGAGGCTGCCGATAGGGCTGCGAAACGCCCTGTCTGCTCGGGGCGGAGGGAAAGTTGAACCGGTTCTGCGCGGTGTCGCCCTGCGGCGCCTGGTACGCGTCGTATCCGTTGTAGTGGCTTGCGCCCGGGGGTGTTCCCACGTCTCCTCCTCCGACTGCCTCGCGGTTCCATGTCCCTTGGAGCCGCGCCACCGCACCTTACGGTGCGGTGACGTGAAACGCACTGTCTGTCTGTTAGTTGAGAAGACTTCCCTGAAGCTCCGCCCGGAGGTCAGGAGTCAGGACGGACCCCGCGCGGTCCACGAGCAGTGCCATCTCGTAGCCCACGAGGCCGATGTCGGCCTCCGGGTGCGCGAGCACGGCCAGCGAGGAGCCGTCCGAGACCGACATGATGAAGAGGAAGCCGCGCTCCATCTCCACCACGGTCTGGTTGACCGCACCACCCTCGAAGATCCGGGACGCGCCCGCGGTCAGCGAGGTCAGTCCGGAGGCGACGGCCGCCAGCTGGTCGGCTCGGTCACGAGGGAAACCCTCGGACATCGCCAGCAGGAGTCCGTCGGCGGAGACCACCACCGTGTGGGACACCCCAGGGGTGTTGTCCACGAAGTTGGTGATCAACCAGTTCAGATTCTGCGCCGCCTGGCTCATGCTCACACTAACGCTCCTGGTTGTAGGTACTGCCCGGGCCGAGGCCCGATCCGTTCGTGTCCGTTCCCGCGTTGCGTCCCTGCGTGACGCCGCGGCGCAGGTTGCTCAACCTGCCCCGTACGTCCTCGGGTGCGCGGGAGACCTGGGGGCCGCCCTGCGGCGTCTGCTCCGCCGTGCCCTCGACCAGGTTGGCCTTCGGGACCCGCCGGGGAAGACCGGACGAGGTGACCCCGCCCGCCTTCGGGTCCTTCAGCTTCCCGGCCCGCTGCCAGCGCTCGTCGTTGGCCGAGCGCCAGGCCTCGGGGCCGTCGGCTTCCTTCTGCTGCTCCACCGACCCCGCCGGCTGCTCGGCCTGCACCGGCTGCTGCGCCTGAGCGGGCTGCTGGGCCTGCGCGGGCGGTGTCTGTCGCGGCGCCTGCTGCTGCGCCTGCGGGGCGACGCTGCCGCGGCGCGGCAGACCTGCGTCGGTCAGCGCGTGGCCGGCGTCCGGGGCGGGGTTCGGAGTGGGACCCGGACGGTCGAAGCCTACGCGGTCGGGGGCCTGTTCGGGAGCGGCCGGAGCAGATTCCGATTCCGCTCCGTACTGCTGTCCGTAGCCACCCTGGTAGGCACTCTGGTCCTGCCACTCGCCCTGGTGGGGCTGGGGATCGAACGCATTGCCGTACTGCTGGTGTTCGACTGCCGGAGCCTCGTACGTGGGTTCCGCATAGCCGGACTGCGGGTACGCCTCGTAGCCCTGCTGCGGGTACTCGCCGGCGTACTCCTGAGCCTGACCCTGGGCCTGGCCGTACTGCTGCTGGGGCTGCTGCGCGTACTCCTGGTGCTGCGCGTACTCCTGCGGCTGCTGGGGCTGCTGCGCGTACTCACCGGCGTACTCCTGGCCGTACGCCTCGGGCTGCGCGTACTCCTGGCCCTGGCCGTACTCCTGCTGTCCCTGGCCGTACTCCTGCGCGGCGGGCTCCGCCTCGTCGCGGAAGAGCGGCCGGTCGCCGCCCTGCACCTGGGCGCCCAGGGCCGCGCGCCGCTCCTCGCGGGTCAGCGAGCGGTTGACCGGGTCGAGCTCGCGCTCGCCGTCGCCCTGCTCCTCGTAGCGCGAGTCGTCGAAGCCCAGGTCGGCGGCGGTCAGCATCGCCTGCGGCGCCGGAGCCTCGAAGGCGGTCTGCTGCTGCTGGGGAATGATCTGCGAGACGGTGAAGTCGTCGTGGACCGGCTGCTCGCCGCCGCCACCGTGCGTGATCGCGTCCGGCAGCATGACGAGCGAGGTCGTCCCGGCCTGCTCGCCCGAGGGGCGGAGCTGGACCCGGATGCCGTGCCGGTCGGCGAGGCGGCCGACCACGAAGAGGCCCATGCGCTGCGAGACGGCGGCGTCCACGGTCGGCGGGTTGGCCAGCTTGTGGTTGATGTCCGCGAAGTCCTCGGCGGTGAGGCCGATGCCCTTGTCGTGGATCTCGACCATCACGCGGCCGTCGGGGAGACGGGTCGCGGTGACGCGCACCTTGGTCTGCGGGGAGGAGAACGTGGTGGCGTTCTCCAGGAGCTCGGCGAGCAGGTGGACGAGGTTGGTCACGGCCTGGCCGTGGATCTCGGCCTCGGGCACGCCGGCCAGCTCGATGCGCTCGTACTGCTCCACCTCGGAGGAGGCGGCGCGCATGACGTCGACCAGCGGCACCGGCTGGTCCCAGCGGCGGCCCGGCTCCTCGCCGGCGAGGACGAGGAGGTTCTCGCCGTTGCGGCGCATACGGGTCGCCAGGTGGTCCAGCTTGAAGAGGTTCTCCAGCTGGTCCGGGTCGGCCTCGTTGTTCTCCAGGTCGGTGATGAGGGTCAGCTGGCCCTCGATCAGCGACTGGTTGCGGCGCGAGAGGTTGGTGAAGATCGCGTTGACGTTGCCACGGAGCATGGCCTGCTCGGCGGCGAGCCGGACGGCCTCGCGGTGGACCTGGTCGAAGGCGCGGGCGACCTCGCCGATCTCGTCCTGCGAGTCGATCGGGATCGGCTGTACGCGGGTGTCGACCCGGCCGGGCTCGGTACGGGAGAGCTGGTCGACGAGCATCGGCAGGCGCTGCTCGGCGATGCCGAAGGCGGCGGTGCGCAGCTGCTGCATCGCGCGGCTCATCTGGCGGGCCATCATGCCGGCCAGGATGAAGGCGGTGAGCAGGGCGATGACGACGATGCCACCGATGACCCAGGCGTCCGTCTTGGCCTCGTCGGAGATCTTGACGGCCTCGGTCACGGCCTTGTCGACGAGCGCCTTCTCGACCTCGGAGTAGCCCTCGAACTTGGCGGTCGCGACGGCCATCCAGCTCTCGGCCGTGATGCCCTTCGACTTCAGGGCAGCCAGCGCCTCGGGGGACTTGGCGGTGCCGATCGCGGAGGCGACGCCGGAGTAGACGGAGCCGTCCTTGCCCTTGGGCAGCTCGACGTCGGCGGCCTGCATCTGCTTCGCGCCCTCGGCGGCCTTGCCGGCCATGACCTTCTTGAGGAGCTCGACGTCCTCGGGCAGGGCGCCGGAGCCGTACTCGCCGAGGGCGATCTGCTCCAGGTAGTTGTACGAGTTGAACGCCACGGACTGCTGGGCGAAGACCGCCTCCGTCCGGCTGGGCCGGACCAGGAGCTGCGTGCCGATGGAGCGCTGGAGCGACTCGGCGCCCTTGGCCAGCTGGACGGCGTAGACGCTGCGGCCGTAGGTGGTGACGTTGCCGGTGCCGAGACCGAGCTCGTTGGAGAACTCGGTGAGGTAGTGCTGGACGCCGGTGTACCCGAGCTGGGTGTTCACCGGGTCGAGCGAGCGGCTGTACGCGGCCTTGCGGAGCGCGTCGAGCTTCGGCTCCTCGTCCTTGAAGAGCCGCAGACGGCGCTCCAGACCCTGGCCCGAGGGAAGGTTCTTGGCCGCCTCGTCGAACTTCAGACGAGCGGCGTCGGTCGCCGCGTACGCCTGCTCGACCGCGTCGGCCTTGCGGTCCTCGGGGGTCTTCGCGGCGAGCAGGGGCGCGGCCGTGAGGTCGCGCTCGTTGAGGAGCGCGGTGCTGTACTCCGAGGCGGCCCGCACGATGAGGGCCGTCTTCTCGGCGTCCTGCGCCTCCTGCCAGGTGTCGATGGCTCCCTTGACCTGGAAGCCGCCCATGACGAGGCCGACCAGCACGGGTATCAGGAGGATCGCGTTCAGGCGGGTGGGCACCCGCCAGTTGCGCGGCGACAGCTTGCTGGAGTTGCCCGGGGTCGCCGCCGGCGGCGGTGTCACGGGCACGTCCGCGGGCGACACCGCTGTGCGCGACGGCGGGGTGAAGTTGCCCCGCGTCTCCTGCTCCGCGGAGCTTTCCTTGCTGCGCCTCACTCGACCAACAACCTCTCGGCGTCGGCACCTACGTTGTGCCGGTGTTTCGTTCAGGGCCGTACTACTCGGGAGTTCATGAATTGCAGCACGTGAAGGGGTTCCGTTCCAAACAGTGGGAAGCGACCGCTTTCCGTGGTCCAGGCCCGACATAAAACGGGCATAAAGAGCGAGCCCCGCCAAATGGCGGGGCTCATGTGAGCGCTGTGACACCGGTCGAATGCGTCGGGTGTCCGAGGCGCCCCAATTCTCTGTCGAAACGTTATGAACGCGGGGGCGTCCGTGTCGAAGGACACAGATCACCCCTCACGAAGGCATATGACAAACGCACGGGCCCGTCCACGGTCCGACGGGCCGTCCGATCCTGCGGCCCGCTACTTCAGACGGGCCATGAGGGCGTGCTCGACGAGGGTGATGAGCGCGCTCTTGGCGTCCGCGCGGTGGCGGGCGTCCGTGGTGATGATCGGGGTGTCCGGACCGATCTGGAGGGCCTCGCGGACTTCCTCGGGCTGGTACGGCTGGCTTCCGTCGAAGCCGTTGAGGGCGATGACGAACGGCAGGCCGCTGTTCTCGAAGTAGTCGACGGCCGGGAAACAGTCGGCGAGACGGCGGGTGTCGACGAGGACGACGGCGCCGATGGCGCCGCGGACCAGGTCGTCCCACATGAACCAGAAGCGGTCCTGGCCCGGCGTACCGAAGAGGTACAGGATCAGGTCCTGGTCGAGGGTGATGCGGCCGAAGTCCATAGCCACCGTGGTGGTGGTCTTGCCTCCGGTGTGGGTCAGGTCGTCGATCCCCGCCGAGGCGGAGGTCATGACGGCCTCGGTACGCAGCGGGTTGATCTCCGAGACGGCGCCGACGAACGTGGTCTTGCCCACGCCGAAGCCGCCCGCCACGACGATCTTCGCGCTGGTGGTCGACCGGCTGGGAGAGCCGGCGCCGCCGCTAGAGCTTGCGAAGTCCACTGAGCACCCTTTCGAGCAGTGTCACGTCCGGCGTGCCGCCGGTCTCTCCGTTGCCCGGCTGGTGGATCGCCACCATGCCGGCCTCTGCCAGGTCGGCGACGAGGATCCGGGCGACACCGAGCGGCAACGAAAGGAGCGCCGACACCTCGGCCACCGACTTGACCTCGCGGCACAGGTGGCAGATGCGCTGGTGCTCCGGCAGCAGGGTGGCGAGGTGTGCCGGGTCGGCCGTGGTGCTGACCAGCGCCTCGATGGCGAGCTGGTAGCGCGGCCGGGTCCGGCCGCCGGTCATCGCGTACGGACGCACCAGCGGCTGGTCGCCCTCGTATCCGTACTCGTCGACTGAGGCGCCGTACGGATCGTGAGAGGCGGGGGGCGGGGTCATGAATCCTCCGGGCGTGACAGCGAGCTTCCGCCGTCTGATGGGGCCGGTGGGGGGCCGGGTGGGGCGGCCGGACGATGAACATGTTCAGGGCGGTACGGAGGGGCGTACCGCCCTGTCGGTGCGAGAAACCCGCTAGTGGAGCAGGCTGCCCTGGAGCTCCGCTCGGAGATCCGGGGTGAGCACGCTGCCGGCCCGGTCGACCAGCAGCGCCATCTCGTAGCCCACGAGGCCGATGTCGCACTCGGGGTGGGCGAGCACGGCCAGTGAGGAGCCGTCGGAGACCTGCATGAGGAAGAGGAAGCCGCGCTCCATCTCCACCACGGTCTGCGCGACGGGGCCCCCCTCGAAGATCCGGGACGCGCCCGCGGTCAGCGAGGTCAGTCCGGACGCGACCGCCGCGAGCTGGTCGGCGCGGTCACGGGGGAATCCTTCGGACATGGCCAGCAGGAGTCCGTCGGCGGAGACCACCACCGTGTGGGACACCCCAGGGGTGTTGTCCACGAAGTTGGTGATCAACCAGTTCAGATTCTGCGCCGCCTGGCTCATCGCGTTCAACTAGCGCTCCTGCTGGTGGTTCGGACCGAGCGGGTGGTTACCCGTGGTCGAGTTGCCCGCCTGTCGGCCCTGCTGGATGCCGCGGCGCAGATTGGTGAGCCTGCCGCGGACGTCGTCGGGTGCACGCGAGACCTGGGGGCCGGCCGTGTGCGCCTGCTCCTGTGCGGTCCCGGGTACGAGGTTGGCCTTCGGCACGCGCCGGGGAAGACCGGAGGTGGTGACGCCGCCGGCCGCGGGCTTGCGCACCCGCTCGGCCTGACGCACCAGCTCGTCGTTGGGCGAGGTCCGCCAGGCGGCCCCGCCGTTCTGCCGGCCGTCGACGGCACCGGCACCGGCCGGGCCCCCGGCCGGACGCTGCGCCTGCGGGGCGGCCGGGGCCTGCCCCTGCGGCGCGGCCTGCTGCTGGCCCTGCTCCTGGTGGAACCAGTTGGTCTCCAGCGTGTCGTACAGCGGGGTACGACCGTCGCCCGCGCCGGCCGGCGGCAGCGCCTCCGGACGGCGGGGCTGCTGGAGCTGCGGCTGACGCGGCTGCTCGGCCTGCTCGTTCGCCGGAGCCGGGGCACCGAAGTCGGGGCCGCCGGTCCGCTGCCGCGGGGCCGGAGCCTGCTGCTGGGCCTGCTGGGCCTGCGGTACGTAAGGCTGCTGACCGAACTGCTGCTGCTGGCCGCCCTGGTAGCCCTGGGGCTGCTGCTGCTGCTGCTGCTGTGCGTGCGGGGCCTGCTGGGGCGCCTGCTGCGGGGCGCCGAAGTCGGGGCGCGCGAACTGGCCCGTGGAGCCCGGACCCTGCGCGGCTCCGAAGTCCGGCAGCGGGAACTGGCCCGTGGAACCGGGACCCTGCGACGCACCGAAGTCCGGCCGCGGGAACTGCGCCGTCGACCCCGGGTCCTGCACACCGCCCTGGTACGTCTGGATCTGCGGGGCCTGGGGCGCCTGCTGACCCTGCGGGGCCTGCTGCGGCGCGCCGAAGTCGGGGCGCGGGAACTGGCCCGTGGAGCCGGGGCCCTGGGGGGCCGCCGGAGCCGCGTACCGGCCCGTCGTCTCCGGGTCCTCGTGACCGCGCGGGGCGTCCAGCGGGCTCATCTCCTGCTGCGGGCGCCGGACCGGCTGCTGCGCCGGGTCGTTGCCCCAGCTCGCGGCCTGCGGGCGCTGCGGCTGAGGGTTGCCGCCCGGGAGCTCGGCGCGCGGGGCGCCGTAACCGGCGGGCTGCTCGCCCTGCGGGGCCTGCTGCTGGGCACCCGGCCCGGCCTGCCGGCCGCCCTGGTTGCTCTGGCCGCCCTGGTTGCCCCACACGTCCGTACGGGACGGGATGGCGCTCGCCGCACCGCCGATGAGACCGCCCGCGCCGGGGGCCGGACGCAGCGGCTCCTGCCGCGGCGCCTGGGGTGCCTGCGGCAGCTGCCCGGTCTGGTCCAGCTGCGCGTGCTGCGGCTGCTGGGTACGCGACGGCTGGGGGCCACCCGTGAGCGGGGCGCCCTCACGACCGGGCAGCGCGGCGCGCGGAGCGCTCGAACCGACCTGGCCGCGGGTGGCACCGGCGCCGATCCGGCCGGCCGCCGACGAGGGGGCACCGCCGGGAGCACCCGGACGTCCGCCGGGGCCACCGGCCGCGCCGGGACCGCTGGGGAGCCGGCCGCCGGGGGCCGAGGCACCCGGGGGCATCGCGCCCTGGCCGGCGCCGTTCGGCTTGGGCATGGGCTTCCTGCCGCCCTGGGCGACGTCGACCGGAAGCATGACGAGCGCGGTGGTGCCGCCCGAGTCGGAGGGGCGCAGCTGGATCCGGATGCCGTGTCGCAGGGACAGGCGGCCGACCACGAAGAGACCCATGCGGCGGGAGACCGAGACGTCCACGGTGGGCGGCGAGGCGAGCCGCTCGTTGATCGCGGCGAGGTCCTCGGGGGAGAGGCCGATGCCGGTGTCGTGGATCTCGACGAGCACCCGGCCGTCGGGCAGCGCGTGACCGGTCACGCGGACCTTGGTCTGCGGGGAGGAGAACGAGGTGGCGTTCTCCAGCAGCTCGGCGAGGAGGTGCACGAGGTCGTTGACGACCCGGCCGGCGACCTCGGTCGCCGGGACCGCGGCCAGCTCGATGCGCTCGTACTGCTCCACCTCGGAGGCGGCGGCGCGGAGCACGTCGACCAGCGGGACGGGGCGCGTCCAGCGACGGCCCGGCTCCTCACCGGCGAGGACGAGGAGGTTCTCGCCGTTCCGGCGCATGCGGGTCGCGAGGTGGTCGAGCTTGAAGAGCGAGGACAGCTGGTCCGGGTCGGCCTCGCGGGACTCCAGCTCGGAGATGAGCGAGAGCTGACGCTGGATGAGGCCCTGGGAGCGGCGCGAGAGGTTGGTGAACATCGCGTTGACGTTGCCCCGGAGGAGGGCCTGCTCGGCGGCGAGGCGGACGGCCTCGCGGTGCACGTCGTCGAAGGCCGCGGCCACCTGGCCGATCTCGTCGCGGGAGTGCACACCGACGGACTCGACGGAGGTGTCGACGTCCTGCGGGTCCGACTCGGAGAGCTGCCTGACGAGCTCGGGCAGGCGGTCCTGGGCGACCTTGGTCGCGGTGTCCTGGAG
Organism: Streptomyces sp. NPDC058650; assembly: GCF_042717315.1. Lineage (NCBI taxonomy): Bacteria > Bacillati > Actinomycetota > Actinomycetes > Kitasatosporales > Streptomycetaceae > Streptomyces > Streptomyces sp. NPDC058650. Next base: position 336,248 of record NZ_JBHXRL010000002.1, read on the forward strand.
CCGGCGCAGCGAGCGGATCATGGACCGGGCCACGATGAAGGCGCCGATGAGCGAGACACCGAGGACGAGGAGGATCAGGGCACCGTTGATGATGGCTTCGCGCTGGGCTTCCTGCCGCAGCTCACGCGCCATGGTCTCCATGTCGCCGAGCAGGATGCGCTCGATGCGGTTCATGGCGGTGATCTTGGTGCCGTACTCGTCGGTGAAGTTCAGGTGGCCGCGCCTGGTGCCGCCGGGCATCGCCTCGTCCGACTTCAGTACGCGCTCGGCGTACTTGTCGGCGGCGGCGATGGACGGGTCGCCGGTGTTGAGGACGGCGGTCAGCTCCTCGGCGTCGCCGCCGGTCGACTCGTAGATCGCCTGGAAGGACTTGAGCTCGACGCCCTCGGAGTTGAAGGCGGCCTCGCCGTAGAGGCGGTCGCCCTGCTGGATCTTTCCGGGGGTCCTGTCGCTCGGGGGGAGCGCTCCGGCGATGATCGCCTGCTGGATGGAGGCGTACTCCTTGGCGGACGAGAAGGCGGCGAGCGCCCGGGTCCGCTTGATCATCTCGGGGTTGCTGGTCGCCTGCGCCATGTCCTGGGACAGGCTGAGCAGCGAACGGATGAGACGGCTGTACGCCTCGACCGTCACCGAGTGGGAGACGCCCTTCTCGTAGGCGTTGCCGCGGATCGTGTGGAGCCCGATGACCTGCGAGGCGATCTGGTTGACGTTCTGGCGGATGCTCCGCAGCGCCTCGTCGTCCTCGGTGCTCGGGATCTCCTCGGTGGCGTCGAGGAAGGCCTTGTACTCGCGGTCGGTCCGCTTGCGCGGGTTGGAGACCTGGTAGTCGCTGGTGGGCCTGTCGTTGGCCAGCGGGCCGGCGGAGAGGTCACGCTCGGCCTGGAGGGCCTGGGCGAGGTCGGTCGCCTCACGGGTCAGCTTGGTCAGCAGCTGCATGTGGTCGAGCTGCTCGATGTCCTGGAGCGACTCGCTGATGCGGATACCGCCCAGGGAGGTGGCCGCGACCACGGGCAGGGTCAGCAGGGCGACCAGACGCGTGGAGATGCGCCAGTTGCGCAGGGCTATTCGGGGGCCGACCTCGTTCCCGGCCTTGGGCTTGGCGGGAGTCGCGGCGGGCTCGGCCGGTGTGGCCCCGGCGCTCGCGCGCCTGCCGTCACCGCCGTCGCCGGACGGTCCCTGACCCTGGTTGGGGGTGTGCGAGGCCGAGGGACCGCGGTCGGTCCCGGCACGCGGTTCCTGCTCCGCCGGAGCTTCGGCTCGGCCCTGACGGGCCTGGGGAGACCCCGAGCCATCCCTCTTGAAACGTCCCTGCACTAGCGTCGCAACCTCTGGACCAGGCGTCCTTCCGGGTGAACGGAGAGGACGGTGTCGGCGTCGTAGGGACGCAGGATGCGCCCCAAGGTGGTCGTCGGTGACCGGCGCAGTTCCCCCTTCCCCGCCACTCGGAACCGGCGCTGCGTTGCGCCCCCTGCGCGCCGGCTTGAAACCCGCGACGGTGCGTGGAATTCCAGCACAGTGCCGGACCTCCAACAAGGGCCCCGTGTCGGACCCGGAGCGGGATGACAACCCGTACCCGAGATGTCACCCCATGTAGAAGATGATCACGGAGGATTCGGGCGTTTCTCCTCGAATGGGTCCACGTGCCCGTGTGTCCCAGTCGCGATGATCAGGAGCGGAATAGAGCATTCAGTGCCGGAATGCCCGTTTCCGTGACGGGTCGCGGCAGTCCGTAATGCCGGGAATGTGGAGTGATTGGTGAGCAAACTCACACGATGATCGATGCCTTAGCCATGCATTCGAAGGGAATCGCATGTTTAGCCTGACGCTTTACACGATGCTCGCGCCCGCACGGGCGCCCCTCCCGGGACAGGGTCTGATCAACACCATGAACCCCACGAACACCGCGAACACCGCGAACACCGCGACGCTCCAGTCCACGGCCAACCCCCGCCGCTCCACCCTCGTCCACCTCGAGGACGCCGCACAGCTCGGCCGGGGCGCCCTGCCGGAGTACGCCACCGAACTCCCCGGGCAGACGGCCAACCCGCGCCGCACCGTCCTCATGACCGCCCCCGCGCCCTACGAGCCCGCCCCGTACGCCTCCGCGTCCCGCTGACACCGCCGACACCGCCGGTCGGCGCCCCCTCGCCGCGTTAGCCTGGAGCGTCAGACTCCAGCCAGCACCAAGTGAGGGGCGACAGCACTCGTGCGCATCGCCAGATTCTCCATCGACGGCAATGTGGCCTTCGGCGCCGTCGAGGGCGAGGGAACCGTCGAGTCCGGCGGCCTCGTCCTCGACATCATCAAGGGCATCCCGTACACCGACTTCGAGCTCAGCGGCACCAAGGTCCCGCTCGGCAAGGTACGGCTCCTGCCGCCCGTGCTCCCCAACAAGGTCGTGGCCATCGGCCGCAACTACGCGGAGCACGCCGCCGAACTCGGCAACGAGGTCCCCGACGTACCCGTCGCCTTCTTCAAGCCCACCACTTCGGTGATCGGCTCCGGCGACGCCATCGAGTACCCCTCCTTCTCCAACGAGCTGCACCACGAGGCCGAGCTGGCCGTGGTGATCGGCCGCATGTGCCGCGAGGTGCCCCGCGAGCGCGTCAAGGACGTCATCTTCGGCTACACCTGTGCCAACGACGTCACCGCCCGCGACGTCCAGCAGCGCGAGAAGCAGTGGGCCCGCGCCAAGGGCTTCGACACCTCCTGCCCCCTGGGGCCCTGGGTGGAGACGGACATGAGCATCGCTGCCGCGAGCGACCTGACCATCCAGGCCACGGTCAACGGCGAACAGCGCCAGCTGGGTCGGACGAGCGACATGGTCCGCTCCATCGAGGACCTGGTCGTCCACATCACCGAGGCCATGACGCTGCTCCCCGGCGACGTCATCCTCACCGGCACCCCCGCCGGGGTCGGCCCCCTCAACGTCGGCGACGAGGTCGCCGTCACCATCGAAGGCATCGGCACTCTCACCAATAAGGTGATCAAGCGTGGCTAACGCGAACATCCGCGTCCGTTTCTGTCCCTCGCCGACCGGCAACCCCCACGTGGGCCTGGTCCGCACCGCTCTCTTCAACTGGGCCTTCGCCCGGCACAACGAGGGCACCATGGTCTTCCGCATCGAGGACACCGACGCGGCCCGCGACTCCGAGGAGTCGTACGACCAGCTGCTCGACTCCCTGAAGTGGCTCGGGCTCGACTGGGACGAGGGCCCGGAGGTCGGCGGCCCGCACGCGCCGTACCGCCAGTCGCAGCGGATGGACATCTACAAGGACGTCGCGGAGAAGCTGCTCGCCGGCGGCTACGCGTACCACTGCTTCTGCACGGCCGTGGAGCTGGAGGCCCGTCGTGACGCGGCCCGCCTCGCCGGCAAGCCGTCCGGTTACGACGGCACCTGCCGCAACCTGAGCGCCGAGCGCATCGAGCGCTACCGCGCCGAGGGCCGCGACGCGATCGTCCGCTTCAAGATGCCCGACGAGCCGATCACCTTCACCGACCTGGTCCGCGGCGAGCTCACCTTCACCCCGGACAACGTCCCGGACTACGGCATCGTGCGCGCCAACGGCGCCCCGCTGTACACCCTGGTGAACCCGGTCGACGACGCCCTGATGGAGATCACCCACGTCCTGCGCGGCGAGGACCTGCTCTCCTCCACCCCGCGCCAGATCGCGCTCTACAAGGCGCTGATCGAGCTGGGCGTCGCCAAGGAGATCCCCGCCTTCGGCCACCTGCCGTACGTCATGGGCGAGGGCAACAAGAAGCTCTCCAAGCGCGACCCGGAGGCCTCCCTCAACCTCTACCGGGAGCGCGGCTTCCTCCGCGAGGGCCTGCTGAACTACCTGTCCCTCCTGGGCTGGTCGTTCTCGGCGGACCAGGACATCTTCACCATCGAGCAGATGGTGTCGAAGTTCGACATCGCCGACGTCAACGCCAACCCGGCGCGCTTCGACCTCAAGAAGGCCGAGTCGATCAACGCGGACCACATCCGCATGCTCGACGTGAAGGCCTTCGCCGAGGCCTGCGAGCCCTGGCTCCAGGCCCCGCACGCCAACTGGGCGCCCGAGGACTTCGACCGCGCCGCCTGGGAGGCCATCGCGCCGCACGCCCAGACCCGTATGACCGTCCTCTCGGAGATCACGGCCAACGTCGACTTCCTCTTCCTCCAGGAGCCGGTCTTCGACCAGCCCTCGTGGGACAAGGCGATGAAGGGCGAGCCGGCCGCGCTGCTCACCACGGCACGCGAGAAGCTCGTGGACGCCGACTGGAGCGACCCCGAGTCCCTGAAGAACGCGGTCCTGGCCGCCGGCGAGGCCCACGGCCTCAAGCTCGGCAAGGCCCAGGCCCCCGTCCGCGTCGCCGTCACCGGCCGCACGGTCGGCCTCCCCCTCTTCGAGTCCCTGGAGATCCTGGGCAAGGAGAAGTCCCTGGCGCGCATCGACGCCGCGCTGGCGAAGCTCGCCGGCTGAGCCTCGTACTCCGTCCCTGGGGGCGGCGACCGGAACTCCGGTCGCCGCCCCCAGGGCGTTTCCCGGCCCGGACGAAACAGCCGCGCGGGACGGGGAGGCGGCGGTACGGTCGTGGCATGAGCATCCGCGCCGTCCTGTGGGACGTGGACGACACGATCTTCGACTACGAGGGTGCCGACCGCGTCGGCATGCGCGGGCACCTCGCGGCCGAAGGGCTGCTCGACGGGTACGACTCCGTCGACCAGGCCCTGGCGCGCTGGAAGGAGCTCACGGAACTGCACTGGCGCCGCTTCGAGATCGAGGGCGGCGACTTCCAGGACCAGCGGCGGGCCCGGGTCCGGGACTTCCTCGGGGCGCCGGCGCTCTCCGCCGCCGGGGCCGACGACTGGTTCGACCGGTACGTCGTCCACTACCAGGCGGCCTGGGAGCTCTTCCCCGACGCCCTGCCCGTCCTCGACCTGCTCGCGGACGACTACCGGCACGCGGTCCTGTCGAACTCCAGCATCCACGCCCAGGAACCCAAGCTCCGCTTCCTGGGCGTACGCGACCGTTTCGAGGCCGTCCTGTGCGCCGCCGAGCTCGGTGTCGCCAAGCCGGCCCCCGCGGCCTTCCACGCCGCCTGCACGGCCCTCGGCCTGGCACCGGAGGAGATCGCGTACGTCGGGGACCAGCCCGACACCGACGCGCGGGGCGCGGTGGAGGCGGGGCTCCTGGGCATCTGGCTGGACCGCGCGGACACCGGCGGCCGGCCCGAGCTGCGACGGATCACGGACCTCCGCCAGCTCCCCGCCCTGCTCGGCGGGGATACCCGTTTTGGAGCACCGTCCACCTTCGGGTAATGTTCTTTCTGCGCCGAGGGGAACAAGCCGAAAGGCAAGAACCCGGAAAGCGCAAGCCGAGTAAGGTCCTCCCTGGTGGGGACGTTGCCCCGGTGGCCTATGGTGTAATTGGCAGCACGACGGTTTCTGGTTCCGTTAGTCTTGGTTCGAGTCCAGGTAGGCCAGCTCGCAGAGCTCATCTGCAACTCGTGGATGGCATCCACAAAGCCCCCGTTGTGTAGCGGCCTAGCACGCCGCCCTCTCAAGGCGGTAGCGCCGGTTCGAATCCGGTCGGGGGTACAGATCCATCCTGCGGAACACTTGGGTAGCTCCCGGTGAATCCGCGGTGACATCACCCGGCTCATGCCGGGTGGGATCGCTAGGGCCCCCGTTGTGTAGCGGCCTAGCACGCCGCCCTCTCAAGGCGGTAGCGCCGGTTCGAATCCGGTCGGGGGTACGGTGTAACCACCATGGCCTATGGTGTAATTGGCAACACTACGGTTTCTGGTACCGTCATTCTTGGTTCGAGTCCAGGTAGGCCAGCTCGCAGAGCTCATCTGCACCCGCGGATCTGATCCGCAAGGGCCCCCGTTGTGTAGCGGCCTAGCACGCCGCCCTCTCAAGGCGGTAGCGCCGGTTCGAATCCGGTCGGGGGTACAGAACGAGGAAGCCCTTCCCTTCGGGGGAGGGCTTTTTTGCTGTTCGGCATCGACCGTCACGTAGGAGAAGCGGGTACAACTCCGGCCCACCGCTGCGGCGTTGAAGCGGTGGGCCGGGGGACGGACCGGGACGGAGGCGTCAGCCGTTGCGGCGGAGCGCCTCGGAGAGGCGGGCGGCGGCGTCGATGACCGCCTGGGCGTGCATACGGCCCGGGTGGCGCGTCAGGCGCTCGATCGGACCCGAGACCGACACGGCGGCCACGACGCGGTTCGAAGGGCCGCGTACCGGCGCGGAGACGGACGCGACGCCCGGCTCCCGCTCGCCGATCGACTGGGCCCAGCCGCGGCGTCGTACGCCCGACAGGGCCGTCGCCGTGAAGCGGGCGCCCTGGAGGCCGCGGTGCAGCCGCTCGGGCTCCTCCCAGGCCATCAGGATCTGCGCCGAGGAGCCGGCCTTCATCGTCAGCGTCGAGCCGACCGGGACGGTGTCCCGCAGGCCCGAGAGCCGCTCGGCCGCCGCCACGCAGATGCGCATGTCACCCTGGCGCCGGTAGAGCTGCGCGCTCTCGCCGGTGACGTCGCGCAGATGCGTCAGCACGGGGCCGGCGGTCGCGAGCAGGCGGTCCTCGCCGGCCGCGGCCGCGAGCTCCGAGAGGCGCGGTCCGAGGATGAACCGGCCCTGCATGTCACGCGCCACCATCCGGTGGTGTTCCAGTGCCACGGCGAGACGATGTGCCGTGGGTCGTGCGAGTCCCGTCGCCGCGACCAGTCCTGCGAGGGTGGCCGGACCGGACTCCAGGGCGCTCAGGACAAGGGCTGCCTTGTCGAGAACGCCTACGCCGCTAGAGTTGTCCATGCAACGATATTCGCGTCTCACTCTGTGAAACGCAAGTTCAATTTTCCGAGGACCTTGGCACTCTGGAGAGGCGGCCGCACAACGGCCCGCGAAACGGGTCTCTAGTTGTGCCGGCGTAGACGTCGGCCGGAGGGAAAGCGATGGGTAGGACACTCGCGGAGAAGGTCTGGGACGACCATGTCGTCCGGCGCGCCGAGGGCGAGCCCGACCTCCTCTTCATCGATCTGCACCTGCTGCACGAGGTGACCAGCCCGCAGGCCTTCGACGGCCTCCGCCAGAACGGCCGGCAGGTGCGGCGCCTCGACCTCACCATCGCCACCGAGGACCACAACACCCCGACCCTCGACATCGACAAGCCCATCGCGGACCCCGTCTCCCGCGCCCAGCTGGAGACCCTGCGGAAGAACTGCGCCGAGTTCGGCGTCCGGCTGCACCCGCTGGGCGACGTCGAGCAGGGCGTCGTCCACGTCGTCGGACCGCAGCTGGGCCTGACCCAGCCGGGCACGACCGTGGTCTGCGGCGACTCGCACACCTCCACGCACGGCGCCTTCGGCGCGCTGGCGTTCGGCATCGGCACCAGCCAGGTCGAGCACGTGCTCGCCACCCAGACGCTGCCGCTCGCCCGCCCGAAGACCATGGCCATCACGATCGACGGCGAACTGCCCGAGGACGTCACCGCCAAGGACCTGATCCTCGCGATCATCGCGAAGATCGGCACCGGCGGCGGCCAGGGCTACATCCTGGAGTACCGCGGCTCCGCCATCGAGAAGCTCTCGATGGAGGCCCGGATGACCATCTGCAACATGTCGATCGAGGCCGGCGCCCGCGCGGGCATGATCGCCCCCGACGAGACCACCTTCGCCTACCTGGAGGGCCGCGACCACGCCCCCGAGGGCGAGGACTGGGACGCCGCCGTCGCGTACTGGAAGACGCTGAAGTCCGACGAGGACGCCGTCTTCGACGCCGAGGTCATCATCGACGCCGCCTCGCTGGCGCCGTTCGTCACCTGGGGCACCAACCCGGCCCAGGGCGCGCCGCTTTCGGCGAACGTCCCCGACCCGGCTTCGTACGAAGACGCTTCGGAGCGCCACGCCGCCGAAAAGGCCCTGGAGTACATGGGGTTGACCGCCGGGCAGTCGCTGCGCGACATCAAGGTCGACACCGTCTTCGTAGGCTCCTGCACCAATGGCCGTATCGAGGACCTGCGCAACGCCGCCGGACTGCTCAAGGGCCGCCAGGTCGCCGACGGCGTCCGCATGCTGGTCGTCCCCGGCTCCGTCCGGGTCGCCCTGCAGGCCGTGGAGGAGGGCCTGGACAAGGTCTTCAAGGAGGCCGGCGCCGAATGGCGGCACGCGGGCTGCTCGATGTGTCTGGGCATGAACCCCGACCAACTGGCCCCCGGTGAGCGCTCCGCGTCCACCTCCAACCGCAACTTCGAGGGCCGGCAGGGCAAGGGCGGCCGGACCCACCTGGTCTCGCCCCAGGTCGCCGCCGCCACCGCCGTCCTGGGCCACCTGGCCTCCCCGGCCGATCTGTCCGACGCCACCACCACCGCGGGGGTCTGAGGAACCATGGAAGCTTTCACCACGCACACCGGCCGGGCCGTCCCGCTGCGCCGCAGCAACGTCGACACCGACCAGATCATCCCGGCGCACTGGCTCAAGAAGGTCACCCGCGACGGCTTCGAGGACGGCCTCTTCGAGGCCTGGCGCAAGGACTCCGAGTTCATCCTCAACCGCCCCGAGCGGCAGGGCGCCTCGGTCCTGGTCGCCGGCCCCGACTTCGGCACCGGCTCCTCCCGTGAGCACGCCGTCTGGGCGCTCCAGAACTACGGCTTCCAGACGGTCATCTCCGCCCGCTTCGCCGACATCTTCCGCGGCAACTCGCTGAAGAACGGCCTGCTCACCGTCGTCCTGCCGCAGGAGACGGTGGACGCCCTCTGGGAGCTGACCGAAGCCGACCCGACCGCCGAGGTCACGGTCGACCTGGAGCAGCGCAAGGTCCTGGCCGCCGGGATCGACGCGGACTTCGAGCTCGACGAGAACGCCCGCTGGCGTCTGCTGAACGGACTCGACGACATCAGCCTCACCCTTCAGAACGAAGCCGACATCGCGGCCTACGAGGCGGCACGACCGGCCCATAAGCCCCGTACAATTACGGTCTGAGCAGCGCTTTTCCAAGACTGCGCCCCCCACCGCCTGGTGGGGGGCGCAGTCGCTTGTTGGGACCCTGTCGGGCGACAACTCGCCCTAGATGGCACAATCGGTGCATGGAACGCGACAGCCAACTCGAGCTATACGAGTCAGTCGCCGCCCGATTGAAGGAAGCGCACACAAGAGTGCGCTCACTGCAAGTCCCGGAGGGCGTAAGGATGGCGCTGTCCCGGAAGCTGCTGGTCGTGACGGCCGCGGCGAAGCACGATCTCAAGGACGCGGCAACGCGTCTGGACCGGTTGATGAAGGACCTCGACGAGGGCCGATTCCCAGAGGACGACTGACACCAGGAACTCCGCGGCGGGTCTTTTGCGTTGCGGCACTAGGGTGATTAGCCCGTTTCGTGTTTGATTTGCGGTATATACATGCCTAACGTGCGAAAAAGCTTGAACACTTTCGTTCTGGCAATGTCTCCGAAGGGGAAGACGTGAACAAGGCGCAGCTCGTAGAAGCGATTGCCGACAAGATGGGCGGTCGCCAGCAGGCCGCCGAAGCCGTCGACCACGTGCTCGACGCCATCGTGCGTGCCGTGGTCGGGGGCGACCGGGTCTCGGTCACGGGCTTCGGCTCGTTCGAGAAGGTCGACCGTCCGGCCCGCTACGCCCGCAACCCGCAGACGGGCGAGCGCGTCCGGGTCAAGAAGACCTCGGTTCCGCGCTTCCGCGCGGGTCAGGGCTTCAAGGACCTGGTCAGCGGCTCGAAGAAGCTCCCCAAGGGTGGCGAGGTCTCCGTCAAGAAGGCCCCCAAGGGCAGCCTCACCGGTGGTGCCGCCTCCGCGACCGTGAAGAAGGCCGCGGCGAAGAAGGCCACCACCGCCAAGAAGGCCGCCGCGAAGAAGGCGACCCCGGCGAAGAAGGCCACGACGGCCGCCGCGAAGAAGGCGACCCCGGCCAAGAAGACCACCACGACCGCCACGGCGAAGAAGACCACCGCGGCGGCGAAGAAGGCCTCCACGGCGGCGAAGAAGACCACGACCGCCGCCGCGAAGAAGACCACCACGACCGCGGCGAAGAAGACCGTCAAGGCCACGGCCAAGAAGACCGCGCCGGCCGCGAAGAAGGCCACGGCGACGAAGGCGCCCGCGAAGAAGACCACGGCGCGCAAGACGACCGCCAAGAAGGCCGCCGCCAAGAAGTAGGACGAGCGGTACCACCCGCCGGGCCGGGCTCCCCACCAAGGAGCCCGGCCCGCGGCGCGTTCGGACGGGGGAGAGGAGGACCGCTCAGAAGGTCTGGAGCGTCACCAGCGTGATCCGCAGGCCGGCCCCCGACGTCCCCGGCTCCGCCTCGATCCGCACCCGCTGCCCCGGCCGCAGCAGCCGCAGCCCGCCCGCGTCGAAGGCCTCCGCCCCGAACTCCACCGGGGTGCCGTCGTCGAGCAGCACACTTCCGCTGCGGGTCTCGGAGTCGTACGTGAACGCGGTCGCCTGCATGAACCGCAGCCTATCCGGCCGCCCGCAGCCACTGGGCGGCCGTCCACGGGCCGAGCCCCAGCGCCCCCGCCTCCGCCAGATCCTCGCCGGTGTCCACGTCCCGGCGTACGGAATCCACCCCGGTCAGCCGGATTTCCACCGCACCCGACGACAAATGGCGCAGCCTCGACGCGCCCCCGAATGCCGGTTCCAATTTCACCCCCGGACCCGCCGAGAGGAATGTCGTACCTATTTCGGCGGCATCCGAGAGAAATGCCCTCGGAAATTTCCGGGCGGTGTCCAGGACCCGGGCCAGCTCCGCGGTCCGCAGCGCCGGCAGATCGGCGTTGAGCGCCGCCACCCGCGCCTGCGGCCGCCGCTCCCGTATCGCGCCGACCCCGTGCGCCAGCGCCGCGTTGAGTCCCGCCGCCGGAAGGTCCGGCACGATCCGCGCCCCCAGGGCCGCGAGGGCGGTCCCGGCCGTCGGATCGTCCGTGACGACCACCACATCCCGTACGCGCGCGCAGTTCAGCGCCGCCCCCACCGTGTCCTGGGCGAACGCCAGGGCGAGCCGGGGGCGCAGCAGGGCTCCCGTCGCCGCGGCCAGTCTGCTCTTCGCCAGGGCAAGGGGTTTCAGGGGTAAGACGAGGCACCAGCCGTCGTCCGCGTCACTGTTCATCGGGGCCCATTCTGTCCCGCCCGCGCGGTCCGGCGGGGGCCCCGGGGCGTACCGTGTCCTCGACAGACCAGGAGCATGGGGCGACACTTGACCCCCTGCCAGCCAGTCCCGGAGAAAGGTGTCCGAGTGCCCCGCCGCAGAATCGGCTTCTGGTACCGCCTCGCGGCGGCCATCGCCAAACCCCCCCTGGTGGGTCTGTTCAAGCGGGATTGGCGCGGTATGGAGCACATTCCGGCCGACGGCGGATTCATCACCGTGGTCAACCACAACTCCTATCTGGACCCGCTGTCCTACGCGCATTACCAGTACAACACCGGTCGGGTCCCGCGCCTTCTCGCCAAGGCGGGCCTCTTCAAGAGCCCCTTCGTCGGCATGATGCTGCGCAACACCGGCCAGATCCCCGTCTACCGCGAGACCACCAACGCGCTGGACGCCTTCCGGGCCGCCGTCGACGCGATCGAGCGCGGCGAGTGCGTCGCCTTCTATCCGGAGGGCACCCTGACCCGGGACCCCGACATGTGGCCCATGGCGGGCAAGACCGGCGCCGCCCGCGTCGCGCTCCTCACCAAGGTCCCGGTCATCCCGGTGGCCCAGTGGGGCGCCAACCTCGCGATGCCGCCGTACGCCAAGGGCAAGAAGCTCAGCCTGTTCCCCCGCAAGACGCTGACCGTGCAGGCCGGTCCGCCCGTCGACCTCTCCCGTTTCGACGGCCTGGAGCCGACGCCCGAGGTGCTCCGCGAGGCCACCGAGGTCATCATGGCCGCCATCACCGCGCTCCTGGAGGAGATCCGCGGCGAGAAGGCGCCCGCCGCACCGTACGACCACCGCAAGGCCCGCCTCGAACAGCGGCGCAAGGCCGCCGAGGGAGGCATCAAGTGACCAAGGCAGCCGTCTTCGGCAACGGATCCTGGGGCACCGCGTTCGCCATGGTGCTCGCCGACGCGGGCTGCGAGGTGAGCCTCTGGGGCCGCCGCGCGGAGCTCGCGAAGGAGATCAACGCCACCCGGGTCAACCCCGACTACCTCCCGGGCATCGAACTCCCGAGGGCGATCACGGCCACCGCGGACCCGGCCGAGGCCGCCCACGACGCCGACTTCACGGTCCTCGTCGTCCCCTCGCAGACCCTGCGCGGCAACCTCGCCGCCTGGAAGCCGCTGCTCGCCCCCGACACCGTCCTCGTCTCCCTCATGAAGGGCGTCGAACTCGGCACCGCCGAGCGGATGAGCGAGGTCGTCATGGAGGTCGCGGACGTGCCCGCCGAGCGCGTGGCCGTCCTCACCGGACCCAACCTGGCCCTGGAGATCGCCTCCCGGCAGCCCGCCGCCGCCGTCGTCGCCTGCGTCGACGAGTCGGTCGCGCAGCGGTTCCAGGCGGCCTGCATGACCCCGTACTTCCGCCCGTACACACACACCGACGTCGTCGGCTGCGAGCTCGGCGGCGCGGTCAAGAACGTCATCGGGCTCGCCGTCGGCATCGCCAACGGCATGGGACTCGGCGACAACTCGAAGGCCACGCTCATCACCCGCGGCCTCGCCGAGACCACCCGCCTCGGCCTCGCCATGGGCGCCGACCCGCTCACCTTCTCCGGCCTCGCGGGCCTCGGCGACCTGGTGGCCACCTGCTCCTCGCCGCTTTCCCGGAACAACACCTTCGGCACCAACCTGGGCCGCGGGATGACCCTCCAGGAGACCATCGCGGCCACCAAGCAGACCGCCGAGGGCGTCAAGTCCTGCGAGTCCGTGCTCGATCTGGCCCGCCGCCACGGCGTCGACATGCCGATCACCGAGACCGTCGTCTCGATCGTCCACGAGGGCAAGCCGCCGGTCGTCGCCCTCAAGGAGCTGATGTCCCGCAGCGCGAAGTCCGAGCGCCGCTGACGGACGCGTGACGGACGCGTGTACGTACACGCGCGGGCGCGGCGGCACGGCCGCTGCGCCGGACGCGCGCGGAGGGAGCGGGGCGCTCAGCCGTTCGGTAGCCGCAGGGTACGCTCATCGCGATATGAGCGAGAACACCCAGAGCCCCCGCAAGCCGCGCGTGGCCGTCGTCTTCGGCGGTCGCAGCTCCGAGCACGCCATCTCCGTCGTCACGGCGGGCGCCGTCCTGAGCGCCATCGACCGGGACAAGTACGACGTGCTGCCCATCGGCATCACGACGGACGGGCGCTGGGCGCTCACCGCCGACGCCCCCGAGCGCATGGCCATCGCCGACCGCGCCCTGCCGAACGTCGCCGACCTGGCCGAGTCCGCGGAGGGCGGTGTCGTCCTCTCCGTCGACCCCGCGAACCGCGAGGTCGTCCTCAGCGAGCCCGGCTCCGTCCCGCGTGCCCTCGGCGAGGTCGACGTGGTCTTCCCGATGCTGCACGGCCCGTACGGCGAGGACGGCACCCTCCAGGGCCTCCTGGAGCTCTCCGGCGTCCCCTATGTCGGCGCGGGCGTGCTCGCCTCCGCCGTCGGCCAGGACAAGGAGTACATGAAGCGCGTCTTCGTCTCCTTCGGCCTCCCGGTCGGCCCGTACGAGGTCATCCGGCCGCGCGAGTGGGAGCAGAACCCGGCCGCCGCCCGCAAGAAGATCGTCGAGTTCGCCGCCGACCACGGCTGGCCGCTCTTCGTGAAGCCGGCCCGCGGCGGTTCGTCCATGGGCATCACCAAGGTCGACGACCTCTCCGGCCTGGACGAGGCCATCGAGGAGGCCCGCCGCCACGACCCCAAGATCCTCGTCGAGTCGCTCCTGCGCGGCCGCGAGATCGAGTGCGGCGTCCTGGAGTTCGAGGACGGACCGCGCGCCAGCGTGCCGGCCGAGATCCCGCCGGTCACGGACCATGACTTCTACGACTTCGAGGCCAAGTACATCGACTCGGCCTCCGGCATCGTGCCCGCGCCGATCGGTGACGAGGCCACCGCCGAGATCCAGCGCCTGGCCGTCGCCGCCTACGAGGCCGTCTCCTGCGAGGGCCTGGTCCGCGCCGACTTCTTCCTCACCGAGGACGGCGAGTTCGTCATCAACGAGATCAACACCATGCCGGGCTTCACGCCCATCTCCATGTACCCGCGCATGTGGCAGGAGAGCGGCGTGAGCTACGCCGAGCTCGTCGACCGGCTGATCCAGGCCGCGCTGACCCGCTCCACGGGCCTGCGCTAGCGGGAGCCGGAGCCGGAGCCGGAGCCGGAGCCGAACCGGTCCGGACCCGGACCCCGACCGTGAGATCCGGAGTGCGCCTAGACGCACTCCGGATCAAGGCCGCAGGGGATCGTCTTCTCCACGGGGGCGGCGAGATCCGCGAGCGGTGTGGCGTCGTGCGTGTACCGCTCGTCCAGCGTCACCTCGACGTACGTCTCCCGGTACACCGACGTGAAACGGGGTCCGCTGCCCTCCGGCCGCTCCAGCATCCAGTTCACCCCGTTCGCCTCGACGGCCTGGGAGTTCGGATCGCTCATCTTTTCGGGCCGGGGGACCCCGCAGCGCAGTACGATCGCACCGTCACCCCACCCGGCGGTCAGCTCGGAGCCCGGCTCAGGATCACTCCGTTCAAGACCCGCCACGGTGTCGGGCAGCTCCTTCTCCAGCGCCTGGCAGAGGTCAGCCTCCGCCGCCGGGGGGCGGGGAACCGCCACGGACGCCCCGGCGTCCGTCCAGGAGCAGCCGGTGGCGGCCAGCAGCAGGACGGCTGCCGTGACGGCGGCGGGCAGGCCGAAGGGCCGGTGGGAAGACTTCACCGGCCAAGCGTAGACGGGGGCTACAGATGAACGACCGGGCAGGTGAGGGTGCGCGTGATGCCGTCCACTTGCTGGACCTTGGCGACCACCATGCGGCCCAACTCGTCCACCGTGTCCGCCTGCGCGCGCACGATCACGTCGTAGGGTCCGGTCACGTCTTCGGCCTGGAGCACCCCCGGGATCTTGGAGATGGTGTCGGCGACGGTCGACGCCTTGCCCACCTCGGTCTGGATGAGGATGTACGCCTGTACCACGGAACCTCCAGGGCGACCACGAGGATCTTGTGGGAGAAAGGGACGCCACGGTACCGCGTCGCCGTGGGCCGCGGGGAGACCCACGTGTCCCGGGGCCCTCGCGTTGTGGCGTACGCACGACAGAAGTTGACGGTCTACTTGACGGTACCCAGCACGGTGACGGCCCGCGACCCGCGGCACGCCCAGGCGCGCCCCCGCCCGCCGGCCGGCACGAAGACACGAGGTGAGACGCGGTGAAGGGCACAGTCGGAGAGCTGGGCGAGTTCGGGCTCATCAGAGAGCTCACGTCCCGGCTCACCTCCACCCCGGCGGTACGGATCGGGCCCGGCGACGACGCCGCGGTCGTCTCCGCACCCGACCGGCGCGTGGTGGCCAGCACGGACATCCTCCTCGAAGGACGTCACTTCCGCCGCGACTGGTCGACGGCGTACGACGTCGGCCGGAAGGCCGCCGCGCAGAACCTCGCGGACATCGCCGCCATGGGCGCGGTCCCCACCGCGCTCCTCCTCGGCCTCGTCGTCCCCGCCGAACTGCCCGCCACCTGGCCCGTCGAACTCATGGACGGATTGCGCGACGAATGTCAGGTCGCGGGCGCGGCCGTCGTCGGCGGCGACGTCGTCCGGGGCGACACCATCACCATCGCCATCACCGCCCTCGGCGACCTCCGCAACCACGACCCGGTGACCCGCGGCGGGGCCCAGCCCGGCGACGTCGTCGCCTACACGGGCTGGCTCGGCTGGTCCGCCGCCGGATACGCCGTCCTCTCCCGCGGCTTCCGCTCGCCCCGCGCCTTCGTCGAGGCCCATCGCAGGCCCGAGCCGCCGTACCACGCGGGCCCCGCCGCCGCGGGGCTCGGCGCCACCGCCATGTGCGACGTCAGCGACGGCCTGATCGCCGACCTCGGTCACATCGCCGAGGCCAGCAAGGTCCGCATCGACCTGCGCTCCGGGCTCATCGACATCCCCACCCAGATGAACGACATCGGCCAGGCCGTCGGTGTGGACCCCATGCAGTGGGTGCTCACCGGGGGAGAGGACCACGCCATCGTGGCCACCTTCCCGCCGGACGTGAAGCTCCCCGCCCGCTGGAAGGTCATCGGCGAGGTCCTGAACCCCTCGGCGCTGCCGCAGGTCACCGTGGACGGGGCCCCCTGGCACAGCACGGGCGGCTGGGACCACTTCGGGGAGACGGAGTGACCCCCTTCGGGCAGCCCTCGCTCGCGCCCCCGCTCGTCCTCACCGTCGCCGGATCCGACTCCGGCGGCGGCGCCGGCATCCAGGCCGACCTGAAGACGATGCTCGCGCTCGGCGTCCACGGCATGAGCGTGCTCACCGCCGTCACCGCCCAGAACTCGCGGGGCGTCCAGGGCGCCTGGGAGCTGCCCGAGGAGGCCGTACGGGCCCAGTACCGGGCCGTCGTCGACGACATCGGCGTCCAGGCCGTGAAGACGGGCATGCTGGCGTCCGCCGGGCTCGTCGAGACGGTGGCCGAACTGCTCGCCGGGACGGCGGCGCCCGTGGTCGTGGACCCGGTCGGCGTCTCCAAGCACGGGGACTCGCTGCTCGCCGCCTCGGCCCTGGAATCCGTCCGGACGAAGCTGCTGCCGGTCGCGACCGTCGCCACGCCCAACCTGGACGAGGTGGCGCAGCTCACAGGCGTCCACGTCGTGCACGAGGGCGACATGCGGAGGGCGGCCGGGGCGATCCTGTCGTACGGGGCGGACTGGGCCCTGATCAAGGGCGGGCACCTGCCCACCGGCGAGGAGGCCGTGGACCTGCTCACGGACGGCACCGAGGAGCACTGGCTGCGCGCGCCCCGGCACGACAACCGGCACACGCACGGCACGGGCTGCACGCTCGCCTCGGCGGTGGCCTCGGGGCTCGCCAAGGGTCTGGCGGTGCCGGAGGCGGTACGGCAGGCCAAGGAGTACGTGACCGGGGCCATCGCCGCCGGATTCGCCCTGGGCGCGGGCATCGGCCCGGTCGACCACGGCTGGCGGTTCAGGGCATAGCCGTACACCGGCTCCCGGAAAGGAGTCCGGTACCGCTTCCGGGAAAGATTCCGGGTACGGCAAGAGGCCGGTTCACCTAGGTGAACCGGCCTCTCAAGGCAACCGCAGGGGCTGCGCTACGACGGAACGTCGCGATTAGCGCGAGACCTTGCCGGCCTTGATGCACGAGGTGCAGACGTTGAGCCGCTTCGGCGTCCGACCGACCACGGCACGCACGCGCTGGATGTTCGGGTTCCAGCGACGGGACGTACGGCGGTGCGAGTGCGAAATGTTGTTGCCGAAGCCCGGCCCCTTGCCGCAGACGTCGCAGTTGGCAGCCACGGGTCACTCCAAAGACTTCAGGATTACAGTGAAATCCGGCGCACCGGAATCAGGAGTCTGAAGTGGCTTGCCGGGGGATGGCCCGGTGTGAACCGGGCAACCGAAGCAGCATACAACGCCTGCTTCGGTGGAACGAAACTACCATGGCCTGCGCCGACCTCGCTCCGGGCCCAGGTCACGAGCAGGACACCCCGGGTCTACCCTGCGGTGAGCTCACCGCCGAAGGAGGACCCCCGTTGTCGCGAGCCCTTCAGCCTCCCGAGGAGCTCGTCGAGCTCGACGCCGAAGCGCTCCGGACCTGGTCCGCGCGGGCGCTTGACGCCCTCGGGCGGGAGCGCGAGGAGATCGACGCGATCAACGTCTACCCGGTCGCGGACGGGGACACCGGCACCAACCTGTACCTGACGGCGGAAGCCGCCCACCAGGCCGTCGAAGCCGTCTTCGCCGCCGCCGCACCCGACGCCGCCGAGACCGTACGGGCCATGGCGCACGGGGCCCTGCTCGGCGCCCGCGGCAACTCCGGGACCATCCTCGCCCAGCTGCTGCGCGGCATGGCCGCCGTCCTCGCCGAGGGGCGTGACGGTGATCACCTCGCCCGCGCCCTGGCGGAGGCCGCCGACGCGGCCCGCCGGGCCGTCGCCCACCCCGTCGAGGGCACGATCCTCACGGTGGCCTCCGCCGCCGCACGGGCCTGCGCCGGGGGCGGCGGACTCGCGGAAGTGACCGGAAGCGCCTACGAGGGCGCCAAGACCGCCCTGGCGACCACCAGGGGCCAACTGGACGTCCTCACCCGCGCCGGGGTCGTGGACGCCGGCGGACAGGGCCTGGTCACCGTCCTCGGAGCGCTCGTGGAGACCGTGACCGGCCGGACGCCGGACCGCCCGGAGGCGGCGCCGCACGGCGTGGTCGTGCCGGCCCGGCCCGCCGCGCCCGGGGAATGCGGCACCGAGGACGGACCCGCGTACGAGGTGATCTACCTCCTGGAGGCCGAGGACGCGGCCGTGGACCTGCTGCGGTCCCGCCTCGACGCGCTGGGGGAGTCCCTGGTCGTCGTCGGCGGCGACGGACTGTGGAACGTCCACGTGCACACCGACGACGCGGGAGCCGCCGTCGAGGCCGGCATCGAGGCGGGCCGGCCCCACCGGATCCGCGTCACCCACTTCGCGAGCGCCGTCGCCGAGACGGACGCGCGCGGGGCGCGGGCCCAGCGCGCGGTGGTCGCCGTCGTCCCCGGCGAGGGCCTCGCCGGACTGTGCGCCGAGGCGGGCGCGACCACCGTCCAGACGCGCCCCGGCGAACAGCCCGCCGGGGACGAACTCGTCGACGCGATCCGACGGGCCCACGCCCGCGAGGTCGTCCTCCTGCCCAACGACACCGAACTCCGCCGGACCGCCGCCGCCGCGGCCGAACGGGCCCGGGCGGAGGGCATCCGCGTCGCCCTCATCCCGACCCGGGCCGCCGTCCAGGGCATCGCCGCCCTCGCCGTCCACGAACCGGACCGCCGCTTCGACGAGGACGTCGTCGCCATGACCGCCGCCGCCGGCGCCACCCGCTACGCCGAACTCGCCGTCGCCGAGCGCCAGTCCTTCACCTCGGCCGGCGTCTGCCAGGCCGGCGACATCCTCGGCCTCATCGAGGGCGACGTCGCCGTCATCGGCGAGGACCTCACCGAGACGGCCCGCACGGTCCTCGACCGCATGCTGTCGGCGGGCGGCGAACTCGTCACCCTGATCGTCGCCGACGACACCCCGCCCGACCTGGCCGCCACCCTCGAACGCCACGTCCGCAGCGGCTACCTGGCCGTCGACACGACCACGTACCACGCGGGCGAAGGGGCCCCGCCGCTGCTCATCGGAGTGGAATGACCCGGGTGGAACACCCCGACTGTCGGTGGCGTGGTGTGCAATGGAACGCGTGCCCGCGCTCGACGAACCACTCAAGAAGTCCCTCGGCCCCGCCACCGCCAAGGTCATGGCCGAGGCACTCGACCTGCACACGGTCGGTGACCTGCTCCACCACTACCCCCGCCGGTATGCCGAGCGGGGGGAACTGACCACACTCTCCGACCTGCCGCTCGACGAACACGTCACGGTCGTCGCGCAGGTCGCAGACGCCCGCGTGCTCACCTTCAACGGCTCCAAGGGACGCGGCCAGCGCCTCGAAGTGACCATCACGGACGGCAGCGGCCGCCTCCAACTGGTCTTCTTCGGCAAGGGCGTGCACAAGCCGCACAAGGACCTGCTGCCCGGCACCCGCGCGATGTTCTCCGGCAAGGTCTCGCTCTTCAACCGCCGTCTCCAGCTCGCCCATCCCGCGTACGAACTCCTCCGCGGCGACGGCGACGAGACCACCGCGAGCGCCGACACCGTGGCCGGCTGGGCCGGGGCCCTCATCCCGATCTACCCGGCCACCACCAAACTGGAGTCCTGGAAGATCGCCAAGGCCGTCGACGCCGTCCTGCCCCACGCCGAGGACGCCGCCGACCCCCTGCCGCCAGCCCTGCGCGAGGGCCGCGGCCTCGCCGAGCTGCCCGAAGCCCTGCGGAAGATCCACCGCCCCCGTACCAAGGCGGACGTCGCCGACGCCCGCGACCGGCTCAAGTGGGACGAGGCCTTCGTCCTCCAGGTCGCCCTTGCCCGCCGGCGGCACGCCGACACCCAACTCCCCGCCGTCGCCCGGCGCCCCGTCCCCGGCGCCATCCTCGACGCCTTCGACGCCAAGCTGCCCTTCACCCTCACCGACGGCCAGCGGAAGGTCTCCCGCGAGATCTTCGACGACCTCGCCACCGAACACCCCATGCACCGCCTCCTCCAGGGCGAGGTCGGCTCCGGCAAGACGATGGTGGCCCTGCGCGCCATGCTCGCCGTCGTCGACGCCGGCGGACAGGCCGCGATGCTCGCCCCCACCGAGGTCCTCGCCCAGCAGCACCACCGCTCGATCACCGAGATGATGGGCGAGCTCGCCGAGGGAGGCATGCTCGGCGGCGCCGACCGCGCCACCAAGGTCGTCCTGCTCACCGGCTCCATGGGCACCGCCGCCCGCCGGCAGGCCCTGCTCGACCTCGTCACCGGCGAGGCGGGGATCGTCATCGGCACGCACGCGCTGATCGAGGACAAGGTCCAGTTCCACGACCTCGGCCTGGTCGTCGTCGACGAACAGCACCGCTTCGGCGTCGAACAGCGCGACGCCTTGCGCGGTAAGGGCAAACAACCGCCGCACCTCCTGGTGATGACCGCCACCCCCATCCCGCGCACGGTCGCCATGACCGTCTTCGGCGACCTGGAGACCTCCGTCCTCGACCAGCTGCCCGCCGGACGTTCCCCGATCGCCACCCACGTCGTCCCCGCCGCCGACAAGCCGCACTTCCTCGCGCGCGCCTGGGAGCGGGTGCGCGAGGAGGTCGAGAACGGCCACCAGGCGTACGTCGTCTGCCCCCGGATCGGCGACGAGGAGGACCAGAAGAAGAAGTCCAAAGCGTCCGCCGAGGACGAGGCCGAGAAGCGCCCGCCGCTCGCCGTCCTGGAGGTCGCCGAGAAGCTCCGCACCGGCCCCCTCGCGGGCCTGCGGATCGCCGTCCTGCACGGCCGCATGCACCCCGACGACAAGGACGACGTCATGCGCCGCTTCGCCGCCGGCGAGCTCGACGTCCTCGTCGCCACCACCGTCATCGAGGTCGGCGTCAACGTCCCCAACGCCACCGCCATGGTGATCATGGACGGCGACCGCTTCGGCGTCTCCCAGCTCCACCAGCTCCGCGGCCGCGTCGGCCGCGGATCCGCCCCCGGCCTCTGCCTCCTCGTCACCGAGATGCCCGAGGCCGGCCCCGCCCGGCAGCGCCTCGGCGCCGTCGCCGCCACCCTCGACGGCTTCGAGCTCTCCCGCATCGACCTCGAACAGCGCCGGGAGGGCGACGTCCTCGGCCAGGCCCAGTCGGGCGTCCGCTCCTCCCTGAAGGTGCTCACCGTCATCGACGACGAGGAGGTCATCGCCGCCGCCCGCGAGGAGGCCACCACCCTCGTCCTCGCCGACCCGGACCTCACCGCCCACCCCGGACTGCGCACCGCCCTCGAAGCCCTGCTCGACAAGGACCGGGAGGAATACCTGGAGAAGGGCTGACCCCGGGGCGGCGGCAACCGCCCTAAGCTGTTGCGAACGCAATGGCTTACGGAGAACGAGGACACCGATGACCCGCG
Organism: Streptomyces sp. NPDC058650; assembly: GCF_042717315.1. Taxonomy (NCBI): domain Bacteria; kingdom Bacillati; phylum Actinomycetota; class Actinomycetes; order Kitasatosporales; family Streptomycetaceae; genus Streptomyces; species Streptomyces sp. NPDC058650. The sequence continues at coordinate 357,848 of NZ_JBHXRL010000002.1, forward strand.
TGATCGCCGGCACCGCCGGCGGACGCCGACTTGCCGTGCCCCCCGGCACCGGCACCCGCCCCACCTCCGACCGGGCGCGCGAAGGCCTCTTCTCCACCTGGGAGGCGTTCCTCGGCACCCTCGACGGGACCCGGGTCGCCGACCTGTACGCGGGCTCCGGCGCCGTCGGGCTCGAAGCGCTCTCCCGGGGCGCGGTCCACGCGCTCCTCGTCGAGGCCGAGCCCCGCGCCGCGAAGACGATCCGCGACAACATCAGGACACTCGGCCTGCCCGGCGCCGAGCTGCGGACCGGCAAGGCCGAGCAGATCGTGACGGGACCGGCCCCGGCCGACCCGTACGACCTGGTCTTCCTCGACCCCCCGTACGCCGTCGCGGACGACGATCTTCGCGAGATCCTCCTCACACTCCGCTCGGAAGGCTGGCTCACGGACGATGCCCTCGTCACCGTGGAGCGCAGCACCCGAGGCGGGGAGTTCGGCTGGCCGGCCGGATTCGAGCCACTGCGGGCCCGTCGTTACGGCGAGGGAACGTTTTGGTACGGTCGCGCCGCCTCTACGTGCGAAGACGCACCATGACCGGACCGGAGAGCGAGGGACTCACGTTGCGCCGCGCCGTCTGTCCGGGGTCTTTCGACCCCATCACCAACGGACATCTCGACATCATCGCCCGCGCCTCCAAGCTGTACGACGTCGTACACGTCGCGGTGATGATCAACCAGTCCAAGCAGGGACTGTTCACGGTCGACGAGCGGATCGAGCTGATCCGCGAGGTCACCGCCGACTTCGGCAACGTCGAGGTGGAGTCCTTCCATGGACTGCTCGTCGACTTCTGCAAGCAGCGGGACATCCCCGCCATCGTCAAGGGCCTGCGCGCGGTCAGCGACTTCGACTACGAGTTGCAGATGGCGCAGATGAACATCGGCCTCTCGGGCGTGGAGACCCTCTTCGTCCCCACCAACCCGACGTACAGCTTCCTCTCCTCCTCGCTGGTCAAGGAGGTGGCGGCCTGGGGCGGCGACGTCTCCCACCTGGTCCCGCCGCAGGTCCTCGGCCGGCTGACCGAGCGCCTCGCGCGGAAGTGACACGCGGCCACCTCCACTGACGCTCCGTCACCTGGTGTCGGACGGGAGCCGACTGCCCTTACAGTCGTCCCGTCCGTCTCCATCCAGCTGTAGAGAGTGGCGAGCACCCGGTGGACGTGCAGAAGAAGCTCGACGAGATCGTCGCGACCGTTCAGGGCGCCCGTTCCATGCCCATGTCGGCATCCTGCGTGGTCAACCGCGCCGAGCTGCTCTCCCTGCTCGAAGAGGTACGGGACGCCCTGCCCGGCTCCCTCGCCCAGGCCCAGGAGCTGATCGGCGGCCGTGAGCAGCTGGTCGAGCAGGCCCGCCAGGAGGCCGAGCGGATCATCGAGGCCGCCCACGCCGAGCGCGGCTCGATCGTCTCCGACACCCAGGTCGCCCGGGAGTCGCAGGGCGAGGCGGACCGGATCCTCGCCGAGGCCCGCCGCGAGGCCGAGGAGGTCCGTGCCGAGGCCGACGACTACGTCGACTCCAAGCTCGCGAACTTCGAGGTCGTCCTCAACAAGACCATCGGCTCCGTCGACCGGGGCCGCGAGAAGCTCCTCGGCCGCGGGCCGGGCCTCGACCAGGACGGTTACGCGGACGAGGACGCCCCCGAGTACAGCGCGGACCCGCAGACGCTGATCCAGCGGGCCGACGAGTACGTGGACGCCAAGCTGGGCGCCTTCGAAGCGGTCCTCAGCAAGACCCTGGAGGCCGTCGGTCGCGGCCGGCAGAAGCTGCACGGCCGGATCGCCTCCGACGACCTCGGCGAGCACATGGCCGCCCAGGACGGCCTCGGCGGCACGGTGCACACGAGCGACGCCGACTACCTCGCCGGGCTCGCGGAGCTCGCCGACCCCCAGCCGGTCCCGGTCCCCGCGCAGGCCCCCGCGCAGATCCCGGCCCAGCAGCAGCCCGACCCCTACGCGTACCAGCAGCATCAGCAGCCGCAGCAGGACCAGGCGTACGGCTACCAGCAGCAGCCGGACCCGTACGGCTACCAGCAGCAGCCCGACCCGTACGCCTACCAGGGGCAGTACGGCTACGAGCAGCAGCAGCAGCCGCAGCAGCACCAGTACCAGCCCCAGGCCCCGCAGCAGCAGCCGGCCGCCGCGCTCGACGAGACCAGTTTCTTCGACACGGGCATGATCGACCTGGAGCAGTTGCGCCGGTACGAACAGGGGCAGTAAGGGGCACGGGGCCCGGATTGGGCCCTGGGCGAAGCGTCCAGTATCCTGGCTCTTCGGTCGCGCGTATTCCGCGATCCTCGCTGCCCGCTTCTGGCAGCCCCCTCACGATTCGAAAGCAGGAAGAGCCCTGAGCACGCGCCTCGACCACCGCAACCCCCTCGTGTTCGACACGCACGAGCTGGGGCGGCGTCCTGGCGCCCTCCAGCGGCTCTCGCGTTCCGCCGAGGCCCCCACGGCCCTCGGCGTCGAAGGGGTCATCGGAGTGCCCGAGGGCGCTCCCGTGGAAATCGATCTCCGTCTTGAGTCGGTCATGGAAGGGGTGCTTGTCACAGGCACCGCCCGTGCATCGGCCGAGGGGGAGTGCGTAAGGTGTCTGGAGCCCGTCGAGCTGGAGCTCGACGTGGACTTCCAGGAGATGTTCTCGTACCCCGACTCCGACGACCGGGGCCGCTCCAAGGCGGCCGCGGACGACGAAGCCGAGGAAGACGAGAGCATGACCCCCCTCGAGGACGGCATGTTCGACCTCGAACCCATGCTGCGTGATGCGGTGGTGCTCGCACTGCCGATGCAGCCGGTGTGCCGGGATGACTGTGCGGGTCTGTGTTCCGAATGCGGAGCCAACCTGAACGAGAACCCGGGCCACCACCATGATGCCGTCGACGCCCGTTGGGCGGCATTGCAGGGACTCGCCGGTTCGCTGGGAACCGATGAGAAGGACAACATGAGCGGCAAAGCCTCTGACGGGGACGTCCGAAGCGCCGCCGAGAAGCAGGAGAAGTAGCCGTGGCTGTTCCGAAGCGGAAGATGTCGCGCAGCAACACGCGCCACCGCCGGTCGCAGTGGAAGGCTGCGGTCCCCACCCTGGTTTCGTGTGAGCGTTGCCAGGAGCCGAAGCTGCAGCACATCGCGTGCCCGAGCTGCGGCACCTACAACAAGCGCCAGGTCCTCTCGGTCTGATTGGGCTGGTGAGAGGCGCAATGTCTGAGTCCCGCAAGACGGACGACAAGACGGACCATGCCTCGTCCCACACGCTTCTGGAAGGGCGGCTCGGCTATCAGCTCGAGTCCGCCCTTCTGGTGCGTGCACTGACTCACCGTTCGTTCGCGTACGAGAACGGCGGTCTGCCCACCAACGAGCGGCTGGAGTTCCTCGGGGACTCCGTGCTCGGCCTGGTGGTCACGGACACGCTGTACCGCACCCACCCCGACCTGCCCGAAGGCCAGCTGGCCAAACTGCGGGCCGCGGTGGTCAACTCACGTGCACTTGCGGAGGTCGGTCGCGGCCTCGAACTCGGCTCCTTCATCCGGCTCGGCCGGGGCGAAGAGGGCACGGGTGGCCGGGACAAGGCGTCCATCCTCGCCGACACCCTTGAAGCGGTGATCGGCGCGGTCTATCTCGACCAGGGCCTCGACGCGGCGTCCGAGCTGGTTCACCGGCTCTTCGACCCGCTGATCGAGAAGTCCTCGAACCTCGGTGCCGGCCTGGACTGGAAGACCAGTCTCCAGGAGCTCACCGCGGCCGAGGGCCTGGGTGTGCCGGAGTACCTCGTAACCGAAGAGGGCCCGGACCACGAGAAGGTCTTCACTGCTGCCGCCCGCGTCGGTGGTGTCTCGTACGGCACCGGCACCGGCCGCAGCAAGAAGGAAGCGGAACAGCAGGCCGCGGAGTCCGCGTGGCGCGAGATTCGCGCCGCCGCGGACGAGCGCGTGGCGGCGGCCAAGGCCGCTGCCGAAGCCGGCACGGGAGAGGTCGCCGACCCCTCTCCGTCCGCGAACGGTGCGACGGCCTGACGGCCTTCGTCCACCGCTTCCCGAGAACCCCGCCCCCAGGGCGGGGTTCTCGTCTTTTCCCCCGCGTGTCCGCCGGTAGGGTTGAAGCGCTGTCGATCGAAGACGTCCGGAGGAGTCCCCGTGCCCGAGCTGCCCGAGGTCGAGGTCGTACGGCGCGGACTGGAGCGCTGGGTCGCCGGGCGGACCGTGACCGAGGTCGAGGTGCTGCACCCGAGGGCCGTACGGCGCCATCCGACGGGCGGCGCGGACTTCGCCGCGCGGCTGAAGGGGCAGCGGTTCGAGGTGGCGCGGCGGCGCGGCAAGTACCTGTGGCTGCCGCTGGCCGACACCGGCACCTCCGTGCTCGGGCACCTCGGCATGAGCGGCCAGCTGCTCGTCCAGCCGGAGGACGCCGCCGACGAGAAGCACCTCCGCGTCCGGATCCGCTTCGACGATACGGCCGGCACCGAACTCCGCTTCGTCGACCAGCGCACCTTCGGCGGGCTCTCGCTGCACGACCAGACCCCCGACGGGCTGCCGGACGTCATCGCGCACATCGCCCGGGACCCGCTGGACCCCGAGTTCGACGAGGCCGCGTTCCACCGCGCGCTGCGGCAGCGCCGTACGACCGTCAAGCGGGCCCTGCTCGACCAGTCGCTGATCAGCGGCGTCGGCAACATCTACGCGGACGAGGCGCTCTGGCGGTCCAGGCTGCACTACGACCGGCCCACCGCCACGATCACCCGGCCGCGCTCGGCGGAGCTCCTCGGGCACGCCCGGGACGTGATGAACGAAGCCCTCGCGGTCGGCGGCACCAGCTTCGACAGCCTCTACGTGAACGTCAACGGCGAGTCCGGCTACTTCGACCGCTCGCTCGACGCCTACGGGCGCGAGGACGAGCCGTGCCACCGCTGCGGTACGCCGATGCGCCGACGCCCCTGGATGAACCGCTCCAGCTACTTCTGCCCGCGCTGCCAGCGTCCGCCGCGCCCGAGCGCGTGACGGGGCGGCCGATCAGGCCGTGACGGTCGGGTCCGTGACGATCGGGTCCGTGACGGTCAGGCCGTGACCGGGGCCGCGCGCTCCCCGTCGTACCTCACGCGAGCCGCCTCGACCTGCGGCATGCGGTCCTCGACCAGCTGGATCAGCCCGATCAGCCGCTCCGCGATCTCGCGGCCGAGTGGGGTGAGCCGGTAATCGACCCGCGGCGGGTTCGTGGGCTGCGCGTCCCGGTGGACGAGGCCGTCGCGCTCCAGGGCGTGGAGGGTCTGCGACAGCATCTTCTCGCTCACGCCGTCGACCCGGCGCCGCAGCTCGTTGAAGCGGAACGTCCCGTCGTACAGGGCGCCGAGGGTCAGGCTGCCCCAGCGGCCCGTCACATGCTCCAGCGTGCCGCGCGACGGGCAGGCCCGCGCGAACACGTCGTAGGCGAGGTCGTCAGTCATGCCCACCACCGTACTCGCGTGCAGCGCTTACCGCCACGGCAGCGCTAACCATCTTCTTGCGCTTTCCAAAAGTTAGTGCTCTACTTCTGGTCGTACCCCCCGCAGACCTTCGAGGAGCTTCTTGTGACCACCCCCGTCGTCTCCATCGCCTACCACTCCGGCTACGGCCACACCGCCGTCCTCGCCGAAGCCGTCCGCGACGGTGCCGTCGACGCGGGCGCCACCGTCCACCTGATCAAGGTCGACGGGATCACCGACGCCGAGTGGGAGCTGCTCGACTCCTCCGACGCGATCGTCTTCGGCTCCCCGACCTACATGGGCACCGCCTCCGGCGCCTTCCACCAGTTCGCCGAGGCCACCTCGAAGCGCTGGTTCACCGACGCCTGGCTGGACAAGCTCGCCGCCGGATTCACCAACTCCGGTTCCAAGAGCGGTGACAAGCTGCACACCCTGCAGTTCTTCCAGACCCTCGCCGGGCAGCACGGCATGACCTGGGTCAACCTCGGCCTGAAGCCCGGCTGGAACAGCAGCGAGGCCTCCGAGAACGACCTCAACCGCCTCGGCTTCTTCTCCGGCGCCGGCGCCCAGACCCACACCGACCTGGGCCCCGAGGGCGTCCACAAGGCGGATGTCGCCACCGCGGAGCACCTCGGCCACCGCGTCGCCGCGACCGCCCGCACCTTCGTCGTGGGCAAGGCCGCCGCCTGACGTCCGGAACGTAACCGTACGCGGAAGGGCCCCGCCACCACTGCGGTGACCGGGCCCTTCCGCGTAGGCGCCCACACCGTGGCCGTCCGTCGCTACGCTGTCGGCGCGCGGGGCTGGGTCGTCGGGATCCGCTGGGTGAAGAAGAGCGCGAGAACGGCGGCGAAGGCGAGGGCGGCGAGTGCGGCCTTCAGGCCGTCGAGCCGGGCGTCGGCGTTCGCGTCCAGCACGGCCGAGGTCACCTCCGGGCTCGTGCCGGCTTCGTCGAGGGCGGTCGTGAGCTGGGCGTCCGACAGGAAGGGCGCACCGCTGCTGAGTTCGACGGTCGCCTGACTCGTGACCTCGGCCGGTACCGCCGGGTTCTGGTCCACGGTGGTCAGGAACGACGACGTGAGCGCGGCGATCATGATCGACCCGGCGAGTGCCGTGCCGATCGAGGCACCGAGATTGGTGACGGCGTTCTGGACGCCTCCGACCTCCGCGCTCTGCTCCTCCGGCGCCGCGGACACGGTGACCGACCCGAGCTGGGACGCCAGCGCGCCCATGCCGAGCCCGACGAACAGGAGGGGCACCGTGACGATCTCCGCACCGGCCCCCGCGTCGAGCGCGCCCATCAGGATCACCGCGCCGACGAGCAGCGCGAGGATGCCGAGCCGCACCACCCGCCGCGGGGAGACGTCCGGGAGGAAGCGGGGGATCAGGACCGCGGCTGCCAGCAGGGTGAGCGAGAGCGGTAGGAGACGGGCGCCGGTCATGAGCGCGGACAGGCCCAGGGCGACCGACAGATAGAGCGGTACGACGAAGAACACGCCCATCTGCACGAGGTACTGGAAGAAGAACATCGTCAGCCCACCGGTGAGCTGTCTGTTGCGCAGCATGGCCGGGTCGACGAGCGGCTCCCGGCGCCGCTCCACGAGCCGGGCCTCCCAGCGGAGGAAGAGCCAGATCAGCAGGAGCCCCGCGAGCATCATCCAGACGACCGGGGAGATCCCGAGCAGCGAGGGCGCGTCGGGCTTCGGCCGGAGCCAGCCCCACTCGTCCGAGCGCAGGACGCCGTAGACGAAGACCCCGATCCCCAGGGCGGAGAGCACGGCGCCGACGAGATCGATGCGGGGGCGTTCCTCGCTCGGGGCGTCGGCGATGCCACGAGCGAGGACCAGGATGCCGAGCACCACCAGGACCTCACCGGCGAAGACCCAGCGCCAGGAGAAGTACGTCGTCGCGATGCCCCCGATGAGGGGCCCGAGCGCGATCGCCACGGCCCCGGCGGCCGCGACGAGTCCGTAGGCGGCCGGACGGCGCTCCACGGGGAAGTTGCCGGCCACGAGCGCCACGATCGCCGGCAGGATGAGGGCCGCTCCGATGCCTTCGAGGAACGACCAGCCGAACAGCAGCACGGGCAGGTTCGTTGCGAGTGCCGTGACGAGGGAGCCGCAGCCGTAGACGCAGCAGCCGATCAGGAACGCGCGCTTGCGGCCGATCAGCCCCCCGACCTTGCCTCCGGGGATCATGAACATCGCCATCACCAGGGTGTAGGCGGTGATCGCCCCCTGGATGCCCGTCACCGTCGTACCCACGTCGTCGGCGACGGTCGCGATCGAGACGTTCATGACGGAGCTGTCGAGCGCCATGAGGAACTGACCGGCCGCGAGTGTCAGCAGCACGAGTCGCGTCGATGCCGAACTCTTGGTGGTACCTGCCCCCGGCTTCATGAGGGGATCGTCCCAGCCGCCCCGGAGAACGGGCGGCGGACCGCCCCGGATTTGGGCCGGTCGGCGTATCGAGGCCGGCGCGAAAGAGGGACGGGCCGCCTCGGCGGCCGATGCGGGCGCCGAGACGGCCCGGGGGGAGCCGACGGGTCGCGACCTACGGACGGATCACGACCCGGGGAGAGCTCAGCGGCCGAAGTCCTGGGTCCACCACGGGCCGCCGTCGCCGAACTGGACGCCGACGCCCAGCGTCGTGAAGTCGCAGTTCAGTATGTTGGCGCGGTGGCCGTCGCTGTTCATCCAGGAGTCCATCACGGCCGCGGCGTCCGCCTGGCCGCGGGCGATGTTCTCGCCGCCCAGGCCCGAGACGCCCGCCTGCTCCGCGCGCACCCACGGCGTGGCCCCGTCCGGGTCCGTGTGGTCGAAGAAGCCGCGCTCCGCCATGTCCGCGCTGAACGCCCCGGCCAGCGCCGCGAGCTGAGCGTCCGCACGGACGGGGGTGCAGCCCACCGCGGCGCGCTCGACGTTGACCAGCCGGAGGACCTCCGCCTCGGCCGCCTCGTCGCGGTCGGCCGTGGAGGGCGCGGCCGAGGTCTCGACCGGCGCCTCGGTGGTCGGGGCAGGCCGCGGGACGGCGGGCTTCGTCGTGGCCGGCTTCGTCGTGGGCGCGGCCTTCGGAGTCACGGGCTTGGCGCTGCTCGGCGACGTCGACGGGGTCGGCTTCGCGCTGGGCTTCGCGCTCGGCCTCGTGCTCGGCTTCGTGCTCGGCTTCGCGGAGGTGGACGGGGCGGCCGAGGGCGACGCCGTCTTGCCGGCGCTCGCGCTCTTGCTCGCACTCGGGCTCGTACCCGACCCGGAGGGCGCCTTGGTCGCCGTGCCGCTGCCCGTGCCGCCCGCCTCGCCGTCGGCCGGGGTCTGGGTCGCCCCGCCCTGCGTCGTCAGCTCCGGGGCCTGTCGGGACTGGACCTGGCGCTCGCCCGTACCGGCTGTGCCCATGGTGAAGGTGTCACCGCCGGGCAGCAGACCCGAAGCGACGGCCACGGCTCCCACCGCGACCGCCGCGGAGGCGCCGAGGAGTCCGGTGCGCACGGGGGTGCTCAGCCGCCTCCGGCGGTCACCCCGGTGCCGGCGGTCCGTACCGGCCGCGTAGTCTTCTGCGGCGGGTGCGGCGCCGGAGCGACGGTGGCGTCCCATCTGCTGCCCTGCCTTCCTCTACGGAGCTCCGCCGTTCGCTGCGGATCTTTGCTGGCGTTTGCTGATCTTTGCTGTCGGCGTGATTCGGGCCGACCGCCGAATGGCGCGCGCCCGAACGGGTGAGGCGCATTCCGTCGGGACTGTACGCGATGAGAAGCCGGGGTGACGTGCTCATCGTGCAATTCGCCGGTTAGCGTGCAGCCATGAGTGACGACGTACGGATGACCGCCTGGGTGCGCGGCCGGGTACAGGGAGTGGGCTTCCGCTGGTTCACCAGGGCAAACGCACTGGAGATCGGCGGCCTCGTGGGCTTCGCCCTGAACCTCGACGACGGCCGGGTCCAGGTGGTGGCCGAGGGGCCGAGTGAGAATTGCCACCGTCTTCTCGACTGGCTCCGCACGGGCGACACGCCCGGCCGCGTGGACGGCGTGACAGAGATATGGGGCACCCCGCGCGGAGGCTATGACGGCTTCGCGATCCGCTGACGTTCGCGGCGGCGGCCCCTCGACGGTGACCGGGAGGGGCGCTGCGGGGACGCGCGGTGACGAGGGTCCGGCGGGAGAACTGCCTGGTGGTTGCCAAGAAGTGCGCGCCGTGGAAGGCTGCCCGTTAAGGATGATCGCAACGCCCCGAGGTCCCGGGTCGAGAGGTGCCGCCGCGTGCTGAGCGGCCGCCCACTCCCCGGTCGCCCCTTCAAACGGGGCGTGATCGTGTTGACCGTCAAACTTTTTGGTGAGACGCTGGAATCCCCGCGCACCTTAGCTGTTTGGCAGTGAAGAACCGGCACGATGCACTGCCGAGCACCGCGGGTGCGAATCCCTCACGACCCACACCGCAATCGGTCGGTCACTCAGTGTGGAGGACCATCCATCATGGCAAAGGCGCTTCTCGGTTACGTCGGCGGCTCCGACCCGCGACTCCTCGCCGAGATGCGACGGCTTCAGCAGCGTGTTCAGGACCTGGAATCCGAGCTGGTACGGATCCAGTCCGAGAACGACACGCTTGCGGCTGCCGCCGCTCAGCACCAGGGAGAGTCGCTGCTCGACAGCATCGATCTCGACGTACCCCAGGCGGAGCCTGCGCTCACCTGACAACCCAGCCCCTAGGGGCCACAGGTGGGAAACACTCCGTCCGGCATCGACGACCGGGAAACTCACCCCGGCGTAGCCGGATACGGCACAACTGGATATGCAAGGGGCGCTTCGGCGTCCCTTCTTTCTTTCACCCGCCGTTTCCCCCACGGCCCACCCCTGGCCCACCCCTCCTCACCCGATGATCTGCCCTGCACGTTCGCGAGTGAAACGCGCGGGCCCCGGTAGAGTCCCCGGGGTGCACCTCAAGGCCCTGACCCTCCGCGGATTCAAGTCGTTCGCCTCGGCCACGACCCTGCGGTTCGAACCCGGCATCACCTGTGTCGTGGGCCCCAACGGATCGGGCAAGTCCAATGTCGTGGACGCCCTGTCCTGGGTCATGGGCGAGCAGGGTGCCAAGTCGCTGCGCGGCGGCAAGATGGAGGACGTCATCTTCGCCGGCACGACCGGGCGCCCTCCGCTCGGCCGCGCCGAGGTCTCGCTGACCATCGACAACTCCGACGGCGCGCTGCCCATCGAGTACGCCGAGGTCACCCTCACCCGGATCATGTTCCGGGGCGGCAGCAGCGAGTACCAGATCAACGGCGACACCTGCCGGCTCCTCGACATCCAGGACCTGCTCTCCGATTCCGGCATCGGGCGCGAGATGCACGTCATCGTCGGACAGGGGCAGCTCGACTCCGTCCTGCACGCCGATCCGATGGGTCGCCGCGCCTTCATCGAGGAGGCCTCCGGCGTCCTCAAGCACCGCAAGCGGAAAGAGAAGGCGCTGCGGAAGCTGGACGCGATGCAGGCCAACCTCGCGCGCGTGCAGGACCTCGCCGACGAACTCCGCCGCCAGCTCAAGCCCCTCGGCCGGCAGGCCGCCGTCGCCCGCCGCGCCGTCGTCATCCAGGCCGACCTCCGCGACGCCCGCCTCCGGCTCCTCGCCGACGACCTGGTCCGGCTCCAGCGGGCGCTCACCGCCGAGGTCGCCGACGAGGAGGCGCTCCTCGCCCGCAAGGAGGCCACCGAGACCGAGCTGCGCGCCGCCCTCGCCCGCGAGGCGGAACTCGACGCGGAGGCCGGCGCCCTCGCACCCCGGCTCGAACGCGCCCAGCAGAGCTGGTACGCCCTCTCGCAGCTCGCCGAACGCGTCCGCGGCACGATCTCCCTCGCCGACGCGCGCGTGAAGAGCGCCGACGACGCCCCCGCCGAGGAGCGGCGCGGCCGCGACCCCGAGGACCTGGAGCGGGAGGCCGCTCGCGTCCGTGAGCAGGAGGCCGAGCTGGAAGCCGCCCTGGAGGCGGCCGAACGTGCCCTGGAGGACACCGTCGCCCACCGCGCCGAGCTCGAACGCGCGCTGACGGTGGAGGAGCGCCGCCTCAAGGACGCGGCCCGGGCCATCGCCGACCGGCGCGAAGGCCTCGCCCGCCTCAACGGCCAGGTCAACGCGGCCCGTTCGCGCGCCGGCGCCGCCCAGGCCGAGATCGACCGGCTGGCCGCCGCCCGCGACGAGGCGGGGGAGCGGGCGGTCGCCGCCCAGGAGGAGTACGAGCAGCTCACCGCGGAGGTCGAGGGCCTCGATGCCGCCGACGGCGCACACGGCGAACGGTACGAGGCGGCCCGCCGCGAACTGGCCGAGGCGGAGGGCGCGCTGAGCGCCGCCCGCGACGCGCTCGGGACCGCCGAACGCAGCCGGGCCGCGACCCGGGCCCGGCACGACACGCTCGCCCTCGGCCTGCGCCGCAAGGACGGCACGGGCGCACTGCTCTCCGCCGGCGTCACCGGACTCCTCGGCCCGGCCGCCGAACTCCTCACCGTCACCCCGGGATACGAGATCCCCGTGGCCGCGGCCCTCGGCGCCGTCGCCGACGCGGTCGCCGCCACCGGACCGGCCGCCGCGGCCGAAGCACTCCGCCTGCTCCGCAAGCAGGACGCGGGCCGCGCCTCCTTCCTCCTGACCGGCGCTCCGGAGCCGTCCCCCGACTCGGGGGCCGAGGGTTGCCCGAGCGCCGCCGACCTGGTGCGCGGCCCCGCCGAACTCCTGCCCGCCGTCCGCCGCTTGCTCGCCGGGGTGGTCGTCGTCGACGGCCTCGACGAGGCCGAGCGGCTGGTCCGGTCACGGCCGGGACTGACCGCGGTGACCGCCGAAGGGGACCTGCTCGGCGGGCACTTCGCGCACGGCGGCTCCGCCGGTGCGCCCAGCCTGCTCGAAGTCCAGGCCTCGGTGGCCGAAGCCGCCGCCGAGCTCGACGAACTGACCGTACGCTGCGAGCGGTTGACCACCGCGCAGCGCGAGGCCGACGAGCGCCGCCGGACCGCCGGAGCGCGCGTCGAGGAGCTGGACGCGACCCGCCGGGCCGCCGAGCGGGAGAAGTCGGCCGTCGCCAAGGAACTGGGGCGGCTCGCCGGGCAGGCCAGGGGAGCGGCGGGGGAGGCCGAGCGGACCACGGCGGCCGTCGCCCGCGCCCAGGACGCCCTGGAGAACGCCGTCGCCGAGGCGGAGGAGCTGGCGGAACGGCTCCTCGTGGCCCAGGAGGCCACCTACTCCGGGGGCGGTGACGACGAGCCCGACACCTCCGTCCGTGACCGGCTCTCGATCGACGGCTCCAACGCGCGCCAGACCGAGATGGAGGCGCGGCTCCAGGTCCGTACCCACGAGGAACGGGTCAAGGGGCTCGCCGGGCGCGCCGACTCCCTCGACCGGGCCGCCCGCGCCGAACGCGAGGCACGCGCGCGTGCCGAGCGGCGCCGCGCCCGGCTCCGGCACGAGCGGCAGGTCGCGGGCGCGGTCGCCGCCGGTGCCCGCGGGCTCCTGGCCCATGTGGAGGTCTCGCTCGTCCGCGCCGAGCGGGAGCGGGTGGCGGCCCAGGCGGCGAGGGCCGATCGTGAACAGGGGCTCACGGTGGCCCGCGCCCGCGCCCGGGACCTCAAGGCCGAGCTCGACAAGCTGACCGACTCGGTCCACCGCGGCGAGGTGCTCGGCGCGGAGAAGCGGCTGCGGATCGAACAACTGGAGGCGAAGGCCCTGGAGGAGTTCGGGGTGGAGGCGGCCGCGCTGGTCGCCGAGTACGGCCCCGACCAGCCCGTACCCCCGTCGCCGTCCATGGACGGCGAGCCGGCCGCCGAAGAGGACCACGAGAACCCGGAGACCGGGCCGCGGCCGTTCGTCCGTTCGGAGCAGGAGAAGCGGCTGAAGGCCGCCGAACGGGCGTACCACCAGCTCGGCAAGGTCAATCCGCTGGCCCTGGAGGAGTTCGCGGCCCTGGAGGAGCGGCACCGGTTCCTCTCCGAGCAGCTGGAGGACCTGAAGAAGACCCGGACCGACCTCCTTCAGGTCGTGAAGGAGGTCGACGTGCGGGTCGAGCAGGTCTTCACGGAGGCGTACCGGGACACGGCCCGGGAGTTCGAGGGCGTCTTCTCGCGGCTCTTCCCCGGCGGCGAGGGCCGGCTGATCCTCACCGACCCGGACGACATGCTCACCACCGGCGTCGACGTGGAGGCCCGTCCGCCGGGCAAGAAGGTCAAGCGGCTCTCGCTGCTCTCCGGCGGCGAGCGTTCGCTGACCGCCGTGGCGCTGCTCGTCTCGATCTTCAAGGCCCGGCCCAGCCCGTTCTACGTGATGGACGAGGTCGAGGCGGCGCTCGACGACACCAACCTCCAGCGGCTGATCCGGATCATGGAGGAGCTCCAGGAGTCCTCGCAGCTGATCGTGATCACGCACCAGAAGCGGACGATGGAGGTCGCGGACGCGTTGTACGGGGTCTCCATGCAGGGCGACGGCGTCTCGAAGGTGATCAGCCAGCGGCTGCGCTGACGTACATCCCTTCAAGTGTTGAACCCATAGGTACCCCAGACGTTCTTAAAGTCATACGACATCAACTATTGACTTCGAAACTTGAAGGCATAGTCTCTGCAACGTTGCTTTTACCTTCACGTGGTGAGCGGCGTGAAGTTGTGCGCCACTGGAAGGGCTTGCCCCCCACCCAGGAGTCCATGTGACCAGCACCGCGCAGGCGCCCACGCCGCCGCCGTCCGAAGGCCGAGCGGCCCATCCTGACCACCTCGGCCACGTCATCTTCATCACGGCGTCCGCCGCTATGGGCGGCTTCCTCTTCGGCTACGACAGCTCCGTGATCAATGGCGCGGTCGAGGCGATCCGCGACCGCTACGACATCGGCTCCGGCACCCTCGCCCAGGTCATCGCCATCGCCCTGATCGGCTGCGCCATCGGCGCCGCGACCGCCGGCCGGATCGCCGACCGCATCGGCCGCATCCGCTGCATGCAGATCTCCGCGGTCCTCTTCGCCGTCAGCGCCGTGGGCTCCGCGCTCCCCTTCGCCCTCTGGGACCTGGCCCTCTGGCGGGTCGTCGGAGGCTTCGCCATCGGCATGGCCTCGGTCATCGGCCCCGCGTACATCGCCGAGGTCGCCCCCGCCGCCTACCGCGGCCGCCTCGGCTCCTTCCAGCAGGCCGCGATCGTCATCGGCATCGCCATCTCCCAGCTGGTCAACTACGGCATCCTCCAGCTCGCCGACGGCGACCAGCGCGGCGAGATCGGCGGCCTTGAGGCCTGGCAGTGGATGCTCGGCGTGATGGTCGTCCCCGCGTTCCTCTACGGCATGCTCTCCTTCGCCATCCCCGAGTCCCCGCGCTTCCTCATCTCCGTGGGGAAGACCGACCGGGCCAAGGAGGTGCTCGCCGAGGTCGAGGGCCACGGCGTCGACCTGGACGCGCGCGTCCAGGAGATCGACCGGGCCATGCGCAGCGAGCACAAGTCCACCTTCAAGGACCTGCTCGTCGCCGGCGGACGCTTCAAGCTGCTGCCCATCGTCTGGGTCGGCATCGGACTCTCCGTCTTCCAGCAGCTCGTCGGCATCAACGTCGCCTTCTACTACTCCTCGACGCTCTGGCAGTCCGTCGGCATCGACCCGTCCAGCTCGTTCTTCTACTCGTTCACCACGTCGATCATCAACATCGTCGGCACCGTGATCGCGATGGTCCTGGTCGACCGGGTCGGCCGCAAGCCGCTCGCCCTCGTCGGCTCCGTCGGCATGGCGATCGCCCTCGCCGTCGAGGCCTGGGCCTTCTCCGCCGACCTCGTCGACGGCAAGCTCCCCGAGACCCAGGGCGTCGTGGCGCTCGTCGCCGCCCACGTCTTCGTCCTCTTCTTCGCCCTCTCCTGGGGCGTCGTGGTCTGGGTCTTCCTCGGCGAGATGTTCCCCAACCGGATCCGCGCCGCCGCCCTCGGCGTCGCCGCCTCCGCCCAGTGGATCGCCAACTGGGCCATCACCGCGAGCTTCCCGTCCCTCGCCGACTGGAACCTCTCCGGCACCTACGTGATCTACACGATCTTCGCCGTGCTCTCGATCCCCTTCGTGCTCAGGTACGTCAAGGAGACCAAGGGCAAGGCGTTGGAGGAGATGGGCTAACCCCCCGCTGCCCCTCTCCTCACCCACGGAACTGCCCCGGCCCGAGGCCCCTATGCCTTGAGCCGGGGCAGTACGCCGTCGCAGAACAGCCGCAGGCTCCGCCACCCCTCCTCGACCGGCATCCCGCCGCACAGCGGATGCAGCACCAGGCTCTCCAGACCGAGCGCCACGCACGCGTCCGGGGTCACCACCCGGTACACGCCCTCCGCGCGCAGCTCCTCCACCGTCGTCGCCGTCGACCGCACCGCCGAGCGGATGTCCTTCGACTGCCAGGAGGCGTACGTCCGCGCCTCGTGCAGGAAGTGCTCCCCGTACTCCGCCCAGGTCCGGTCCGGGTCCTCCGACAGGTGCAGCAGCGGCGTCTCCTCGGCCGGCATCATCGTCCAGCCCTCCGTGCCGTACTCGGCGCACCGCTCCCGGTAGTACGCCTCGAGCTCCGGCAGGTGCGCGCTCGGGAAGAACGGCAGTCCGAGCCGGGCCGCCCGCCGCGCCGCCGCCCGCGACGAGCCCCCGACCAGCAGCATCGGGTGCGGCTGGGTGAGCGGCCGCGGGGTGACCCGTACCGTACGGCCCTGATACGTGAACGGCTCACCGCTCCACGCCGTCAGCAGCGTCTCCAGGAGCAGGTCCTGGAGCTTCCCGCGCCGGCCCCAGTCGACCCCGCGCTCCTCGTACTCCTCCGGCCGGTAGCCAATCCCCGCCACCGTCACCAGCCGGCCGCCGCTCAGCAGGTCCAGGACCGCGATGTCCTCCGCGAGACGCAGCGGGTCGTGCAGTGGCCCGATGATCGCCGAGACGGTCACCGCGATCCTCTTCGTCGCCCCGAAGACCGCGCCCGCGAAGGCGAAGGGGGAGGGCAGCCAGTTGTTCGCGACGCCGTGGTGCTCCTCGGTCTGGACCGTGTCGACCCCGTGCGCGTCGGCGTGGGCGGCCATCTCGACGGCGGCCCGGTAGCGGGCCGAGAGGGAGACGGGGGTCGCCCGCGGGTCGACGAGGTTGAACCGTACGACTGTGAAGGGCATGGGAAGTCCCCCTCCGCTCGTGGGATCCGGCGAAGGGGGACGCTATCTGACGTGGCGTCAGATGGAAACGGTCTCGCGCACCTCGGCGGGCTCAGCCGAAGCCTGCTCGGGAGTACGCGGCAGCACGGCGTACAGCACGCCCGCCACCACGATCGTCGCCGCCCAGCCCAGGCCGTTCTCACCGATCCACGACGAGGCGAGCGGGCCCGAGAACCAGTCGACCTTCGTGAACAGCAGGCCCACGAGCAGCGCCACGGCCCACGCCGTCATCGCCTGCCAGGCGAAGCCGCCCCGGTACCAGTAGGCACTGGTCCGGGTCGTGTCCATCAGTGCCACCGCGTCGTACGTCCTCCGGCGCAGCATGTCCACGCCGAAGACGCCGATCCACGCCGAGAACGCCACCGCGAGCAGGGTGAGGAAGGAGATGAACGAACCGATGAAGCTCGTCGCCACCACCATCAGCAGGAAGCCGAAGACCAGGCTGATCACGGCGTTCACGCTGACCGCCGCCGCGCGCGACACCTTGATGCCCAGGGTCTGCGCCGTGAAGCCGGCCGAGTACATCGACATCGAGTTGATCAGCAGCATCCCGAGCAGCGCGATCACCAGGTACGGCACGGAGATCCACATCGGGAGCAGTTCGCCGATGAAGGAGACCGGGTCCTGCGCCGAGGCCAGGTCCGGCGTCGACACCGCCATCACCGCGCCCATCAGCACCATCGGCAGGACCACGATCCCGGCGCCGCCGACCGTCGAGCCGACCATGGCCTTGGAGGAGGCCGTACGGGGCAGGTAGCGGGTGAAGTCCGGCCCCGACGGGACCCAGCTGATGCCGCCGGCCGCGATCGTGCCGATGCCCGCGACCATCATCGCCGTCGAACCGGCCGGCTTGTCGAAGACCGCGGACCAGTCGGTGTTCGCCACCAGATAGACCAGGACGAGGACCGAGAAGGCGCCGAAGAGGTACGTGGACCACTTGCTGCACACCCGCAGCGCGTTGATGCCCAGGCCCGAGACCAGGAAGGTGCAGGTGACGAAGAGCAGCAGCGTCACGACGATGAGCAGCGTGTTCGACTTCACGCCGAAGAGCAGGTCGAGCACGGTCAGCACCGCGTAGGCGCCGGTCACCGCGTTGATGGTCTCCCAGCCCCAGCGGGCGACCCAGATCAGCGCACCGGGAAAAAGGTTTCCGCGCTGGCCGAACACGGCCCGCGACAGCGCCATGCCCGGCGCACCGCCACGCTTGCCCGCGATCGAGATCAGGCCGACGATCCCGTACGAGAGGACGGGCGCGGCGATCGCCACGGTCAGGACCTGCCAGAAGTTCAGGCCGTTGAAGACGATCAGACCGGCGCCCATCGTGAGCAGAAGCACACTGATGTTGGCCGCGACCCAGGTCGGGAACAGCTCGCGGACCCGACCGGTCCGCTCGGCGTCGGGGACGGGCTCGAGACCGCGGGTCTCCATCGCGCCGTCGTGCGTCGCGCCTGCGCCTTCGGAGGCGTCGTGGGACATGGGGGTACTCCGTAAAGAGGTGGGGGAGCCATCCAGGGTACGTGCTCCGCCTTTGTGCCCCTCGTGGCCGATACTGAGTGGGTTATGGAACTCATCCTTGCTGTAGTCATCGCTCTGGTCGTCGCGGTCGCCGTGACGAGCGGGCTCGTGATCAGTGGCCGCAAGAAGAAGCAGCTGCCGCCGGCCGAGCCGCCGTCCACCACGCCGACCATCACCGCTCCGCCCGCCGAACCGCACGTCGGCGAGGAGGCGGAGACGCCGCGGGAGGAACCACGCCGCACGGTCGAGGAGGTCGAGCTCCCGACGGCCGATGAGGCCGTCGAGACGCCCGCCGCCCTCGAGGACCCCCTCGTCAGCGCGCCCCCGGCGCCCGCGATCGAGGTGCCCGAGCCGACCGCCGGCCGCCTCGTACGGCTCCGTGCCCGGCTCGCCCGCTCCCAGAACTCGCTCGGCAAGGGGCTCCTGACGCTCCTGTCCCGCGAGCACCTCGACGAGGACACCTGGGAGGAGATCGAGGAGACCCTCCTCACGGCCGACGTCGGTGTCGCCCCGACGCAGGAGCTCGTCGAGCGGCTGCGCGAGCGGGTCAGGGTGCTCGGCACCCGCACGCCCGACGAGCTGCGCGGCCTGCTCCGCGAGGAGCTGATCGCCCTCCTCGGCCCCGACCTCGACCGCACGGTGCACACCGAGAGCCCCGCCGACGTGCCGGGCGTGGTCATGGTCGTCGGCGTCAACGGCACCGGCAAGACCACCACCACCGGCAAGCTGGCCCGCGTCCTGGTCGCCGACGGCAAGACCGTCGTCCTCGGCGCCGCCGACACCTTCCGTGCCGCCGCCGCCGACCAGCTCCAGACCTGGGGCGAGCGCGTCGGCGCCCGCACCGTGCGCGGGCCCGAGGGCGGCGACCCGGCGTCGATCGCCTTCGACGCGGTCAAGGAGGGCATCGCCGAGGGCGCCGACGTCGTCCTCATCGACACCGCCGGCCGCCTCCACACCAAGACCGGCCTCATGGACGAGCTCGGCAAGGTCAAGCGCGTCGTCGAGAAGCACGGCCCGCTCGACGAGATCCTCCTCGTCCTCGACGCCACCACCGGCCAGAACGGCCTCATCCAGGCCCGCGTCTTCGCCGAGGTCGTCGACATCACCGGCATCGTCCTGACCAAGCTCGACGGCACCGCCAAGGGCGGCATCGTCGTCGCCGTCCAGCGCGAGCTGGGCGTCCCGGTCAAGCTGATCGGCCTGGGCGAGGGCCCGGACGACCTGGCCCCGTTCGAGCCGGGCGCCTTCGTCGACGCCCTGATCGGCGACTGACCGCCGTACGAGAACACGCGTGAGGGCCCCCGCCACGAACCGGCGGGGGCCCTCACGTGCGTACGGCCGGCTCTACGGCCGGCTCTACGGGCGGCTAGAAGTGCGTCCGGTGACAGATGTACGCCAGCGTCCCGAGCAGCAGCCGCGCCTCCGGCGGCGCGCCCGCCGTGTCCAGCGTCGGCGGCCGGAGCCAGCGCACCGGCCCGAGCCCGCCCAGATCCGACGGGGGAGCGGTGATGTGGGCGCCGGGCCCCAGACAGTGCAGGTCCAGATCGGCGTCGTCCCAGCCCATCCGGTACAGCAGCCGCGGCAGCTCGGCCGCCGCGCCCGGCGCCACGAAGAACCGCGCCCGGCCGGTCGGGGTCGCGCACACCGGGCCCAGCGGCAGCCCCATGCGCTCCAGCCGGACGAGCGCCCGGCGGCCCGCCGCCTCCGCGACCTCGATGACGTCGAAGGCCCGGCCCACGGGAAGCATCAGCGCCGCGCCCGGGTACTCCGCCCACGCCTTCGTCGCGTCGTCGAGACCGGCGCCCGCCGGCACGGGTCCGGCGAAGGAGAGCGGATGCGCCCCCGGAGCCGTACACGCCGGATCCCCGCAGGAGCACCGGCCGGAGGCCGCGCGTGCCCCGGGGACCACGTCCCAGCCCCACAGTCCTGTGTACTCGGCCACCGCTGTGCACTCCGTGGTGCGCACGCGGCGGCGCGAGCCGGACCGCATCTCACGAATGCCGCCGATCGTGAAGCCCATGCCCCCTCCAACGGGTCGAACGCGCCGGTGGTTACGACCCGGAGCTTCGTCGTCACCTTTGGTCACGGTCCGTCGCCGTTTGTGGCGTGCGGTCGTGGGCGGGGTGGTGCGGTCCGTCGCGCGCGCCTCTCCGCGCATCCGTCCGCCGACTCCGGGTTCGTCGCATGTCAAGTGAATCGCGTCCGACGCGTGGCGAGTTCATTCGAAGGGGTGGCGAATGGTGGCGTTTCTTGAATCGCCCTCACGGGAGGGGTGATCGTAGGATTACTTTCGGTACTCGAACCCCGGGGCCGCTTGCGCGCACGGGTATGCCGGAGGCAACCCGGTTTCCCGTCCGAAGGAGTGAGAACCCCGGACGAGCGGCCGTGCGAGGCGGCATTCTGATAGGGGTTCGCATGACAGGTGATCAGGTGGATGGGGGCGTTCCAGTGGGCGGCAACGGCGCAGACGGTACGACTGCCGGCAAGCGCCCGAACGAGCAGCTGGGCTCGTGGTTCGTGCGCAGCGGCTGGTCCAAGGGCGAACTGGCGCGGCAAGTCAACCGCAGGGCGCGCCAGATGGGCGCGCACCACATCTCCACGGACACCTCGCGGGTCCGCCGCTGGCTCGACGGCGAGCAGCCCCGCGAGCCCATCCCGCGGATCCTCTCCGAGCTGTTCTCCGAGCGCTTCGGCTCCGTCGTCGCCGTCGAGGACCTCGGCCTGCGCACCGCCCACCAGTCCCCGTCCGTCTCCGGAGTGGACCTGCCCTGGGCGGGGCCCCAGACGGTCGCCCTGCTCAGCGAGTTCTCCCGCAGCGACCTCATGCTCGCCCGGCGCGGCTTCCTCGGCTCCTCGCTCTCGCTCGCCGCGGGACCCGCCCTCATCGAGCCGATGCAGCGCTGGCTCGTCCCGACCCCGGTCACCGAGATCGAGCGCCCCGAGTCCCTCGCCGACGGCCGCCGCCCCAACCGGCTCTCCGACATCGAGCTCGACCTCCTCGAATCCACCACCGCCATGTTCCGCAAGTGGGACGCCCAGTGCGGCGGGGGACTGCGCCGCAAGGCCGTCGTCGGACAGCTCCACGAGGTCACCGACCTCCTCCAGGAGCCCCAGCCCACCGCGACCGCCAAGCGCCTCTTCACCTGCGCCGCCGAACTCGCCGAGCTCGCCGGCTGGATGAGCTACGACGTGGGCCTCCAGCCCACCGCCCAGAAGTACTTCGTGCTCGCGCTGCACGCCGCCAAGGAGGCCGGGGACAAGCCCCTCGGCTCGTACATCCTGTCCTCCATGAGCCGCCAGATGATCCACCTCGGCCGGCCCGACGACGCCCTCGAACTCATCCACCTCGCCCAGTACGGCAGTCGTGACTGCGCCACCGCCCGCACCCAGGCCATGCTGTATGCGATGGAGGCCCGCGCCTACGCCAACATGGGCCAGCCCTCCAAGTGCAAGCGGGCCGTCCGGATGGCCGAGGACACCTTCGCCGACGTCGGTCTCGACGGCGAGCCCGAGCCCGACTGGATCGGCTTCTTCTCCGAGGCCGAACTCAACGGCGAGAACTCCCACTCCTACCGCGACCTCGCCTATGTCGCGGGCCGCTCACCGACGTACGCGTCCCTCGCCGAGCCCATCATGGAGCGGGCCGTCGAGCTCTTCGAGAAGGACCCCGACCACCAGCGGTCGTACGCGCTCAACCTGATCGGCATGGCCACCGTCCACCTCCTCAAGCGCGAGCCCGAGCAGTCCGTCGTCCTCGCCGAGAAGGCTCTCGGCGTCGCCCGCAGCATCCGCTCCGAGCGCGTCAACACCCGGCTCCGCAAGACCGTCGACCACGCCGCCCGCAACTACAGCGACGTCGCCGACGTCGTCCAGCTCACCGACCGGCTCACCCAGCTCCTGCCCGAGGCCGCCGAAGCGGTCTGACCCCTCCCACGGCCGCTCCCGCGGCCCCTCCCACGGCCGCTCCCGCCACCAGGCGGCCCTCCAGACCCCGGCCGCGCCGGACGTCCCGTACTGCCCGACTCGGCTCCCCCGCCGCAAGGTCACACGGACGCCAGGCGCGGCCGGCTCGTTACATGCCCGTGACCCGGCCGTTCACGGCCGCGTAACACGCCCGACCCCTTCGTCACCGGTGCGAAACATCGTGCGGCATCGGCGGAAACCGCGCTGCGCGAATCTCTGGCGCATAACCGGCCACGCCCCTCGCGGCCGACCGCTCTCTCCGGCCCCGCCCCGCACAGGCCGTACCGACGACGAGGAGACGCCGATGGCACCAGCCATCACGACCCTGGCCGCAGACGCCCCCGAGCTGTCTGCCGCCAACACCGGGTTCATGCTCATCTGCTCCGCCCTGGTCATGCTGATGACCCCGGCTCTCGCCTTCTTCTACGGAGGCATGGTCCGCGTCAAGTCCACCCTCAACATGCTGATGATGAGCTTCATCAGCCTCGGGATCGTCACGATCCTCTGGGTGCTCTACGGCTTCAGCCTCGCCTTCGGCACCGACTCCGGATCGATCATCGGCTGGTCGTCCGAGTACGTCGGCCTCAGCGGCATCGGCGTCACCGAGCTCTGGGACGGCTACACCATCCCGGTGTACGTCTTCGCCGTCTTCCAGCTGATGTTCGCGATCCTCACGCCAGCCCTGATCAGCGGCGCCCTCGCCGACCGCGTCAAGTTCACCGCCTGGGCCCTCTTCATCACCCTTTGGGTCACCGTCGTCTACTTCCCCGTCGCCCACTGGGTCTGGGGCTCCGGCGGCTGGCTCTTCGAGATGGGCGTCATCGACTTCGCGGGCGGCACCGCCGTCCACATCAACGCCGGTGCCGCGGCCCTCGGCGTGATCCTCGTCATCGGCAAGCGCGTCGGCTTCAAGAAGGACCCGATGCGCCCGCACAGCCTCCCGCTGGTCATGCTGGGCGCCGGTCTCCTCTGGTTCGGCTGGTTCGGCTTCAACGCCGGCTCCTGGCTCGGCAACGACGACGGCGTCGGCGCCGTGATGTTCGTCAACACCCAGGTGGCCACCGCCGCCGCCATGCTCGCCTGGCTCGCGTACGAGAAGATCCGCCACGGCTCCTTCACCACCCTCGGTGCCGCCTCGGGCGCCGTCGCCGGCCTCGTCGCCATCACCCCGGCGGGCGGCGCCGTCAGCCCGCTCGGCGCGATCGCCGTCGGCGCCATCGCCGGTCTCCTCTGCGCCATGGCCGTCGGCCTCAAGTACAAGTTCGGCTACGACGACTCCCTCGACGTCATCGGCGTCCACCTCGTCGGCGGCGTCATCGGCTCCCTGCTCGTCGGCTTCTTCGCCACCGGCGGCGTCCAGTCCGACGCCAAGGGCCTCTTCTACGGCGGCGGCCTCGACCAGCTCGGCAAGCAGGCCGTCGGAGTCTTCGCCGTCCTCGCCTACTCTCTGATCGCCTCCGCGGTCCTCGCCCTGATCATCGACAAGACGATGGGGATGCGGGTCAGCGAGGACGACGAGGTCTCCGGCATCGACCAGGTCGAGCACGCCGAGACCGCGTACGACTTCAGCGGAGCCGGCGGCGGCGCGTCCTCGCGCTCCACCGCCGCCCCCGCCCCGGCCGTCACGGAGAACAAGAAGGTGGACGCATGAAGCTCATCACCGCGGTCGTCAAGCCGCACCGGCTCGACGAGATCAAGGAGGCCCTCCAGGCCTTCGGCGTCCACGGCCTCACCGTCACCGAGGCCAGCGGATACGGACGCCAGCGCGGCCACACCGAGGTCTACCGGGGCGCCGAGTACACCGTCGACCTCGTCCCCAAGATCCGCATCGAGGTCCTCGTCGAGGACGAGGACGCCGAACAGCTCATCGACGTCGTCGTGAAGGCCGCCCGAACCGGCAAGATCGGAGACGGCAAGGTGTGGAGCGTGCCGGTCGAGACCGCCGTACGGGTCCGCACCGGCGAACGCGGTCCGGACGCACTGTAAGCACACGAAGGAGCCGCCGGGTGACGAGCCTCGAAGCGCGTACGCAGAACGAAGATTCGGGACCCGGCGGTTACGCGGCGGCCCGGCTGCTCCTCCTCCACGAGAAGGAGCGGTCCGGGCCGCCGCGCCGTGCCGCCCTCGCCCGGCTCACCGACGACTGGCTGGCCGCGCTCTTCGCCGCCGCCGCACCACCCCGCGGGACCGCCCTCGTCGCCGTCGGCGGCTACGGGCGCGCCGAACTCTCCCCCCGCAGCGACCTCGACCTCCTCCTGCTCCACGACGGCAGCGCCGACAAGGCCGCCGTCGCCGCCCTCGCCGACCGGATCTGGTACCCCGTCTGGGACCTGGGCATGGCCCTCGACCACTCCGTCCGCACCCCCGCCGAGGCCCGCACCACCGCCGGCGAGGACCTCAAGGTCCAGCTCGGCCTCCTCGACGCCCGGCACGTCGCGGGGGACGCCGGCCTCGTCGCCGCCCTCCGCACCACCGTCCTCGCCGACTGGCGCAACCAGGCACCCAAACGCCTCCCCGAACTCGACGCGCTCTGCCGCGAGCGCGCCGACCGCATGGGGGAGCTCCAGTTCCTCCTCGAACCCGACCTCAAGGAGGCGCGGGGCGGACTGCGCGACGCCCAGGTGCTCCGCGCGGTCGCCGCCTCCTGGCTCGCCGACGCCCCCCGCGAAGGCCTCGACGCCGCCCGCCGCCGCCTCCTCGACGCCCGCGACGCCCTGCACCTCGCGACCGGCCGGGCCACCGACCGGCTCGCCCTCCAGGAACAGGACGCCGTCGCCCGGGAACTCGGCCTCCTCGACGCCGACACCCTGCTCCGCGAGGTGTACGAGGCCGCGCGGATCATCTCGTACGCCACCGACGTCACCTGGCGCGAGGTCAACCGTGTCCTCAAGGCACGCTCGGCACGGCCCCGGCTGCGCGCCCTCCTCGGCGGACGCGTCGGCGGCGCGAAGGCCGGAGGCAGGACCGCCGCCGGCAGGACCGGCGGCGCGCGGGTGGGCGGCGCGAAGGCGCCCATCGAGCGCACGCCCCTCGCCGAGGGCGTCGTCGAGATGGACGGCGAGGTCGTCCTCGCCCTCACCGCCAAACCCGAACGCGACCCCGTCCTCCCGCTGCGGGCCGCCGCGGCCGCCGCCCAGTCCGGCCTGCCGATCTCCCTGCACGCCGTACGCCGCCTCGCGTCCGCCGCCGGACCCCTGCCCGTGCCGTGGCCCGCCGAGGCCCGCGAGGAGCTCGTCACGCTCCTCGGCGCGGGGGAGGCGACCGTGCCCGTCTGGGAGGCCCTGGAGGCCGAAGGGTTGATCACCCGGCTGCTCCCCGACTGGGAGCGCGTGCGGTGCCGCCCCCAGCGCAACCCCGTCCACACCTGGACCGTCGACCGGCACCTCGTCGAGACCGCCGTCCGCGCCGCCTCCCTCACCCGCCGCGTCGGCCGCCCCGACCTCCTCCTCGTCGCCGCGCTCCTCCACGACATCGGCAAGGGATGGCCCGGCGACCACTCCGTCGCCGGCGAGACCATCGCCCGCGACCTCGCCACCCGCATCGGCTTCGACCGCACCGACACCGGCATCGTCGCCACCGCCGTCCGCCACCACCTGCTGCTCGTCGAGACGGCCACCCGGCGCGACCTCGACGACCCCGCCACCGTCCGGTCCGTCGCCGACGCCGTCGGCACCCTCGGCACGCTGGAACTGCTGCACGCCCTCACCGAGGCCGACGCCCTCGCCACCGGCCCCGCCGCCTGGTCCTCCTGGCGCGCGTCGCTCGTCGCCGACCTGGTCAAACGGGTCGCCGGCGTCCTCGCGGGCGAGCCCCTCCTCGACCCCGAGGCCGCCGCGCCCAGCGCCGAACAGGAACGCCTCGCGATGGAGGCCCTGCGCACCGGCGAACCCGTCCTCACCCTCCACGCCCGGACCGAGCAGCCGGTCGAGCCCGAAGCCGCCGAAGCCGTCGGCACCCCCGAACCCGTCGGCGTCGAACTCCTCATCGCCCTGCCCGAACAGCCCGGCGTCCTTCCCGCCGTCGCCGGCGTCCTCGCCCTCCACCGGCTCACCGTCCGCGCCGCCGACCTCCGCGCCGTCGAACTCCCCACCGGGACCGGCGCCGGCGCCGGAGCCGTTCTCGTACTGGACTGGCGCGTCGCCGCCGAGTACGGCTCCCTGCCCGAGGCCGCCCGCCTCCGCGCCGACCTCGTCCGCGCCCTCGACGGCTCCCTCGACATCCCCGCCCGCCTCGCCGAACGCGAGGCCGCCTACCCGCGCCGGCGCGGCCTCACCGCCCCGCCGCCCCGCGTCACCGTCGCCGCCGCCCACTCCCGGCTCGCCACCGTCATCGAGGTCCGCGCCCAGGACGCCCCCGGCCTCCTCCACCGCATCGGCCGCGCCCTGGAGGGCGCCGAGGTCCGCGTCCGCAGCGCCCACGTCTCCACCCTGGGCGCGAACGCCGTCGACACCCTGTACGTGACCCGCCCGGACGGCTCCCTCCTCCCCGACGAGGAGGCCGTGGACCTGGCCCGCGCACTGGAGTCGGCGCTGCGCTGACCCCCTGGACCGACCCGCCGCCGCCCACCGGATCCGGTGGGCGGGGGCACATCCTCCGAGCGGCCCGATACCCTGGAGGGCAATCCGACCGCCCCCGACACCTGAGGATCCGCGACCGCCGTGTTCGATACCCTCTCCGACCGCCTTGCAGCGACCTTCAAGAACCTCCGCGGCAAGGGCCGTCTGTCCGAGGCGGACATCGACGCCACCGCGCGCGAGATCCGTATCGCGCTGCTCGAAGCGGATGTCGCCCTGCCGGTCGTCCGGTCCTTCATCAAGCAGGTCAAGGAGCGCGCCCTCGGGCTCGAGGTCTCGCAGGCCCTGAACCCGGCCCAGCAGGTCATCAAGATCGTCAACGAGGAGCTCATCGCCATCCTCGGTGGCGAGACCCGGCGCCTGCGGTTCGCGAAGACCGCGCCGACCGTGATCATGCTCGCCGGTCTCCAGGGTGCCGGTAAGACCACCCTCGCCGGAAAGCTCGGCGTCTGGCTCAAGAGCCAGGGCCACTCCCCGCTGCTCGTCGCCTGCGACCTCCAGCGCCCCAACGCCGTCACTCAGCTCGGCGTCGTCGCCGAGCGTGCGGGCGTGGCCTTCTACGGCCCCCAGCCGGGCAACGGCGTCGGCGACCCGGTCCAGGTGGCGAAGGACTCCATCGAGTTCGCGCGGACCAAGATGTACGACGTCGTCATCGTCGACACCGCCGGCCGCCTCGGCATCGACCAGGAGCTGATGCAGCAGGCCGCGGACATCCGCGACGCGGTCTCGCCCGACGAGGTCCTCTTCGTCGTCGACGCCATGATCGGTCAGGACGCGGTCAACACCGCCGAGGCCTTCCGTGACGGCGTCGGCTTCGACGGCGTGGTGCTCTCCAAGCTCGACGGCGACGCCCGCGGTGGTGCCGCGCTCTCCATCGCGCACGTCACCGGCAAGCAGATCATGTTCGCCTCCAACGGCGAGAAGCTCGACGACTTCGACGCGTTCCACCCGGACCGCATGGCGTCGCGCATCCTCGGCATGGGCGACATGCTCTCCCTCATCGAGAAGGCCCAGCAGACCTTCGACGAGGACGAGGCCGCCAAGATGGCCTCGAAGCTCGCGTCGAAGAAGGGTCAGGACTTCACGCTCGACGACTTCCTGGCGCAGATGGAGCAGGTCCGCAAGATGGGCTCCATCTCGAAGCTGCTCGGCATGCTGCCCGGCATGGGCCAGATGAAGGAGCAGATCGCCAACATCGACGAGCGGGACGTCGACCGCACGGCCGCCATCATCAAGTCGATGACCCCGGCCGAGCGCCACGACCCGACCATCATCAACGGCTCCCGCCGCGCCCGTATCGCCAAGGGCTCGGGCGTCGAGGTCAGCGCGGTGAAGGGGCTGGTCGAGCGGTTCTTCGAGGCCCGCAAGATGATGTCCCGCATGGCCCAGGGCGGCGGCATGCCGGGGATGCCCGGCATGCCCGGCATGGGTGGCGGCCCCGGCCGGCAGAAGAAGCAGATCAAGCAGGCCAAGGGCAAGCGCAAGAGCGGCAACCCGATGAAGCGGAAGGCCGAGGAGCAGGCCGAGGCCGAGCGCCGCGAGCAGGCGCAGCAGGGCGGCGCCTTCGGCCTCCCGGCGGCGGGCCAGAGCCCGAAGGACTTCGAGCTCCCGGACGAGTTCAAGAAGTTCATGGGCTGAGCGAAGCCATGAGAGGGGCCTCGGGCGGTACGAAACCGCCCGGGGCCCCTTTTTCACTCCTCCGGCCCGCCCGTGATGCCGGGTTCGCCCTGCGCTTCGATACTGGGGCCACTGCCGCCCCGAGGAGAGTCACGTGGCCGACCCCGTACCCCCGCGCGACCGGACCGATCATCCCTGGCGCTCGGAAGGGGCCCCGCCGCCTCCGCCGGCGAAGAGGAAGATGCCGGGCGGCTGGGGCGGGCTCATCCTCACCGCACTCGTCGTGTACCTGCTCGCCAACATCGTCCTGTCGTTCTTCAACGAGGGCGACGGGCCGACGATCTCGTACACCGAGTTCGACAAGCAGGTCGCCGCCGGGAACGTCACGAAGATCTACTCCAAGGGCGACGCGATCCAGGGCCAGCTGAAGGCCGAGCAGCCCGTCCCCGACGGCGAGGGCGACTACACCAAGTTCACGACCCAGCGGCCCGCCTTCGCCGACGACGACCTGTGGGCGCAGCTGACCAAGCAGAACGTCACCGTCACCGCCGAACCGGTCGTCAAGGAACGCAGCTTCCTCGCCAACCTCCTCATCTCGCTCGCCCCGATGCTGCTGCTCGTCGTGCTGTGGGTGTTCATCGCCCGCCGGATGAGCGGCATGGGCGGCGCGGGCGGCATGCTCGGCCGCAAGACCCCGCCCAAGCCCGTCGAACTGGAGGGCGGCAAGCGCACCACGTTCGCGGACGTCGCCGGCATCGACGAGGTCGAGGGCGAGCTCAATGACGTCGTCGACTTCCTGAAGAACCCCGACGCCTACCGCGAGATGGGCGCCAAGATGCCCCGCGGCGTCCTCCTCGCCGGCCCTCCCGGCACCGGCAAGACCCTCCTCGCCCGGGCCGTCGCCGGCGAGGCCGGAGTGCCCTTCTTCTCCGCCTCCGCCTCCGAGTTCATCGAGATGATCGTGGGCGTGGGCGCCTCCCGGGTACGGGAACTCTTCGCCGAGGCCCGCAAGGTCGCCCCGGCGATCATCTTCATCGACGAGATCGACACCATCGGCCGCGCCCGGGGCGGCGGCTCGGGCATGGGCGGCCACGACGAGCGCGAGCAGACGCTCAATCAGATCCTCACCGAGATGGACGGATTCACCGGCTCCGAGGGCGTCATCGTCCTCGCCGCCACCAACCGCGCCGACGTCCTCGACCCCGCCCTCACCCGGCCGGGCCGCTTCGACCGGATCGTCCACGTCAACCCGCCCGACCGGGGCGGACGCGAGGCCATCCTGAAGATCCACACCCGGGAGATCCCCCTCGCCAAGGACGTCGACCTGGAGCACGTGGCCAAGACGACCCCGGGCATGACCGGCGCCGAACTCGCCAACCTCGCCAACGAGGCCGCCCTCCTCGCGGTCAAGCGCGACCAGAAGGCCGTCACCCGGTCAGACCTCTCCGACGCCCTGGAGAAGGTCCAGCTCGGCGCCGAACGGCCCCTGGTGATGCCGGAGGAGGAGCGGCGCCGTACCGCGTACCACGAGAGCGGGCACGCCCTGCTCGGCATGCTCCAGCCCGGCGCCGACCCGGTCCGCAAGATCACCATCGTGCCGCGCGGCCGGGCCCTCGGCGTCACCCTGTCGACCCCCGACGCCGACAGGTACGCCTACACGGAGGAGTACCTGCGCGGCCGGATCATCGGCGCCCTCGGCGGCATGGCGGCCGAGCAGGTCGTCTTCGGGGTCGTCACGACCGGCGCGGAGAGCGACCTGGAGCAGGTCACCAACATCGCCCGGGGCATGGTCGGCCGCTGGGGCATGAGCGAGCGCGTCGGCCGCCTCACCGCCATCCCGAGCGACGCCCAGCAGGCGTACGGCCTCTCCGCCGCCCCCGCGACCCTCGACACCGTCGACGCCGAGATGCGCCGGATCGTCGACGAGTGCTACGAGCGCGCCGTACGGCAACTCCGTGACCACCGCCCCCAGCTGGACGCCCTGGCCGCGGCCCTCCTCGCGAACGAGACCCTGGAGGAGGACGCGGCCTACCGCGCGGCCGGCGTCACCCGCGCCGGGAAGGAGAGCGTGTCCGGCGCCGGGCAGGAGGACGTGCCCGGCGCAGGGCAGGAGGCCTGACTCCGCCGCGAGGCCTCACCGCACGTGGGCGAGCACGTACCGGAAGACGTTCGGCATCCACACCGTCCCGTCCGCCCGGACGTACGGGGCCAGCGCCTCCTCGATCTCCTTCTCCACCTGCGAGAGCTCGGTCGCCCGCACGGCCTCGTCGAACGCGCCCGTCGACAGCAGCCCGCGCACGGCACTGGCCCCGTCCGCGTACCCGAAGGGGCAGGCGACCCGCCCCGAACCGGCCGGCCGGAGCCCCATCGCCGCCACCAGACCGTCCAGGTCGGCCCGCACCGACGGCGCCCGGTCCGCGAGCCGGTCCGCGACCCGCAGCACCGGCTCCGTGGCGCACCGCTCCGGAGGCCCCCACCCCGCGAGGACGACCACCGCGTCCGATTGCGCCATACGGGTGAGCGCCGTGAGCTCGGGGAGCAGCCCGGCCGTCGCGTGGAAGGCCGTGATCACGTCGTACGGGCCGTCGCCCGCCGGCACCTCCGCCGCTTCCTCCGCGACCGTCACGTCCTCCGGGAGACGCTCCCTGGCCAGCTCCACGCGCGCGTGGTCCCGGTCCACGCCGGCCACCCGCGCGCCCCGCGCCGCCGCCATCAGCAGGGCCAGGCCGGTGCCCGAGCCGAGGCCGAGCAGCCGGGACCGCGCACCCACGCCGACGCGGTCGTACACCGCCTCGTAGAGCGGGACGAGCATGCGTTCCTGGATCTCGGCCCAGTCACGCGCGGGGTGGTGCGGGACGAGCGTAGGTGTCATGGAAAGAGCCCCAATCCGTTCCTGGACGACAGCCCCCCGTAGTCAGGGAACTGCGCAACACCGGCCGCGTCCAGTGCTCGCGCCGCACCGATTCACTCGGGGGAGGGGCGGTGCGCGCCCGCGCACGCCGACCCGGTAATGTCCCTGCAACGCTTCCCGCCCCCGTCCCAGGACGCTTCGGGAGCCCCTCGCGGGGGCGCGCGCACCACGGCCACGCGCCGGGGCGTATGCGTCACTACGCACCGGCTTGACGCTCCCTGCGCGGCTTCTCCGCAGATCGGCGCACTGGCCCTCGTCAGGACGCATCAATGGCAACTGACGGGTAAGTGCAAAATATTTGGGATGCCCCGGAATGGAACCCGGGGGCCCATCGGCTCGTTGTACACGACGTGAGCACGACACCACCTGTTCTCGCCGCAGAGCTGGCACAGGCGTGGGCCGACATTCAGCGGCACCACCCCGAGCTGCCCGATCTAGCCGCGCCCGAGTCCCTGATCGGAGAGTCCTCGTCCGCCTGCGGCGCCGAGCTCTCCTTCGAGCGACTGCTCCACGAGGCAGTCCACGGCATCGCCGCCGCCCGGGGGGTCCGCGACACCTCCCGCGCCGGCCGCTACCACAACCGCAGATTCCTCGCGATCGCCGAGGAGATGGGGCTCGACCACCCCGAGGAGCCACACGCGAGCAGCGGCTTCTCCCTGGTCACGCTCAACCCGGAGGCGCGGCGACGTTACCGCCCCACCATCGAGCGCCTCCAGCGGGCCCTCAAGGCCCACACCGTCGCGACCGCGGCCGACACGAAGCGCTCCTTCAGAGGACCGGCCGCCCGGCACGGCTCCTCAGGCGGCGGCGTCCGCGTCAAGGCCGTCTGCGACTGCGGGCGGAACGTCCGCGTGGTGCCGTCCGTGCTGGCCCAGGCCCCGATCGTCTGCGGCGGCTGCGGCAAACCCTTCCGCATCCCGGAGACGGTCGGCGCCGCCAGCTGACCGACGAGGCACCCCCTCGGCGTGTGGCACAATGGACAGCTGTACTCGACAGTCGCATAGGACCCCTCTCTCCTCCGGCTGACGCGTCCATCGGGCATCCGAGTACCGCAACCCCACGTGGCATCTCAAAGTGCCCAACCACGTCAAGACCAGGAGACACCACTCCAGTGGCAGTCAAGATCAAGCTCAAGCGCCTCGGTAAGATCCGCCAGCCGCACTACCGCATCGTCGTCGCCGACTCGCGCACCCGCCGCGACGGTCGTGCGATCGAGGAGATCGGCCTCTACCACCCGACGTACAACCCGTCGCGTATCGAGGTCGACTCCGAGCGTGCGCAGTACTGGCTGTCCGTCGGCGCCCAGCCGACCGAGCCCGTCCTCGCCATCCTGAAGCTCACGGGCGACTGGCAGAAGGCCAAGGGCCTCCCGGCCCCCGAGAAGGCCCTGCTCGTCCCCGCGACGAAGGAGGCGAAGCGCGCCTCGTTCGACGAGTTCGCGAAGACCCTCGAGTCCGGCGACGACAAGGGTGAGGCCATCACCCAGAAGGCCAAGAAGGCCGACAAGAAGGCTGACGAGGCCGAGGCCGCGTCGACCGAGTCGACCGAGGCCTGAGCATGCTCGAGGAGGCTCTCGAGCACCTCGTGAAGGGCATCGTCGACAACCCCGACGATGTGCAGGTCGCCTCGCGCAACCTGCGCCGTGGCCGCGTGCTGGAGGTCCGGGTACACCCCGAAGACCTCGGCAAGGTGATCGGCCGCAACGGCCGCACCGCGCGTGCGCTGCGTACCGTCGTGGGCGCCATCGGCGGCCGTGGGATCCGAGTCGACCTCGTCGACGTGGACCAGGTCCGCTGAACAAGTCGGCCGCATCGGTTGAATGATGTGCCGGCACGGGCCGGGGAGGGCTTACGCCCACCCCGGCCCGTTGTCGTTTGTGTCGTACGAGCTGTGTGACAGGAGAGTGTGGAGCAGTGCAGTTGGTAGTCGCGCGGATCGGCCGCGCCCACGGCATCAAGGGCGAGGTCACCGTCGAGGTGCGGACCGACGAGCCCGAGCTCAGGCTCGGCCCCGGAGCCGTCCTGCTGACCGACCCGGCCGCCGCCGGGCCGCTGACCATCGAGTCCGGCAAGGTCCACAGCGGCAAGCTGTTGCTGCGCTTCGAGGGCGTCCGCGACCGCAACGCCGCCGAGGCCCTGCGCAACACCCTCCTCATCGCCGAGATCGACCCCGAGGAGATGCCGGAGGAGGAGGACGAGTACTACGACCACCAGCTCATGGACCTCGACGTCGTCCTCGCCGACGGCACCGAGATCGGCCGGATCACCGAGATCTCCCACCTGCCGTCCCAGGACCTCTTCATCGTCGAGCGGCCCGACGGCACCGAGCTGATGATCCCCTTCGTGTCGTCGATCGTCACCGAGATCGACCTGGAGGAGCAGCGGGCCGTCATCGACCCGCCGCCCGGCCTGATCGACGACCGCGCCGTGATCGTCTCCTCCCGCGATGAGTCCGAGGAGTCCGAGGAGGAAGGGGAATGAGGCTCGACGTCGTCACGATCTTCCCCGAGTACCTCGAACCGCTGAACGTCTCCCTCGTGGGCAAGGCGCGCGCGCGGGGCCAGCTCGACGTCCACGTCCACCACCTGCGCGACTGGACCTACGACCGGCACAACACGGTCGACGACACCCCGTACGGCGGCGGCCCCGGCATGGTCATGAAGACCGAGCCCTGGGGCGACGCGCTCGACGAGACGCTCGCCGACGGCTACGAGGCCGGCGCCCACGGCCCGGTCCTCGTCGTCCCGACCCCCAGCGGCCGGCCCTTCACCCAGGAACTGGCCGTCGAGCTCTCCGAGCGGCCCTGGCTGATCTTCACGCCGGCCCGTTACGAGGGCATCGACCGCCGCGTCATGGACGAGTACGCGACCCGGATGCCCGTCTACGAGGTCTCCATCGGCGACTACGTCCTCGCCGGCGGAGAGGCCGCCGTCCTCGTCGTCACCGAGGCCGTGGCCCGTCTGCTGCCCGGCGTCCTCGGCAACGCCGAGTCCCACCGCGACGACTCCTTCGCCCCCGGCGCCATGGCCAACCTCCTGGAGGGGCCCGTCTACACGAAGCCCCCAGAGTGGCGCGGCCGGGGCATCCCCGACGTCCTGCTCAGCGGGCACCACGGGAAGATCGCGCGCTGGCGGCGGGACGAGGCCTTCCGGCGTACCGTCGCGAACCGGCCCGACCTCATCGAGCGCTGTGATCCGACCGCCTTCGACAAGAAGGACCGCGAGATCCTCTCGATGATGGGGTGGGCGCCCGAGCCCGGTGGCCGATTTTGGCGCAGGCTCCCCGACGTGGAAGAATAGGCCGCTGTCGTCCGTCCGGCGCGCGCCCCTGCCACAGGGGGAACGACGCCCGCCTGGGACGCACGGCACCCCAGACATCCGAACGTACCGCTGATGACCTGTGGCATCAGCGAGGAAAGAGACCTCCATGGCCTCCCTGCTCGACCAGGTCAACGCGGGTTCCATCCGCTCCGACCTCCCCGCCTTCCGCGCCGGTGACACCGTGAACGTCCACGTGCGCGTCATCGAAGGCAACCGCTCCCGTATCCAGCAGTTCAAGGGCGTCGTCATCCGCCGCCAGGGCGCGGGCGTCAGCGAGTCCTTCACGGTCCGCAAGGTCTCGTTCTCCGTCGGCGTCGAGCGCACCTTCCCGGTGAACAGCCCGATCTTCGAGAAGATCGAGCTCGTCTCCCGCGGTGACGTCCGTCGCGCCAAGCTCTACTACCTGCGTGAGCTGCGCGGCAAGGCTGCCAAGATCAAGGAGAAGCGCGACCGCTGAGCCCCGGCTCACCGCTCACGCGACGCTTGAGGTCCTCGCACAGACGGGCCGGATAGGCTCTGTCCCCGATGGACACCGAAGCACAGCACACGGAGCGCGACCCCTCCACCGACATGGAGGACGGGTCGCGCTCCGCGCGCGTTTCCTGGCGGCGTACGGGCTTCCTCGGCGTCGCCTGCGTGCTCTTCCTGCTGCTCCTGAGCCACTTCGTGATCCAGCCGTTCCTGATCCCCAGCAGCTCCATGGAGCCGACGCTCCGGATCGGCGACCGGATCCTCGTGAACAAGCTGGCGTACCGTTTCGGCAGCGAGCCGCGCCGGGGCGACGTCGTCGTCTTCGACGGCACCGGCTCCTTCGTACGGGAGGATCTCGACGGCAATCCGGTCAGCGGGCTCCTGCACGACGCCGCGGCCGCCCTCGGGTTCGCGGAACCCGACGAGACCGACTTCGTGAAGCGGGTCGTCGGCGTCGGCGGCGACCGGGTGGTCTGCTGCGACAAGGACGGGCGGCTCACCGTCAACGGCGTCCCCGTCGAGGAGCGGTACGTGATGCTCGGCGACCAGCCGTCCAGGGTCCCCTTCGACATCGTCGTCCCCGAGGGCAAGCTCTGGGTGATGGGGGACCACCGGAGCCAGTCCAGCGACTCCCGCGACCACCTCGGCAGCCCTGGCGGCGGCATGGTCCCCGTCGACAAGGTCGTCGGACGCGCCGACTGGATCGCCTGGCCCTTCGACCGCTGGTCCACCGTGCCCGGGACGGGCGCCTTCGACGCCGTACCGGCTCCCACCGCGGCGGCCGGCGGGCACGGCACGGGCCGCCCCCATGGGTAGCCGCGGCCGACCGCCGGGCGGGCCCGCCCGGGGCACCGCACACGGACCCGCCCACGCCCCCGGCCCCGCGCCACTGCCGGGACGGGCCGAGCGGCGCAGACTCGCCCGCAAGGTCAAGCGCCGCCGACAGCGCTCCGCGATCCGCGAGATCCCGATCCTCGTCACCGTCGCCGTGCTCATCGCGCTCGTCCTCAAGACGTTCCTGGTCCAGGCGTTCGTCATCCCCTCCGGCTCCATGGAACAGACGATCCGCATCGACGACCGGGTCCTCGTCGACAAGCTCACCCCCTGGTTCGGCTCCCGGCCCCAGCGCGGCGACGTCGTCGTCTTCAAGGATCCCGGCAACTGGCTCCAGAAGGAGGCCGCGCCGGCCTCCGAGGACCCGATCGGCATCAAGCAGGTCAAGCAGGCCCTGACCTTCATCGGACTGCTGCCCTCGGCCGACGACCGCGACCTCATCAAGAGGGTCGTCGCCGTCGGAGGCGACACCGTCCGCTGCTGCGACAAGGACGGGCGGCTCACCGTCAACGGCGTCCCCCTGGACGAGCCGTACCTGCACCCCGGGAACAAGCCGTCCACGATCCCCTTCGAGGTGAAGGTCCCGGAAGGCCGGATCTTCGTCCTCGGCGACCACCGCTCCAACTCGGCGGACTCCCGCTACCACCTCGACGAGAAGGACCACGGCACCGTCTCCGAGGAGCAGGTCGTGGGGCGCGCCGTCGTGATCGCCTGGCCGGTCGGGAACTGGCGGAGCCTGGAGGAGCGGGAGACCTTCGCCGCCGTACCGGACGGGCGTGCGAGTTCCGAGCCCGCGCTCGGTCTGTCGCATAGTGTGTCCCCGCGCAATCTGAACGGATTGCCCGGGCTCCCGACCCCTGCGGAACTTCTGCTCGTTATGGGAGTGGTGGGCCTGTCCCTGTTCCGGGGCAGGCGATCGCACGGAGTGAGGAGTTGATGTGGGGGATTTGGCCGTCGGCGCACGATCCGGACACGATGAGCCCGAGAAGAGGGCCGACGAGGCCATCGGCGGCGACGTGACGGGTGACGATGTGACGGATGACGAG
Organism: Streptomyces sp. NPDC058650; assembly: GCF_042717315.1. NCBI lineage: Bacteria > Bacillati > Actinomycetota > Actinomycetes > Kitasatosporales > Streptomycetaceae > Streptomyces > Streptomyces sp. NPDC058650. The sequence continues at coordinate 394,739 of NZ_JBHXRL010000002.1, forward strand.
CGGGCGCACGACGACGACGGCGAGGCGTCGGGAAGGTCGGGCAGGAGCCCGAAGAAGCCCCGTTCCTTCTGGAAGGAACTGCCCCTCCTCATCGGCATCGCCCTGGTGCTCGCGCTCCTGATCAAGACCTTCCTGGTGCAGGCGTTCTCGATTCCCTCGGAATCGATGATGAACACCCTCCAGCGCGGTGACCGCGTCCTCGTCGACAAGCTCACCCCGTGGTTCGGTTCCGAGCCGGAGCGGGGCGAGGTCGTCGTCTTCCACGACCCGGGCGGCTGGCTGGAAGGCCAGACCACACCCGAACCGAACGTCGTCCAGAAGTTCCTCAGCTTCATCGGCCTCATGCCGTCCGCCGAGGAGAAGGACCTCATCAAGCGGGTCATCGCGGTCGGCGGCGACACGGTCTCCTGCAAGGAGGGCGGCAAGGTCGTCCTCAACGGCAAGACCCTGGACGAGAGCGCGTACCTCTACCCCGGCTCCGTGCCCTGCCAGGACTCCTTCGGCCCGGTCAAGGTCCCCGAGGGCCGTATCTGGGTCATGGGCGACAACCGGCAGAACTCGCTGGACTCCCGCTTCCACCAGCAGCTCCCCGGCGCCGGCACCGTCGCGAACGACCTGGTCGTGGGCCGTGCCGTCGTGATCGCCTGGCCCGTCACCCGCTGGGCCACCCTCCCGGTGCCCGACGTCTTCGACCAGCCCGGCCTCGACCAGGCCGTGGCCGCCGCCCCGCTGGGCGCGGCCGGTCTGGCCGGAGCGCTCCCGCTGGTGCTGTGGCGCCGGAAGAAGCGCGCGGCAGGGCATACCGCCGAGTAGTGACCCGCGGGTAGATTGCCGTCCCGGACCGTCGACAGACCTCTGGGGTGCGCATGAGCGGAAACAGAAAAGCAGTGGGCGGCCACGGCCGCCTCGGCAGCGTGCTGTCGGGGCTGACCGTGGCCGTCGGCTGTGTGCTCTTCCTCGGGGGCTTCGTCTGGGGAGCGCTGGTCTACCGGCCGTACACCGTCCCCACCGACTCCATGACCCCCACCATCGCCGTCGGCTCGCGGGTCCTCGCCGAGCGCATCGACGGCGACGAGGTGCGGCGCGGTGACGTCGTCGTCTTCGCCGACGCGCTGTGGGGCTCCTCCCCGATGGTCAAGCGGGTCGTCGCCGTCGGCGGCGACACCGTCGCCTGCTGCGACCGGGACGGCAGGCTCACCGTCAACGGCCAGGCCGTCGACGAGCCCTATCTGCGCCCCGGGCCGGGCGGCGAGGTCGTCGCGTCGGGCCAGGAGTTCTCCGTGACCGTTCCCGAAGGGAACCTCTTCCTCCTCGGCGACGACCGCCACACCTCGCTCGACTCCCGCTCGCACATGGAGGAGGCCGGACAGGGGTCCGTACCCCGCTCCTCGATCGTCGCCAGGGTCGACGCCGTCGCCTGGCCCGCCGAGGGCCTCCTGACGCCCGCGACGGGCTTCGCCGCCCTGCCCGGCGGGATCTCGACACCGGGGCCCTTCACGGCCCTCTTCGCCGCGATCGCGGCCGGGTGCGTACTGATCCTGGCGGGGGCCGCGTACGGGCCGGTGGCGCGACTCCTGACGCGGCGGCCGGGCGGGACGGGCTCCGGGACACGAACCGGGGCGGGTTCCGGTGCGCGGCCCGGGGCGGGAGAGAAGGTGGGGTCATGACGGATCCTGCTCCCTCCGCCGAGCCGAGGCCCGCCGAGCCGAGGCCCGCCGTGCGACAGGTGGCGAGGGTGGTTCTCCTCGACCCCGACGACCGCATCTTGCTCATGCACGGGTACGAACCGGACGACCCGGCCGACACCTGGTGGTTCACCCCCGGCGGAGGCCTGGAAGGCGACGAGACCCGGGCGGAGGCCGCGCTGCGCGAACTCGCCGAGGAGACCGGCATCACCGACGCCGAGCTCGGACCGGTCCTGTGGCAGCGGTACTGCTCCTTCCCCTTCGACGGGCGCCGCTGGGACCAGGACGAGTGGTACTACCTGGCCCGCGTCCCCCGGTCCGGTACCGAACCCCGTCCCCAGGCCCTCACGGAGCTGGAGACCCGCAGCCTCGCGGGCCTCAGATGGTGGACCTCCGCCGAACTGTCGGCGGCCCGTGAGACGGTGTACCCGACCAGACTCGCCGAGCTGCTGCGCACGCTGCTCGACGAGGGACCTCCGAGTGCACCGGTGGTCCTCGCCCCGGAAATCGTCTAGGGGTGCGGCCCGCTGGCGCACAATAGGTGGACGCACGGCTGAAGGGGAACATGCCATGAGCGCCGAGGACCTCGAGAAGTACGAGACCGAGATGGAGCTGAAGCTCTACCGGGAGTACCGCGACGTCGTCGGGCTGTTCAAATATGTGATCGAGACCGAGCGACGTTTCTATCTCACCAACGACTACGAGATGCAGGTGCACTCGGTGCAAGGTGAGGTTTTCTTCGAGGTCAGCATGGCTGACGCCTGGGTCTGGGACATGTACAGGCCGGCCAGGTTCGTCAAGCAGGTCCGCGTCCTCACCTTCAAGGACGTGAACATCGAGGAGCTCAACAAGAGCGACCTCGAACTCCCCGGCAGCTGACGCTCTCCTGCACCATCCTGAACGACCCCTGAGCCACCCCTGAGCCACCGCTCCTGAATCACCCTCAGGGGTGAGCGAGTTCTCCACAGTGCCCCGGCCCTCCACAGGCCCGCACGCGGTCCGGTCCACTCCGTCACAGTCGGTGACGGAGGTGGTACCGCATGAACAGGACCCAAGCCCTCGGACGGTACGGAGAAGAGCTGGCTACCCGCCGGCTCACCGCGACCGGCATGCACATCCTCGCCCGCAATTGGCGCTGCGGCCGGGCCGGAGAGATCGACATCGTCGCCCGAGACGGCGACACCCTCGTCATCTGCGAGGTCAAGACCCGCCGCCACGGTGCCTACGAACATCCGATGGCCGCCGTGACCCCGACCAAGGTCGAGCGTCTCCGCCGCCTCGCCGCCTGCTGGCTCGACCGCAGCGGCACCCCCGCCCCCACGGGCGGCGTCCGCATCGACCTCGTCGGCATCGTCCTCCCCCGCAAGGGCGCCCCCGTCCTCACCCACGCCCAGGGGGTGGCCTGATGGGATTCGCCCGCACCTGCTCCGTCGCCCTCGTCGGCGTCGAAGGCGTCGTCGTCGAGGTCCAGGCCGACCTCGAACCCGGCGTCGCCGCCTTCACCCTCGTCGGCCTCCCCGACAAGAGCCTCAGTGAGAGCCGCGACCGCGTTCGCGCCGCCGTCGTCAACTCCGGCGCCGAATGGCCCCAGAAGAAACTCACCGTCGGACTCAGCCCCGCGTCCGTCCCCAAGAGCGGCAGCGGCTTCGACCTGGCCGTCGCGGCCGCCGTACTCGGCGCCGCCGAGCGGATCGACCCCCGCACCATCGCCGACCTCGTCCTCATCGGCGAACTCGGACTCGACGGACGCGTCCGCCCCGTCCGAGGCGTCCTGCCCGCCGTCCTCGCCGCAGCCGACGCCGGATACCGCCAGGTCGTCGTCCCCGAACAGACCGCCGGCGAAGCCGCACTCGTCCCCGGCGTCTCCGTCCTCGGCGTCCGGACCCTCCGCCAGCTGATCGCCGTCCTCACCGACGAACCCGTCCCCGACGAGGAACCCACCGAGGAAGGACGACCCGACGCCATGCTCGCCGGGCTCCTCGTCCCCGGCGCCGGCATCGGCACCGGACTCGCCGCCGACCCCACCGAAGGACCCGACCTCGCCGACGTCGCCGGCCAGCACCGGGCCCGCCACGCCCTGGAGATCGCCGCCGCCGGCAGCCACCACCTCCTGCTCTCCGGCCCTCCGGGCGCGGGGAAGACCATGCTCGCCGAGCGACTCCCCGGCATCCTCCCGCCCCTCACCCGGCAGGAATCCCTCGAAGTCACCGCCGTCCACTCCGTGGCCGGCATCCTCCCGCCCGGCGAACCCCTCGTCCGCCGCGCCCCCTACTGCGCGCCCCACCACTCCGCCACCATGCAGTCCCTCGTCGGCGGCGGCAACGGCCTCCCCAGGCCAGGCGCCGTCTCCCTGGCACACCGCGGCATTCTCTTTCTGGACGAAGCGAGGGAGGCGGACTTACGCCGTGCCGGACAGTACCCCATCGGCGGGGGAGGCGTAGGGCCAGAGCCCCACAGCGCGGCTCAGAGGCCGCACAGCGGCCCATCTCTGTGCGCTAGGCCTTCCGCCACGCTCGGCGGGAGATCGGCCAGCACGGGCCCGTTCACCCGTGCTCCTGCGGGCGGTGCCCGTCAGCACTGCCGTCCGGTTTCCAGTAACGGAAACTCGAACCCCTTGTGCCTCCCGGTGGGGGCCGCGAGCATCGGACGCGACACCCGATGACGAGGGGGCAGGCTGTGAAGCTGACACGACTGGTAGGCGAGTGCGACGAGGGCGAGTGTCCGACCATCTACGCAACGGACCGGGGAACGCTGGCCATCCAGGGGGACAAGGTGGCTGACCACGGGCTGGAGATTCCAGCTCACGAAACCCTGGTGGAAATCCCCATCGAGCTCATCCGAAAGGCCATTCGTGACAACCTCATCTAAGACGCTGGGGGATTGGTTCAAGGACTTCGGTCGGGAAGCGTTCCGGCTGGAGACGCTGGACGATTACAGCAAGTCGGGTGGTGTTGATGCCTACCACGCATTCCTCGCCGGCGAACCGCAGCCGGAGGATTACAAGACGGCTGGATGGATGACGACGGTCGGGGACGCAGTCCAATCGGGAAAGCGCATCTACCGCGTCCACATCCTCGCCCGTCCCCTGACGGATTACCTGCGGTTCGAACTCTCCTGGGGTTACCGTCGAAACATGGCGGCCGGGGAAGAGTTTTTCATCCTGGATACGACCAGCCAGGAGAACCCGATTCAGGATGCCCCGGACTTCTGGCTCTTCGATGACCGGGTTGTCGGAGCCATGAATTATGACGGAGAGGGAAAGTACCTGGGCGTCGAGTTCTTCGGAGAAGACCAGCTGTCTAGGTTCTTGGCGTACAGGGACACGGCAATGACTCAGGCCGTGCCGTTCTCTGAATGGTGGGCGAAGTACGGCGAGTGAACAAGTCCAGCCTTGGGTCAGCGCTGCGGGAACTGCGGGAGTCTTCCGGACTGGAAGCGAAAGCGGTTGCCCGTGGCGCTGCCATGTCTCGTTCCAAGCTTTCCAAGATTGAGAACGGGAACGCAGCTCCGAGCGTTACGGACGTCGACTGCATCCTCACGGCTATAGGCGTATCCGATGGGGTTAAGGCCGAGTACATGGCTGCCGCCAGAGAGGCGGCCACTGAGGTCACGGCGTGGCGCCTTATTCGACGTCTGGGGTACAGCAGGAAACAGCAACAGGTACAGGCGATCGAATCGCAGATGACCCTGTTGCGCCTGTTCCAACCCTCGCTAATTCCCGGTCTGCTCCAGACTCCCGAGTACGTGCGGGCGGTTTTCGCTCGAAAGAACTTGGCGGAAGCGCAGCTGGAGCGGACCATCGGTGCGAGACTGGCGAGACAAAGCGTCTTGTACTCGGAAGGTAAGAAGTTCCGCTTCATCATTACGGAATCAGTTCTCCGATGGCGGATTCTTCCACCCTTGGTAATGGTGGGGCAGCTCGATCGATTGATTTCCGCATCACGGCTGCCCAATGTGGATATCCGAATCGTCGCACTGTGCACCCCGCAGGTGGATTTTCCGGGTCACTCGTTCTCTATTAAGGACGACCGGACGGTAACCATTGAGACGGTTCATGCGGAGACGGTAGTGACTGACCCCCGAGACGTTGCCCTGTATGTATCCAAGTTCGAAGGATTCGGCGGGACTGCTCTTGTCGATGACGACATGAGGGCCCTGATCGAAGGCATCCGAGACGAGCTTTTGCGTGAACAGGAAACCGGCTAGGCGAGCCGGCGTATGTGGAGTTGGCTGCTTCCAGCGGATCACCGAAGCCGGGGAGGCGTAAGCCGTGAAAATGCTGACGACCATGGATGGACCTGTTCACCTCTCGCTTCCCTCTGTCCCTCCTAAGCCGGTCAAGGGCTGCGGTGTCTGCGACTCCTTGCGAAAGCAGAAGGCGGCGGCGGTTGCGGAGGGGGACTTGTCGGCTGCGACGGATGCCGATGTGGAGATCCGGAACCACCCGCACGGCGGGCGCTCGGCGCGATGACTCGTGCGGCCTTGCGGTTCGTGACACATCGGATAACGCGGCATCCGGATACCGATGTGACGTTCGAAGCAGAGTGCCTGTCCTGCAAGTGGAAGGCGACGGCTTCGGCGGACGGCGCGGCTGTGGATGTGGAGTGCATGAGCCACACGGGGCTGAGCGGGCACAAGTCCTTCCGTCGACTGTGCACCTCGTTCGCGATCGTCGTGCGTGCCGATGACGAAAGCTCCCGTCCCTCCCGTAATCGCGGCGGTGCGACACGGTAGGGGCGGGCCTGAGGTTCCCCGATCGGGCAACGCCAGACAGCGGGAGACGTTCCCGCGCAGGAGCGGACGCGCTCCGAGTCACGACCCGGTCCGCCCTCGTACGCGGGGTGCCGTGCAACTGCCCGACGCACGGTGAGGAACACACGGCCCCTGTCAGCTGCCCCGTGGCTGGCAGGGGCTTCCTCACTGTCGGGCATGACAATGCCCCCGACGTGATGCCGGGGGCCTGTCTGTGTCCCTGTGCGCCTGCCTCAGGCGCTCTCTCCCAGGTGGCGGTACAACGTGGCACGGCCGATTCCCAGGGCCTTAGCGATGGACGTGACGCTGTCTCCCTTGGCGTGCCTGGCACGGGCTACGGCTAGCTTGTCGTCGTCTACGACGGACGGACGCCCACCGACGTTGCCCTTACGGGCCGCAGCGTCCAGCCCTTCCAACGTCTTCTCCCGGATGCCTTCCCGCTCAACCTCTGCACTCACGGCGAGGACGGCGAACACGATGGCACCTGCCCCGTTCGGGTCGTACACACCCTGAAGGGGACCGGACAGGAGTTCCAGTTGGATGCCGTCCGCCTGAAGGGTGGAAGACAGCGTCATCAGCTCGGACGCACTGCGGGCAAGACGCTTCATCTCGACCACGGTCAGGATGACCGGCTGATTCGGCGCGGCTGCCTTGATCTCCCGTGCCAGGGCGAGCGCCTTCTCAAGCTCCGGCCGTTCCTTCACACGGGTACTGATCTTCTCCGAGAACACGCGGGTGCAGTCGGCGCGGGCAAGCATGTCCAACTGGGACTGGAGTTCCTGCCCCACCGTGGAGCAACGGGCGTAGCCCAGTCGGATCGCTGCGCCCGGTATCGCGTCGGGTGCCTGCGGGACGGGCGTGCCTGCTGTCCATGCCTTGCCGGGGTTGCGGTCGGCCGGAGTCTTCACGGTCAGTTCCGCCTTGAGCGCGGGCACCAGGGCGAAGCGTCCCGTGTGGTAGTTCGCTGCCACCTTGCCCGTGGTCGTACGGCAGGGGCTACCGGCAGGGGCATCGCACTTCGGGCAGGCGTGGCGTTCGACCTGTACGGCCGGGGTGTTCGTGGTCATGAGCAGACAGTCCCATAAACGTGTCCCGAAAGCTAGCCCGAGGGGTGATCTTTCGGGACGGGTTGCGGGACTGTCGAGCGGGGGTGAATCGGACACGCCCCGAGCCTGCCTGGACCGTCCCGATAACGAAGGTTTACGGGACGCTCTGTCGCGGGGTAGTCGTGGCCCTGGGGCTCGCGCTCGATGGGGCGCTGATGCGCCCTCTCTCTGCGGCTTCCCGCTGCCCTGTCGAGCGGCTGTGCGCCTGCCTGTCAGCCTGCCGCTTCGCTCTCGTCCTTCGTGGCGCCTGCGCCCTGTCGGCCTCCCAGAGAGGCGCACAGCCGTTCGCCTGCTGTGTGGCACGGGCACGCCTGCCAACGGCGGAGGCAAGGGCGTGACCAGGGCGACGGCGAGGGGGTGGGGGTATGACCCCCGAAGGGGGCCCACGTCGACCGCCATGTCTTAGCAGCTCAGATTCCGCCACGGTTCTGGGGTCCGTTTGAGAGGCGCCTCACACGGGGTGACCTGCTTCTTTGTCACTGGAGAGCTGTAGTTTTTGGAGTCCGTATGAGTCTTCGGAGAAGGGAAGCCCGACATTCACGAGCACGTATGGCGTCGTGCGCTGGTGCGCTCGAACATGAAGCACGCAGAGAAGTTGGTCGGCGTCGCCATGGCGTTGTACGCGGACTACGAGACGGGCGAGAACGTCTGCCCGTCGAACGGGACGATCGCCAGGGAGCTCGGCTACGGCGGGAAGGCTCCAGAGCAGACGGTCAACAAGATCATCGCGAGGTTGCGCGAGGCCGGCTGGCTTGCGAGAACTGGCAAGGTTTCGGATGGTCCCGTGATCTACCGGCTCACCTTGCCGAAGCAGGGGGGTATGGCTCAGAAGCCATACAACCTACATACCTTTAAGAGCGACGGCGGAAAGACTGTAGAGCCAGCGGCGAAGAGCAAGCCGGGAAGCGAAGAGCGGCCCCCCGGAGGGGGCCGACAACGCGAAGACGAAGAGCGCAAGCAGTCTGCGAAGGTGAGCCGCGAAAGCGGCTCTCAGCAGGAAGACGAAAGCGCTGGCTCCCCTGAAGGGCCTTCGGCCCCCTCCTTGTCCTTCGTAGACCTGGACACGGTCAAGCAAGAGGAGCGCCGCCGGAAGTGGTTCGGAGACGCTTACGCAGCTCCCGTGCCGGTGGGCTTCGACTACGGCAGCTTGACCGACCGGATCGAAGAAGCAGGGCAAGAGCCGCCGCCTTTCTGATCGGGCATGACGAAGCCCCGCCCTCTGGTGAGAGCGGGGCCAGTCGAGCAAGCGCTACGCGACGTGCTCAGCGGCGAAGCCGCGCACTCGGTGGTAGAGATCCCTTGGGAGCAGGAGCTCAACCCTCCCAAGCGTGTGTCGCACCGTTCCTTCGGTCTCGCCGATCTCGGCCAAGGGAAGCGCGTACGGGAGTTTCTCCCCGTGGACGATCGCCTTCACGCCTGCCTCGCGGAGCTCTTTGTTCTTCTCCGCCGGAGACGTGAGCTCTGCCCACCTGTCCCTGTATGTCTGGCCGGTCGAAGTTTCCTCCCACTGGTCCGGCACTACAGGCATGGAGGCGAGTGCCTCCCGCTTCGCTTCGAGCCTGAGGTACTCCTCCCGGTACTCCTTCTTGCCGAGTTCCGAGGAGTAGAGCCCTGCCTCGCGGTCCTCGCGGAGTTCGGCCAGAGCGCGCGTCACCTCGGCCACGTGTTGTGTGTGGTCGACTCCGGGGCGGAAGGTCCGGCGGATGATCTGAGCGTGGCCGACAGCTCGGAGGAACGCCTCCTCGATGGCCTCCTCCAGGTGCTTGGCCCGGATGGCTTCGTTCTGCCCGCACTCGGCGCCCGAGATGTTCCGGGAGCTACACCGGTAGTACATCGCCGTTCTTCCGTTGTTCCGGTAGAGGGGGCGACCGCAGACACAGAACGCCACACGCAGGAGCGGGCTCCTGTCGTGACGGTGCCCGGCGTTCGGGCGAGCATTCTCCGTAAGCTTCGCTTGAAGCTGGTCCCACTCCGTCTTACTGAGGAGCGGCTCCGCCCGCTGGAGCGGGAGCCCCTCGGCGTCCCGTACGAGACGAGTCCTCTTCTCCTTCGTGCCATCCGGGAGGCTGATCTCCTCGGTCATCTCGACTCGACCCAGAAGCGTGTGAGAGCGGAGCATCTTGGTCAGGTTGCCGACGCGCCAGAGAGCGGCCTTCGGTTCCTTACCTGCCCGGATGCGCTGAGCATCCAGCGAACTCGGAACCTTCTCCTCGTTCAGCCAGCGGCACACGGCGTTGATGGCGTGCCCGTCCTCGACGATGCGGCGGACGATCTCCCGCACGACTCCGGCAGTAGCTGTGCCGTACTCGTCGGGTACCAGCTTCCAGCCATCGCCCTCGGCGTCCTTCTCCGCTCGGTACCCGTACGGCACGAAGCCGCCGCGCCACCGACCGGACTTCATCAGGTGCACGTACGAGGACTTGGCTCGGTACTTGATCGCTTCGAGCTCACCCTCAGCGAACGCTGCGATGAGCTGAAACAGAATCTTGCCCATCGGCGAGGAGAGGTCGAAGCCGTCCTCTGCTGCCGCGATCTCCTTGTCGTGCGCCTCGGCCCAGTCGACAAGCTGAGCGATGTGCAGGACTCGCCGAGAGATCCGGTCGAGCTTCATCCCGCACAAGATGTCCCACTCATCGACTCGTGCGAGCTCCCATGCGAGGCGCTGTTCTACCGCGCTCACTTCCTTGCCGATGGTCGACGGGAGCCACTGACCGAGACCCGGTCGCTCCCAGGGAGCGATGGCTCCGGAGACGTCTACGTCCTCGACCCATCCGGCGATCGTGTGCCCTCGACTGTCCGCCCATCGCTGGATGGCTACCTTCTGCCGAACGACTGAGGTCGACTCATCGGACGCTCTCGACAGGCGCAGCGCGCCCAGGACCCTTGCCATGTTCTGTGTTCCTCCTGCTCAGGCCAGCACCTTACGCGCTGGCACATCGGGCGGAGTAAGTCCCCCTCCTTGGATGAAGCCCCCGAGTTCTCCGGCAAGGTCCTCGACGCACTCCGCCAGCCCCTCGAATCCGGACACGTCGTCATCGCCCGCGCCGCGGGCGTCGTCCGCCTCCCCGCCCGCTTCCTCCTCGCCCTCGCCGCCAACCCCTGCCCCTGCGGGAGGCACACCCTCCTCGGCGCCGGCTGCGAATGCCCCGCCTCCCTCATCCGCCGCTACCAGGCACGCCTCTCCGGACCCCTCCTCGACCGCGTCGACCTGCGCGTCGAAGTCGAACCCGTCACCCGTTCCGACCTCCTCGGACACGGCGGGCGCGGCGAGACCACCGCCGTGGTCGCCGCCCGCGTCCACGAGGCCAGAGCCCGCGCCACCGCACGCCTGTCCGACACTCCCTGGAGCGTCAACAGCGAGATCCCCGGACACGAACTCCGTACGCGCTACCTCGCCGCACCCGGCGCCCTCGCCGCGGCCGAACGCGACATCGAGCGCGGACTCCTCACCGCCCGCGGTGTCGACCGCGTCCTCCGCGTCGCCTGGACCGTCGCCGACCTCGCCGGACACGACCGGCCCGACAGCGAGGACATCGCCCTCGCCCTCGAAATGCGCACCGGCATCGCCCGCGGCGTGCCCGTCGGAGCGGGGGAGCGCACATGACCGGCCCCCAGATCCCTGGCGCCACGGAGGCCACGGAGGCCACGGACGAGCGACTCGCCCGCGCCACCCTCACCCGGGCCGTCGAACCCGGCGACGAACACGCCGGCCGCTGGCTCCGCCACCACGGAGCCATCGGCTTTCTCGACCGACTCCTCCACCCCGGCGACGACCCCTTCCCCGGCACCGGAGCCAAACGCGTCGACAGCTGGCGACGACGCGCCACCGCCGCCGAACCCGCCCGCGACCTCGACACCGTGCACCGTCTCGGCGGACGCTTCCTCGTTCCCGGCGACACGGAATGGCCCCGTCAACTCGACGACCTCGGCCACGCCCGCCCGCTCGGCCTCTGGCTCCGCGGGCCCGCCGACCTGCGGACCTGGGCCCTGCGCTCCGTCGCCCTCGTCGGTGCCCGCGCCTGCACCCCGTACGGCGCCCACATCGCGGCCGACCTCGCCACCGGCCTCGCCCGACAGGGCTGGGTCGTCGTCTCCGGCGCCGCCTACGGCATCGACGGCGCGGCCCACCGCGGTGCCCTCGCCGCCGGCGGAGCCACCGTCGCCGTCCTCGCCTGTGGCGTCGACACCCCGTACCCCCGAGGCCACGGCGGGCTCATCGGCCGCATCGCCGAACAAGGACTCGTCGTCGGGGAACTGCCGCCCGACAGTCACCCCACACCCAGCCGCTTCATCCTCCGGAACCGCGTGATCGCCGCCCTCACCCGCGGCACCGTCGTCGTCGAGGCCCAGCACCGCAGCGGCTCCCTCGTCACCGCCCGTGCCGCCGCCCGTCTCGGGCGGCACACCATGGGCGTCCCCGGGCCCGTCACCAGCGCTCTCTCCGCCGGAGTCCACGAGCTCCTCCGGGGCGACGCCACCCTCGTCACCGACGCCCAGGAGATCGTCGAACTCGTCGGCGACATGGGCGAACTGGCCCCCGCCCGCCGCGGCCCCGTCCTGCCGCGCGACCTGCTCGCGCCCGCCACCGCGCACATCCTCGAAGCCGTCCCCGCCCGCGGCCCCACCCCGACGACCGTCATCGCCCGCCGTGCCGGAACCACCCCTGACGACACCCTCGCGAAGCTGTACGAACTGCACGCCCTCGGCTTCGTCGAACGGTACGGAGAGGGCTGGCAGTTGACGAACACGGTCACTCGCGAGTCGAACGCGCGGCGAGGCGGTACTTGACCTGGGGCATTCGGGTGACAGGGTGAAGCCGATGAGCAATCGAGTTCTCTCGGCCGGAACCGAGGGGTCGACACGCGCCACGGCCCGGGTTCGAAGATGTGGCCGACGGTGTCCACCCGGACCGGCGCGATCCGCCGATGTTCGCGCACCGCGACGGCGCACTCACGCTACGCTCACCAGGATTCCCCACAGGACACCCCTCAGGACACCCCCACCGACGTACCCGACAGCAGAACGGCTCAAGGCAACGCATGCCCCAGCACACCTCCGGGTCTGACCGCGCTGCGGTGCCCCCAGCAGCCCGGGGCGCCGTGCGACCACCCGCACCGACCTCGCTCGACGAGCTGTGGCGCTCGTACAAGGACTCGGGCGACGAGCGGCTGCGGGAGCAGCTGATCCTGCACTACTCGCCGCTCGTCAAGTACGTCGCCGGACGCGTCAGCGTGGGGCTGCCGTCCAACGTGGAACAGGCCGACTTCGTCTCCTCCGGGGTCTTCGGCCTCATCGACGCCATCGAGAAGTTCGACGTCGAGCGCGCCATCAAGTTCGAGACGTACGCGATCACCCGCATCCGCGGCGCCATGATCGACGAACTCCGCGCCCTGGACTGGATCCCCCGCTCCGTCCGCCAGAAGGCGCGCAACGTCGAGCGCGCCTACGCGACCCTCGAAGCACAGCTCAGGCGCACCCCCTCCGAGAGCGAGGTCGCCGCGGAGATGGGCGTCACGCTGGAGGAACTGCACTCGGTTTTCAGCCAGTTGTCCCTGGCGAACGTGGTCGCCCTGGAGGAGCTGCTGCACGTCGGCGGCGAGGGCGGCGACCGCCTCTCCCTGATGGACACGCTGGAGGACACCGCGGCGGACAACCCCGTCGCGGTCGCCGAGGACCGCGAGCTGCGCCGACTGCTCGCCCGGGCGATCAACACGCTCCCCGAGCGTGAGAAGACCGTCGTCACGCTGTACTACTACGAGGGCCTCACGCTGGCCGAGATCGGCCACGTCCTCGGTGTCACCGAGAGCCGCGTCAGCCAGATCCACACCAAGTCGGTCCTCCAGCTCCGCGCCAAACTGGCCGACGTCGGACGCTGAGCCACCCGGGGCCGGTCGTACAGTGGAGCCGTGCCCAGGATTCGAGCGGCCTCCGTGGCCGAGCACCGGACGATGCAGCGAGGCGCCCTGTTGGACGCCGCGCGTTCCCTGCTGTCCGAGGGCGGTACGGAGGCGTTGACCTTCCCCGCACTCGCCGAGCGCACGGGCCTGGCCCGGTCCTCGGTGTACGAGTACTTCCGCTCGCGCGCGGCCGTGGTCGAAGAGCTGTGCGCCGTCGACTTCCCGGTCTGGGCCGCCGAGGTCGAGACCGCCATGGCCGGCGCCGATACGCCCGAGGGCAAGGTCGAGGCGTACGTCCGCACGCAGCTGGCCCTGGTCGGGGACCGGCGCCACCGGGCGGTCGTCGCGATCTCGGCGAGCGAGCTGGACGACGGGGCCCGCGAGAAGATCCGCGCGGCCCACGGCGGCCTCGTCACCCTGATCGTCGAAGCCCTCGCCGCCCTGGGCCAGCCCGAGCCCCGCCTGGGCGCCATGCTCCTCCAGGGCGTCGTCGACGCGGCCGTCCGCCGCATCGAACTCGGCGCGGCCGAGGAACCCACGGCCATCGCGGAGGCTGCGGTCACGATGGCCCTCCACGGCGTCAACGGCTCCTCGGCCTGAACCTTCGCGGGCCGCGCCGCAGCGCTCTACAGTTCCCCGGGGGGTGGGGGACATGGAGTTCGGGGTGGAACTGCCGAGATACGGGCGACGGCCGGCGGTACGGCGCTTGCCGGCCCACCCGCGCCGGACGAGATGGCGCTCCCTGTGTTCCCTCTTCCTCTTCCGTTTTCTGTCCTCGCTGCCGGAGAACCCCTTCGAGGCGTTCGGCGCGCTGTTCGAGCCGGTGCGGAAGGCCTCCAGGCTCCTGACGCGGCTGTGGGCCGGGCCGGGCATGCGGGGCGGCTGGGACAGCGACGCGGGACGGCTCGTCCTCGCGGTCCACACGGCGTACTGGCTGAGGGACGCCAGGCGCGCCGAGGATGCCGACGGGCTGCTCGTCGTGGCGGACGAGAGGGTGTCTTTGCGGGCCTCCTGGCAGGAGCCGTCGGAGGCGGTGTCGTGCCCGCACGCGGGCGTGCGGGCCATCCCATGGCCGCGAAGGCTGCGGCGACGGGTGGACATCGTCTGCGCGGACGGCTCCTGGCTGACGGTGCGCGCATCCCAAGCGGGGTCCGCCGACCGGATCCGCGCACTCCTGTCGGCCCGCGCGTCCCTGCCCGATCAACCGCCCGTCGGCAACAGCCGTGAGGGGGCTCTCCCGATCAGCAGCAGCGGGTTCAGGTAGGTGTCGCCGCGGAGCAGGCCCCAGTGGAGGCAGGCTCGTGGGCAGTGGGTGCTCGGTGTGACGCGGGCGACGGGGGCGCCGGCGGTGACCCGGGTGCCCGCTTCCACCAGGGGGGTCACCGGGGAGAAGGTCGTGCGCAGTGGGGGAGTGCCCGTGCCCGGGAGGGTGAGGGTGATGACCCCGCGGCCCCCGACCGGCCCCGCGAAGGAGACCGTGCCCGCCGTCGGGGCGAGGACCGGGGTGCCGGACGGGGCCGCCAGGTCGACGCCCCGGTGGCCGGGGCCGTACGGGCCCGCCGGGGGCTGCCAGCCGCGGAGGATCTCGGGCGGGGGCGGGCCAACCGGCCACAGCAGGCCGAGGGCCAGGAGCAAGGTCATGAGACGCATGGGGGAAGGCTGCCCCGCCTGACCGGTTCACGGGGGTCCGGGACGGTTCCTGTGGACTACCTGCCGGTTGTGGACAGCTTCGTCACCCGCCGCTCCCGGGGTCCCGTACACTTCCTATGGCGACTCGGGTCACCGGGTCGACTTCGCACGCCCCGCCATAGCTCTCACCGGTCGTGGCAGCGCCTTTCGGTCCCTTGTGGGCATGGCGCGTCGGGGCGTCAGGAATACAACCGAGAAACCCAAGGAGATACGGCCATGGCCGTCGTCACGATGCGGGAGCTGCTGGAAAGCGGCGTCCACTTCGGTCACCAGACCCGTCGTTGGAACCCGAAGATGCGTCGCTTCATCTTCACGGAGCGCAACGGCATCTACATCATCGACCTGCTCCAGTCGCTGTCGTACATCGACCGCGCCTTCGAGTTCGTCAAGGAGACCGTCGCGCACGGCGGCTCCATCATGTTCGTCGGTACGAAGAAGCAGGCCCAGGAGGCCATCGCCGAGCAGGCGACGCGTGTCGGCATGCCGTACGTCAACCAGCGTTGGCTCGGTGGCATGCTCACCAACTTCTCCACCGTCTACAAGCGTCTGCAGCGCCTCAAGGAGCTTGAGCAGATCGACTTCGAGGACGTCGCGGCCTCGGGTCTCACCAAGAAGGAGCTCCTGGTCCTCTCGCGTGAGAAGACCAAGCTGGAGAAGACCCTCGGTGGTATCCGCGAGATGTCCAAGGTGCCCAGCGCCGTCTGGATCGTGGACACCAAGAAGGAGCACATCGCCGTCGGCGAGGCTCGCAAGCTCAAGATCCCGGTCGTCGCGATCCTCGACACCAACTGCGACCCCGACGAGGTCGACTACAAGATCCCGGGCAACGACGACGCGATCCGCTCCGTCACCCTGCTCACCCGCGTGATCGCCGACGCCGTCGCCGAGGGCCTCATCGCCCGCTCCGGCGCCGCGACCGGCGACTCGAAGCCGGGCGAGAAGGCCGCCGGCGAGCCCCTCGCCGAGTGGGAGCGCGACCTGCTCGAGGGTGAGAAGAAGGACGACGCCGAGGTCCAGACCTCCGCCGAGACCGAGAAGGTCGCCGACGCCGAGGCCGCCGACGCCCCGGCCGAGGCCGCCGAGGTCACCGCCGAGGCCGAGGCCGAGGTTGCCGCCGAGGTCGTCGCCGAGGCTCCGGCCGCGGACGCCGAGCAGGCCTGACCCTTCAGGACCTTCGGGTGATGACGGCGGGGGCTCACGAAGCCCCCGCCGTCCACCCATGGACCCGCCCGATCTTTCAGACTTCGAGAGAGAAACAGACTCATGGCGAACTACACCGCCGCTGACGTCAAGAAGCTCCGCGAGCTCACCGGCGCCGGCATGATGGACTGCAAGAAGGCCCTGGACGAGGCCGACGGCAACGTCGACAAGGCCGTCGAGGCCCTGCGCATCAAGGGCCAGAAGGGTGTCGCCAAGCGCGAGGGCCGCTCCGCCGAGAACGGCGCCGTGGTCTCCCTCATCGCCGACGACAACACCTCCGGTGTCCTCGTCGAGCTGAAGTGCGAGACGGACTTCGTCGCCAAGGGTGACAAGTTCCAGGCCGTCGCCGCCGAGCTCGCCGAGCACGTCGCGAAGACCGCCCCGGCCGACCTGGAGGCGCTGCTCGCCTCCGAGATCGAGGCCGGCAAGACCGTGCAGGCGTTCGTCGACGAGGCCAACGCCAACCTCGGCGAGAAGATCGTCCTGGACCGCTTCGCGCAGTACGCCGACGGCTTCGTCTTCGCGTACATGCACCGCACGATGCCGGACCTCCCGCCGCAGATCGGTGTCCTCGTCGAGTTCGACAAGGCCGACGCCGCCGTCGCCAAGGGCGTCGCCCAGCACATCGCCGCCTTCGCGCCGAAGTACCTCACCCGTGAGGACGTCCCGGCCGAGGTCGTCGAGACCGAGCGTCGAGTCGCCGAGGAGACCACCCGCGCCGAGGGCAAGCCCGAGGCCGCGCTCCCGAAGATCGTCGAGGGTCGCGTGAACGGCTTCTTCAAGGACGCGACGCTGCTCGGTCAGCCGTACGCCCTTGACAACAAGAAGTCCGTCCAGCAGGTCCTGGACGAGGCCGGTGTCACCCTGAAGCGCTTCACCCGCATCAAGGTCGGCATCTGAGTCCGTCCGCGAACGCGACGGACACCGGACCCCGGTAGGGTCTGAAGCAGTCGTCCGCCCCCGCGCAGGACGACCGCAGATCTGACGAGGAGGCCATTGCCGTACGGGATACCGCGAGGACCCAAGGCAATGGCCTCCTTCGTATGTGCACGAGGAGATCTCCATGAACCAGGGCGCCGTACAGGGCGACGACAACAACGGCAAAAAGGCCGGCCGCTACATGCTGAAGCTGTCCGGAGAAGCCTTCTCCGGCGGTACGGGCCTGGGCGTCGACCCCAATGTCGTGCACGCCATCGCGCGTGAGATCGCGGCGGTCGTACGCGACGGCGCGGAGATCGCGGTGGTGATCGGCGGCGGCAACTTCTTCCGCGGCGCCGAACTCCAGCAGCGCGGCATGGACCGGGCCCGCTCCGACTACATGGGCATGCTCGGCACCGTGATGAACTGCCTCGCCCTCCAGGACTTCCTGGAGAAGGAGGGCATCGACTCGCGCGTCCAGACCGCCATCACCATGGGCCAGGTCGCCGAGCCGTACATTCCGCTGCGCGCCGTGCGCCACCTGGAGAAGGGCCGCGTGGTCATCTTCGGCGCGGGCATGGGCATGCCGTACTTCTCCACCGACACCACCGCGGCCCAGCGTGCCCTGGAGATCGACGCCGAGGCCCTGCTCATGGGCAAGAACGGCGTGGACGGCGTCTACGACTCCGACCCCAAGGCCAACCCCGGCGCGGTCAGGTTCGACGCGCTGGAGTACGGCGAGGTGCTCTCCCGCGACCTCAAGGTCGCCGACGCCACCGCCATCACCCTGTGCCGGGACAACAAGCTCCCGATCCTCGTCTTCGAACTGCTCACCGAGGGCAATATCGCTCGCGCGGTGAAGGGTGAGAAGATCGGCACGCTCGTGAGCGACCAGGGCACCCGGGCCTGACACCCGAACCGGGAACCGCCCCGCAAGGGGATGGACAGAGCCCTGCCGGTCGTACCCACCGTGCAGGACACAACGCGACGACACGCAGGAGCATGTGGTGATCGAAGAGACCCTCCTCGAGGCCGAGGAGAAGATGGAGAAGGCCGTCGTGGTCGCCAAGGAGGACTTCGCCGCGATTCGCACCGGCCGTGCGCACCCGGCGATGTTCAACAAGATCGTGGCGGACTACTACGGTGCCATCACCCCCATCAACCAGCTTGCGTCGTTCTCCGTTCCGGAGCCGCGCATGGCCGTGGTGACCCCGTTCGACAAGAGCGCGCTGCGCAACATCGAGCAGGCGATCCGTGACTCGGACCTCGGTGTCAACCCGAGCAACGACGGCAACATCATCCGGGTGGTGTTCCCCGAGCTGACCGAGGAGCGCCGCCGGGAGTACATCAAGGTGGCCAAGAGCAAGGCCGAGGACTCGAAGATCTCGATCCGCGCCGTGCGCCGCAAGGCCAAGGAGTCCATCGACAAGCTCGTCAAGGACGGCGAGGTCGGCGAGGACGACGGCCGTCGCGCGGAGAAGGAGCTCGACGACACCACCGCGAAGTACGTCACGCAGGTGGACGAGCTGCTCAAGCACAAGGAAGCCGAGCTGCTCGAGGTCTGATGAACGACTCTTCCTGGGGGGCCCCGGGCGGCACCGGCCGCCGGGGACCCGACCAGGGGCCTGCCCCGGCGGGTCCCGCATACGATCGGCATCAGGCGGCGCAGACTCGGCCCATGCCCATCGTGCCCGACGTTCCCGCCGGCGGATTCCAGGACGGTCACGGCCGGGGGGCCGCTCACCAGAGCGGTCCCCTGTTCCGTGACGAGACGCCGCACGAGCACCCGCAGGAGCCCATGTCCAGCCCCACCCCGCCTCCGCCGCCCGCGCCGACGGCGCCCCGGCAGAAGAAGAGCGCGGGGCGCGACCTGGGCGCGGCCATAGGGGTCGGGGTCGGTCTCGGCGCGGTCATCGTCGCGTCGCTGTTCATCTGGAAGCCGGCGTTCGTCGGGGTGATCGCGGTCGCCGTGGTCGTCGGGCTGTGGGAGCTCACGTCCCGCCTCCAGGAGCGCAAGGCCATCAAGGCTCCGCTGGTGCCGCTCGCGGTCGGCGGTGCGGCGATGGTCGTCGCCGGCTACGTCCGGGGCCCCGAGGGCGCCTGGGTGGCGATGGCGCTGACGGCGCTCGCGGTACTCGTCTGGCGGATGACGGAGCCCCCCGAGGGCTACCTGAAGGACGTCACGGCGGGTGTCTTCGCCGCGTTCTACGTGCCGTTCCTGGCGACGTTCGTGGCGATGCTGCTCACCGCGGACGACGGTCCGCAGCGCGTGCTGACCTTCCTGATCCTGACGGTGGTCAGCGACACCGGGGCGTACGCGGTCGGCTGGCGCTTCGGCAAGCACAAGCTGGCTCCGAGAATCAGCCCCGGCAAGACCCGCGAGGGTCTCGTCGGCGCGGTGGCCTTCGCGATGGCGGCGGGCGCGCTGTGCATGGAGTTCATGATCGACGACGGGGCCTGGTGGCAGGGCCTGATCATCGGTCTGGCGGTGGCGGCGAGCGCGACGCTCGGTGACCTCGGCGAGTCGATGATCAAGCGCGATCTCGGCATCAAGGACATGGGCACGCTGCTCCCGGGCCACGGGGGCATCATGGACCGGCTGGACTCGTTGCTGCCGACGGCGCCGGTGGTGTGGTTGCTGCTCGCGCTGTTCGTGGGGACGGGCTGAGCGGCCGGTCGATTTCCGTCCGTCGGAGATGGTTGACGGACAGCGGGTACTCTGGAAGGGCTCGTGGCGCGTGCGCCGCGGGCCCTTCCGCCGTCCTCGCCACCGCGAGGGCGCTCCAGTGAGGTTTCCTGGCTTCGGCATCGTCATGCCGCGCTTCCCGCCGACGCGGGGCTGTCCGGACCTCGTGCCGTCTGAGGAGACACCCGATCGTGGCCCGTCCAGTGCCCGGAGAACTCACTTTCATCGCCCCCAAGGGAGCCAAGAAGCCGCCGCGGCACCTGGCCGACCTCACGCCCGCCGAGCGGAAGGAAGCCGTCGCCGCGATCGGCGAGAAGCCGTTCCGAGCCAAGCAGCTGTCGCAGCACTACTTCGCTCGGTACGCGCACGACCCCGCGCAGTGGACCGACATCCCGGCGGCCTCGCGGGAGAAGCTGGCCGGGGAGCTGCTGCCCGACCTGATGTCCGTCGTGCGGCACATCTCGTGCGACGACGACACCACCCGTAAGACCCTGTGGCGGCTGCACGACGGCACGCTCGTGGAGTCGGTGCTCATGCGCTACCCGGAGCGGGTGACCATGTGCATCTCCTCGCAGGCGGGCTGCGGCATGAACTGCCCGTTCTGCGCGACCGGGCAGGCGGGGCTCGACCGGAACCTGTCGACCGCCGAGATCGTGCACCAGATCGTGGACGGCATGCGGTCCCTGCGGGACGGCGAGGTGCCCGGCGGCCCGGCGCGCCTCTCGAACATCGTGTTCATGGGCATGGGCGAGCCCCTAGCCAACTACAACCGGGTCGTCGGCGCGATCCGGCGGCTCACCGACCCCGAGCCGGACGGTCTGGGGCTCTCGCAGCGCGGGATCACCGTGTCCACGGTCGGTCTCGTGCCGGCGATGCAGCGCTTCGCCGACGAGGGCTTCAAGTGCCGCCTCGCGGTCTCGCTGCACGCCCCCGACGACGAGCTGCGCGACACCCTGGTGCCGGTGAACACCCGCTGGAAGGTCCGCGAGGTCCTAGACGCCGCCTGGGAGTACGCGGAGAAGTCGGGACGCCGGGTCTCCATCGAGTACGCGCTCATCCGCGACATCAACGACCAGGCGTGGCGCGGTGACCTCCTCGGCAAGCTGCTCAAGAACAAGCGGGTGCACGTCAACCTGATCCCGCTGAACCCGACGCCCGGTTCGAAGTGGACGGCGTCCCGTCCGGAGGACGAGCGGGCCTTCGTCGACGCCATCGCCCGCCACGGCGTTCCGGTGACCGTCCGGGACACCCGGGGCCAGGAGATCGACGGTGCCTGTGGACAGCTGGCGGCCTCCGAGCGCTGACCTTGTACTCTGAGCTCGAACACATCTCCATATTCCGACAGGGGAGCGCCACAGCGCTGAGAGTGCGGTCACCGTAGGACCGCAGACCCTCTGAACCTTGCCCAGGTCATTCTGGGTAGGAAGTTCGGTCGTTAACTCAAGCTGTTGCGCCCTGCCCGCGTCCGGTTTCCGCCGGACGTGGGCAGGGCCGCGTCTCTTCCTGGTCATACCCAGGAGGAATCTCAGTGAGCACCAAGAAGATGGCTGCCGTCGCGCTTGTCGCGGCGCTGGGCGTCACCACCCTCGCCGCCTGCGGCACCGAGTCCGGCGCCAAGGATGAGGCGGGCACGTCCGGCAAGCCCGCGCCGAAGACCGTGACCCTCGTGAGCCACGACTCCTTCAACGCCTCCAAGGAGGCGCTGGCGGCGTTCACGAAGGAGACCGGATACACGGCCAAGGTCCTCAAGGCCGGCGACGCGGGCGAGGCCGTCAACAAGGAGATCCTGACCAAGGGCTCCCCGCAGGGCGACGTCTTCTTCGGCGTCGACAACACCTTGCTCTCCCGCGCCCTCGACAACGGGATCTTCGTCCCGTACGAGGCGAAGGGCGTGGACCGGATCCCGGCCGCGTACCGCCTCGACAAGGAGCAGCGGGTCACCCCGGTCGACTCCGGCGACATCTGCGTCAACTACGACAAGAAGTACTTCGCCGACAAGAAGCTGGCGCCGCCGCAGACCTTCGACGACCTGGCGAAGCCGGCGTACAAGGACCTGCTCGTCGTCGAGAACCCCGAGCGGTCCTCCCCGGGCCTCGGCTTCCTCCTCGGTACGGCCGCGAAGTACGGCGACGAGGGCTGGCAGGACTACTGGAAGAAGCTGAAGGACAACGGTGTGAAGACCGTCGACAGCTGGGAGCTCGCCTACAACCAGGAGTTCTCCGGTTCGGCCGGCGGCAAGCAGGCCAAGGGCGACCGGCCGCTCGTCGTGTCGTACGCCTCCAGCCCGCCGGTCGAGGTGCTGTACGGCGAGCCGCAGCCGAAGGTGGCTCCGACCGGGGTCTCCACCGGCACCTGCTTCCGGCAGATCGAGTTCGTGGGCCTGCTGAACGGCGCGAAGAACCCCGAGGGCGGCAAGGCGCTGATCGACTTCCTGATCTCGAAGACGTTCCAGGACGACATGCCGCTCCAGATGTTCGTCAACCCGGTCGCGAAGGACGCGACGCTGCCGGAGCTGTTCACGAAGCACGGTGTGGTCGTCGACGAGCCGGAGACCATGGCGCCCGAGAAGATCGCCGAGAAGCGTGACCCGTGGATCCAGCAGTGGTCGTCGCTCGTACTGAAGTAAGGCGCGACCTCCGGGGGAGCGCGACGAGGCTGGGGCTGATGGCCCTGCCCGTCGCGTTCTTCGGGGTCTTCTTCGCCTGGCCCGTCCTGTCGATCGTCGACCGGGGGCTGCGGCCCGACGGCGTCTGGCGGTTCGGCCGGATCGGCGAGACGCTGAGCCGGCCGGACATCCTCGACGTGCTCGGCTTCACCGTGTGGCAGGCGGCCGCCTCCACCGGTCTGACGCTGCTCGTGGCGCTGCCCGGCGCGTACGTCTTCGCACGCTTCGACTTCCCCGGGAAGAGCCTGCTGCGGGCCGTGGTCACGGTCCCGTTCGTGCTGCCGACCGTCCTCGTCGGCACGGCCTTCCTGGCGCTCGTCGGCCGGGGCGGGCTGACGGACGAGCTGTGGGGGCTGCGGCTCGACACCAGCGTCTGGGCGATCCTCCTCGCGCACGTCTTCTTCAACTACGCGGTGGTCGTACGGACCGTCGGCGGCCTCTGGTCCCAGCTCGACCCGCGCCAGGAGGAGGCCGCCCGGGTCCTCGGCGCCTCGCGCTGGACGGCCTGGCGGACGGTGACCCTGCCCGCGCTCGTGCCCGCGGTGTCGGCGGCCGCCCTGATGGTCTTTCTCTTCACGTTCACCTCCTTCGGTGTCGTACAGATCCTCGGCGGGGACGGGTACTCCACCCTGGAGGCCGAGATTTACCGGCAGACCGCCCGGCTGCTCGACCTGCCGACGGCCGCCGTCCTCACCCTCGTCCAGTTCGCCGCGGTCGGGGCGATCCTGGCCGTGCACGCCCGGACGGTACGGCGGCGGGAGACCGCCCTACGGCTCGTCCCGCCGGAGCGGACCGCGCGCCGGCCGCGCGGATGCGGACAGTGGGCGCTGCTCGCGGGCGTCCTCGTCTCGGTGGCGCTGCTGATCCTGCTGCCGCTGGGCGTGCTCGTGGAGCGCTCCTTCGCCGGGCCGCAGGGGTACGGGCTCGGCTACTACCGGGCGCTGGGATCGCTCGACGACGGCGGTACCTTCCTGGTGCCGCCGCTGGAGGCGATCGGGAACTCGCTGCGGTACGCGGTGGCCGCCACGGGCATCGCGGTGCTGATCGGGGGTCTCGCGGCGGCGGCGCTCACGATCCCCCACTCTCGGCTTCGCTCGCGCGGGGGGACCCCCATGGCCGGGCGGTTCGTGCGGGGCTTCGACGCGCTGCTCATGCTGCCGCTCGGGGTCTCGGCGGTCACCGTCGGCTTCGGGTTCCTCATCACGCTCGACGAGCCGCCGTTCGACCTGCGGGCCAGCTGGATCCTCGTACCGCTCGCGCAGGCCCTGGTCGGCGTCCCCTTCGTCGTACGGACGATGCTGCCGGTGCTGCGGGCGGTGGACGAGCGGCTGCGGGAGGCGGCGGCCGTGCTCGGCGCGTCACCGTGGCGGGCCTGGCGGGAGGTGGACCTGCCGCTCGTGCGGCGGGCGCTCCTCATCGCCGCCGGGTTCGCCTTCGCCGTCTCGCTCGGGGAGTTCGGCGCGACCGTCTTCATCGCCCGGCCGGACAGCCCGACGCTGCCGGTGGCGGTGGCCCGGCTGCTCGGGCGGCCCGGCGAGCTCAACTACGGCCAGGCGATGGCCCTCTCGACGATTCTGATGGTGGTGTGCGCGGTGTCCCTGCTCCTGCTCGAACGGCTGCGCACCGAGCGGACCTCCGGGGAGTTCTGATGCTTTCGATCCTGGACGCGACCGTACGGTTCGGGGAGCGGGCCGCGCTCGACGCCGTGGACCTGGAGGTCGCCGAGCACGAGATCGTGTGCGTGCTCGGTCCCAGCGGCAGCGGCAAGTCCACGCTGCTCCGGGTCGTCGCCGGACTCCAGGCGCTCGACGGCGGCCGGGTGCTGCTGGCGGGCGCCGACCAGGCGGGCGTGCCGGTGCACCGGCGGGGCGTCGGGCTGATGTTCCAGGACCACCAGCTGTTCCCGCAGCGGGACGTCGGCGGCAACATCGCCTTCGGGCCGCGGATGCGGGGGGCCGCGAAGGCCGAGCAGGCGGAGCGCGTACGGGAGCTGCTGGAACTCGTCGGGCTGCCGGGGGCCGAGCGGCGTTCCGTCGACGCGCTCTCCGGCGGCGAGCAGCAGCGGGTGGCGCTGGCGCGGGCGCTGGCGCCGCGGCCCCGGCTGCTCATGCTGGACGAGCCCCTGGGACAGCTCGACCGGGGGCTGCGGGAGCGGCTCGTCGTCGAGCTGCGGCAGCTCTTCGGGCGGCTCGGGACGACGGTCCTCGCCGTCACCCACGACCAGGGCGAGGCCTTCGCGCTCGCCGACCGGGTCGTGGTGATGCGGGACGGGCGGATCGCGCAGTCGGGTGCCCCCGTCGAGGTGTGGTCGCGGCCGGCCTCGGAGTTCGTGGCCCGCTTCCTCGGCTTCGACAACGTGGTGGCGGCGCTGGTCGCCGGGACGGTCGCGGAGACGGTGTGGGGGAGGATCCCGGTACCGGAGGGTTCGCCGCAGGGGGAGCGGCGGCTCCTCGTCCGGCCGGGCGGGGTGCGCCTCGCCCCGACGGAGTCGTCGGAGTGGACCGTCGAGTCGCGGACCTTCCGCGGCGACCGTGTCGTCGTACGGCTCCGGCCGGCGGACGGGCCGTCGCTGGAGGCGGAGTTCCCCCTGAGCGAGGCGCCGGCGGAGGGGGCCGGGGTGGACGTGCGGTTCGCGGTGGAGGACGTCGTGGTGCTCGGCGACTCCTGAAGGGCGCGCCCAGGTCGGGGACGGGCGGGAAGACGAGCGCTCCGTCGGCACGCAGCTTGGCGGCGGCCTCGGGCTCCACGGGGCGGCCGAGGAAGACGGCGGCCGCCGTGGATGCGGGGAGCAGGGCGAACGTCCGGTCGGTCGGGTCGACGGACCGCACGCGGAGCCCGGCCGGCGCGCCGGGCCGGGCGAGCGCCGCGTCGAACCCGTCGAGCGTGTGGATCTCGCGCGCGGACCGGGCGGCCGGTGTGCAGGAGGAGGCGTCGCCGTGGGCCCACGCCAGGGGCGCCTGCCGATCGGGCCCGACGGGCCGCCCGGCGGACCGTCAGACCGTCAGGGGGAGGGCCGCCAGCTCCGCCACGATCCAGGTGAGCGGCAGGAAGACGGCGACGAGGGCGCCCGCCCGCATGAGGGCCGCCGTGCGCAGGACCGTGGGCGGGGCGCCGAGGCGGAGGAGCGCCTCGGTGGTGTGGGCGCGGCACTGCTTGGACTCAAGCGCCGCCGTGAGGAGCGTGGCCGTGGTGCAGGCCATGACCAGCGCCGCGCCGAGCCCGGTGAGCGGTCCGAAGGCGGTGGGGCCCGTGCCCGACGCGTACAGCGCGGCCGCCGCGAGCGTCCCGGACAGCACCGCGGAGACCACCCCGAGCGGGCGGCCGATACGGCGGGACTCGTCCATGAGGACACGGCCGGCGAGCAGCCGGGTGGCGCCCGGCCGGACGGCCTGGAGGAGCCGGCCGCAGCCGTACGTGAGCCCCGGGCCCGCGAGCGCGAGCCCGCACGCGGTGAGCACCCACCCGGCGAGGACGCCCGCCGGGCTGCCGTCGAACCGGCCGGGCAGGGGGAGGTCGTCGCCGGCGCCGCTGCGGCCCGCGTACGTCTCGATGGCGAGGCCGACCGCGACCAGGGCGACGCCCCACGGCAGGCCGGACGGCAGCTGCTTCTCGACGCCCTCCGGCTCGGCGGGTTCGGAGCGCGGGCGCAGCGCGAGGCCCGCCGCCGTGGCGGCGACGACCGGCAGGATCGCGAGCAGGGTGAGGGCGGCGGCGAGCGGCATCGGCTGGTCGGCGGCGAGTAGCTCGGCCGCCGCCCCGTCGAAGGGCAGGCCCGTGATGTCGCCGCGCAGGTGCAGGTAGAACAGGAGCGCGACCATCGAGCCGAGCGCGCAGGCGACGGCCGTCGACGCGGCCGCGACGGCGGTGAGCCGGACGGGGCCGAGCCCGACCGCCGAGAGTCCGGGGCGCGGCCGGGTGCTGGGGTCGGTGCGGGCCACGGCCACGGCGAACTGGACCGTGGCGGCGAGCGGCAGGGCGCACCACAGCAGGCGCAGCACGGAGACCGACGACTGGGCCGGGTGCCCGACGGCGTATCCGAGGGTGCAGAGCAGCAGGAAGCCCACCCCCGCGGACGCGGCGGCGACGAGGAGCCGCCGCGTCAGGACGAGGGGGTGGGTCCCGCGGGCTAGACGGAGAGCGAGCACGCGGTGACGCCCTCCGCCCCTGACGCCGGGGGGACGGTGCCGACCCGGCGTCCGTCGAGGAGGGCGACCGTACGGTCGGCGAGCGCCGCCACCTCGCTGTCGTGGGTGGCGAGGAGCACCGTGATGTCGTGCGAGCGGGCCGCGGCGGTCAGCGTGCGCAGGACCTGCGCCCCGTCGGCCCGGTGCAGCGCGGCGGTGGGTTCGTCGGCGAAGAGCACCGACGGGGTGGTGACGAGGGCACGGGCGATCGCGATCCGCTGGCGCTGGGAGTGGGTGAGCGCGTGCGGGCGCTTGCGGGCGCAGACGCCGATGTCGAGGCGCTCCAGCCATTCGACGGCGGCGGTCTTCGCGGCCCGGTGGGAGGCGCCGCGGAGCAGCAGGGGGAGGGCGACGTTCTCCCAGCCGGTGAGTTCGGGGACGAGGCCCGGCTCGGGGTCGATCCAGCCGAAGCGGTCGCGGCGGAGCCGTTCGCGCTGGGCCTGGCCGAGGGTGTGCACGGGGCTGCTGTTGAACCAGACCTCGCCCTGCTGGGCGACGAGCTGCCCGGACAGGCAGCGCATGAGGGTGGTCTTGCCGCTGCCGCGCGGGCCGACGAGGGCGAGGATCTCGCCTTCGCGGACGCCGAGGGAGACGCCGCTGAGGGCGTCCGAACCGCCCAGGGCGCAGTGCAGGGAACGCGCCCAGAGCACGTCGTTGTCCGGTGGGGCCATCGCGTACACCTCGATGTCGTCCGATCTGTGTTCCCCCGTCCGGGGGAACGAAGAGACGGGCCTTTCGGTCACTGGCGCCGTACGGAATCAGGGAGCGGCCAGGGATGCACCGTAAGGATTCAGATCGGTTTGTACGGACAGCACGCGGCCCGGGCATGCCACCATCCACTCGGATGGCGGCATGCCCGGGCCGTTGTCACGCCGTGAGGGCGGCGTGAGGTCCTGTGCCTCGCGGGGAGGGGAGGATCAGAGCTTGGTCCACGCCTCCGTCAGCACCGAGCGCAGGATGCCTTCGATCTCGTCGAAGGTGCCCTGGTCGGCGATGAGCGGCGGGGCCAGCTGGATGACCGGGTCGCCACGGTCGTCGGCCCGGCAGTACAGGCCGTTCTCGAAGAGCGCCTTGGAGAGGAAGCCGTAGAGCACGCGCTCCGTCTCCTCGTCCGTGAAGGACTCCTTGGTGGCCTTGTCCTTGACGAGCTCGATGCCGTAGAAGAAGCCGTTGCCGCGGACGTCGCCGACGATCGGGAGGTCGTGCAGCTTCTTCAGGGTGTTGAAGAAGTTGCCCTCCTGGTCGAGGACGTGCTGGTTCAGGCCTTCCTTGTCGAAGATGTCGAGGTTGGCGATCGCGACCGCCGACGACACCGGGTGGCCACCGAAGGTGTAGCCGTGGAGGAAGGTGTTGTCGCCCTTGTAGAACGGCTCCGCGATGCGGTCCGAGACGATGCAGGCGCCGATCGGGGAGTAGCCCGAGGTCATGCCCTTGGCGCAGGTGATCATGTCCGGCACGTAGCCGAACTTGTCACAGGCGAACATCGTGCCGAGGCGGCCGAAGGCGCAGATCGTCTCGTCGGAGACGAGGAGCACGTCGTACTGGTCGCAGATCTCGCGGACGCGCTGGAAGTAGCCGGGCGGCGGCGGGAAGCAGCCGCCGGCGTTCTGCACGGGCTCCAGGAAGACGGCCGCGACGGTGTCGGCGCCCTCGAAGAGGATCTCCTGCTCGATCTGGTCGGCGGCCCAGCGGCCGAAGGCCTCCGGGTCGTCGCCGTGGATCGGGGCGCGGTAGATGTTGGTGTTCGGCACCTTGTGCGCGCCGGGGACCAGCGGCTCGAAGGGGGCCTTCAGGGCCGGCAGACCCGTGATGGACAGGGCGCCCTGCGGGGTGCCGTGGTAGGCGACCGCACGCGAGATGACCTTGTACTTGGTGTGCTTGCCCTGCAGCTTGAAGTACTGCTTGGCGAGCTTCCACGCGGTCTCGACGGCCTCGCCGCCACCGGTGGTGAAGAACACCTTGTTCAGGTCGCCCGGGGCGTAGTCCGCGAGACGCTCGGCGAGCTCGACGGCCTTGGGGTGCGCGTACGACCACACGGGGAAGAACGCGAGTTCCTTGGCCTGCTTGTACGCGACCTCGGCCAGTTCCTCGCGGCCGTGTCCGGCGTTGACGACGAACAGACCCGCGAGACCGTCGAGGTAGCGCTTGCCCTTGTCGTCGAAGATGTAGGTGCCCTCACCACGCACGATGGTGGGAACGGGCGAGTTCTCGTACGACGACATGCGGGTGAAGTGCATCCACAGGTGGTCGTACGCGGTCTTGGACAGGTCCTGGGTCACGATTATCGAGTTCCCCACATATAGGTCTGCTTCTTGAGCTTGAGGTAGACGAAGCTCTCGGTGGAGCGCACGCCGGGGAGGGTGCGGATGCGCTTGTTGATCACATCCAGCAGGTGGTCGTCGTCCTCGCAGACGACTTCCACCATCAGGTCGAACGAGCCCGCGGTCATCACCACGTACTCGCATTCGGCCATGGCCGTCAGCGCCTCCGCAACCGGATCGAGGTCACCCTCGACGTTGATGCCGACCATCGCCTGGCGCCGGAATCCCACGGTGAGCGGGTCGGTGACGGCGACGATCTGCATGACGCCCTGGTCGAGCAGCTTCTGCACGCGTTGGCGCACCGCGGCTTCGGAGAGGCCGACGGCCTTGCCTATCGCCGCGTAGGGACGGCGACCGTCCTGCTGGAGCTGTTCGATGATTGCCAGGGAGACGGCATCGATCGTCGGGGACGAACCGGTTCCGGTTCTGGAGTCTGTGCTTCGACTGGCCACGACTTCACTGTGCACCGAGATGGGCAGTCGTGCAAGCCCGGAGTGATGAAATTCGTTGTGAGAGGCTCTGGATCTCACTGAATCCGAAGTTGCGGGGGGTCGGGGCTGTTGAAAGCGTCAGTCGAGCGACTAGGCTGGGGTGTCTCGCCCATCGGGACGCCGCACAAGGACGTGCGATGTCAGAACGTGACAGGAGGGGTGGCAAGTGACCACCGAGCTGCGCCGGCTGCGTAACTACATCAACGGGGAGTTCCGGGATGCGGCCGACGGCCGCACCATCGAGGTGGTCAACCCGGCCACCGGCGAGGTGTACGCCACCTCCCCGCTCTCCGGCCAGGCCGACGTCGACGCCGCCATGGAGGCCGCCGCGGCCGCCTTCCCCGCGTGGCGCGACAGCACCCCGGCCGAGCGCCAGAAGGTGCTCCTCAAGATCGCCGACGCCTTCGAGGAGCGCGCCGAGGACCTCATCGCCGCCGAGGTGCTGAACACCGGCAAGCCGACCGCCCTCGTCGGGAGCGAGGAGGTACCGCCGATGGTGGACCAGATCCGCTTCTTCGCCGGTGCCGCCCGCATGCTCGAGGGCCGTTCGGCCGGCGAGTACATGGAGGGCATGACCTCCATCATCCGCCGCGAGCCCGTGGGCGTCTGCGCGCAGGTCGCGCCGTGGAACTACCCGATGATGATGGCCGTGTGGAAGTTCGCCCCGGCCCTCGCCGCGGGCAACACCGTCGTCCTCAAGCCCTCGGACACGACCCCCGCGTCTACCGTCCTGATGGCCGAGATCATCGGGCAGATCGTCCCCAAGGGCGTCTTCAACGTCATCTGCGGTGACCGCGAGACGGGCAAGGCCATGGTCGAGCACCCGACCCCGGCGATGGCCTCCATCACCGGCTCGGTCCGCGCCGGCATGCAGGTCGCCGAGTCGGCGGCCAAGGACGTCAAGCGCGTCCACCTGGAGCTGGGCGGCAAGGCCCCGGTCGTCGTCTTCGAGGACACCGACATCGACGCGGCCGTCGGCGACATCTCGGTCGCGGGCTTCTTCAACGCCGGCCAGGACTGTACGGCCGCCACCCGCGTGCTCGTCCACGAGTCCATCCACGACGAGTTCGTCGCCGCCCTCGCCAAGGCCGCCGCCGAGACGAAGACCGGCCAGCCGGACGACGAGGACGTGCTCTACGGCCCGCTCAACAACGCCAACCAGCTGAAGCAGGTCTCCGGCTTCATCGAGCGCCTCCCGGCCCACGCCAAGGTCCAGGCCGGCGGTCACCGCGTCGGCGACAAGGGGTACTTCTACGCCCCGACCGTCGTCTCCGGCCTCAAGCAGGACGACGAGATCGTCCAGAACGAGGTCTTCGGCCCGGTCATCACCGTCCAGTCGTTCACGGACGAGGCCCAGGCGCTGGAGTTCGCCAACGACGTCGAGTACGCCCTCGCCTCCTCCGTCTGGACCAAGGACCACGCGCGCGCGATGCGCATGTCCAAGGCCCTCGACTTCGGCTGCGTGTGGATCAACACCCACATCCCGCTGGTCGCCGAGATGCCCCACGGCGGCTACAAGAAGTCCGGCTACGGCAAGGACCTCTCCGCGTACGGCTTCGAGGACTACACGCGCATCAAGCACGTGATGACCTCCCTGAGCTGATCGCACCCCGGCGCGTGACACGCGGCCCCGGCACCCTGGTCGACAGGGTGTCGGGGCCGCGCTCCGTCGCTCGACGGAGCGTCCATTGCCGCAGGTGGCCGCCGGTGGGGATGCTGGGGCGGTGAGAGCGATAGCCAGGAACACGATGTCCCGCCGGTCCCTGCTGCGCGGGATCGGCGGTGTCGGGGCGGCCGCGGCGCTCGCCGGGTGCGGGGTGCCCGCCGCCTACGTCGACGAGCGCGACCGGGCCGGCCGCGACCTGTCCGCGCGCGACCGGACGCTCGACTTCGCCAACTGGCCGCTCTACATCGACACCGATGACGACGACACGTCGAAGCGACCGACCCTGGACGCCTTCCGCGAGCGCACCGGGATCTCCGTCCGCTACACGGAGGAGATCAACGACAACGACGAGTTCTTCGGCAAGATCGGCCCGTCCCTGATGAACCACCAGGAGACCGGCCGCGACCTGATCGTCGTCAGCGACTGGATGGCCGCCCGCTTCGTCCGCCTCGGCTGGGTCCAGGAGATGGACCGCGCCGCCCAGCCCCACGTCGCGAAGCACCTCAACCCGCAGCTGCGCTCGCCCGCCTTCGACGCGGGCCGGCTCCACAGCGTGCCCTGGCAGTCCGGGATCACCGGCATCGCGTACAACCGGAAGAAGCTCGGCCGGGAACTCCGCTCCACGAAGGAGCTGTGGGCCGACGACCTGCGCGGCAAGGTCACCCTGCTCTCCGGGCTCGACGAGTCCATGTCCCTGCTCCTCCAGGGCAACGGCGTCGACGTGACCCGGTGGACGCGCGACGACTTCCTCGCCCTGTGCGAGCAGATCGAGGGGCTCGTCCGGAAGAAGCACATCCGCCGCTTCACCGGCAACGACTACATCAAGGACCTGTCCACCGGCGACGTGCTCGCCTGTCAGGCGTACTCCGGCGACGTCATCCAGCTCCAGGCGGACAATCCCGACATCGAGTTCGTCGTCCCCGAGGAGGGCGGCGAACTGTGGGCCGAGTCCCTGCTGATCCCCAACCGGGCCCAGCACAAGACCAACGCCGAGAAGCTGATCGACTACTACTACGAGCCCGAGGTCGCCGCCGAACTGGCCGCCTGGGTCAACTACGTCTGCCCCGTGCCGGCCGCGCAGGGCGTCCTCGCGGACTCCGGCGACGAGGAACTGGTCGCCCTCGCCGAGGACCCGCTGATCTTCCCGGACGCCGACATGCGGAGCCGGCTCGCCATCGCCCGCGACATCCGCGCCGACGAGCGGCAGGAGTTCGCGAAGAGGTGGAACGCGATCGTGGGGCTGTGAGGAGGGGCGACCTCCTTTTCCTCCCCCCGTCGCCGGAGCCGGACAGGGCCGCCACGTCCGCGTGACCGCCCGTCCTGGCACCCGCCGGCCGCAACCGGCGGCGCCGGCACGTCGTGATCGTCACCGATCCGGGGGACGCGTGGTGAGCCGTGCGCCGGGCGGTCAGTCGGGGAGGCCGTACGCCGTCACCATGACGGTCAGCGCCGTCCGGTTCATGTCCTGACCCTTGGCGTCCGTGGAGTTGACGCAGTAGACGAGCGTGCGGGCGCCGTCGCGGGTCGACGCGATGGCCGCGTTGTAGCCCCAGCGGCCGCCCGTCTTGCCCCACACCTCGCGCCCGCCGAGCCGCTTCATCGCCAGGCCGGCGGCGTACGCGGCAGGGTCGCCCGACCGCAGGTCGGGGACCTTCGGCAGGGTGAACATCTCCTCCAGGAGCGGCCCGCGCACCACCCGGCCCGCGAACAGCTCCCGGGTGAACCGCTCCAGGTCGGCGGTGGTCGAGACGAGGTCGCCGGCCGCCCAGCCGTCCGTCGTCCCCCACACGGAGACGTCCCGCAGCCCGGTCGTCCCGTCGTCGAGCCGCATCGTCTGGTAGCCGTGGTTGTGCGGACCGGCGATCCTGGGGTCCTTGCCGGGGAAGTACGTGTCACGGAGGCCGAGCGGGCGCAGGATCCGGCGCTCCACCTGCCGCTCGTACGTGTCGCCCGTGACCCGCTCCACGATCAGACCGGCGATCGTGTAGCCGATGTTGAGGTAGTGCTGCTTCGTGCCGGGCCGGAACTCGCGCGGCTTCGCCGTCGCCGAACGGACCATCGCCTCGGGGGTGTGGACCTGGAAGCGGTTCGCGTACCACTCCTCCACGGTCGTGCCCGCGAAGTCCGGGGCCGGAATGCCGTGCGTGTGGTTCAGGAGCTGACGGACGGTCACCCTGGCGTACCGGCCGGGGATCAGCTCGGGCAGGTACGAGCGGGCCGACCGGTCCAGGTCGATCCGGCCCTCGGCGGCGAGCTGGAGGACGGTCGCCGCCGTGAAGACCTTCGTCACCGACCCGGCGCGGAAGCGGGCGGCCGGGTCGGCCGGGGCGCCGCTCTCCAGGTCGTGGACGCCCGAACCGCCCTGCCAGGAACCCTCCGTGCCACCCACCCTGACCAGCGCGGCCGTCGCGTCGGCGCGGGGAAGACCGGCGATCGCGGCCGACATCGCCGCCTCCAGGGAGGCAGCCGAAGCCTCCTGTGCCGGAACTCCCTGTGTCGAAGCCTCCTGCGCGGCGGCCGACGGGGCCGCGGCCGTGGCCGGGACGATCGCCGGTCCCGCGGCCACCCCCAGGACCAGGGCGGCGGCGAGCAGGGTGCGGGTGGACTTCTTCATGGTCAACTCCCGTGGTGTGAGCCGCTGTTCTCGATGGCTCCATCCTGCTGACCAGGGGAGATGAGCGGATCGCCCGCACCGGCGGTCTTACGGGGGGCAGTTCCTCGCCGACGCGGGGGAGGGGCCGGGTCCCGCGCCTCCCCCGGGCGGGGGAGACCCCGCCGCGACCAGGCCCGTCTCGTACGCGCAGATCACCGCCTGGATCCGGTCCCGCAGACCCAGCTTGGCCAGCACGTTCCCCACATGGGTCTTCACCGTGTGGTCGCTCACCACCAGCTCCGCCGCGATCTCCGCGTTCGACAGACCGCGCGCGAGCAGCAGCAGCGTCTCCCGCTCGCGGCCCGTCAGCACGTCGAGCCGGGGGTCCGGGCCGGCGGCGGTCCGGCGCGGACCGCCCGCGGTGTACTGCTCCACGAGGCGTCGCGCCACCGACGGGGCCAGCAGCGAGTCGCCCGCCGCCACCACCCGGACCGCGTGCACCAGGTCGTCCCTGCGCACGTCCTTGAGGAGGAATCCGCTCGCCCCCGCGTGCAGCGCCTCGTACACGTACGCGTCGGTGTCGAAGGTCGTCAGGATCACCGTCCGGCAGTCCGACTCCGCGCTGATCGTCCGGCAGGCCTCGATGCCGTCCGTCCGGGGCATCCGGATGTCGAGCAGTGCCACGTCGGGGCGGTGGCGGCGCACCGCGTCCACGGCCTCCGCGCCGTCGCCGGCCTCCGCCACCACCTCGATGTCCGGCTGCGCGTCCAGGATCATCGCGAAGCCGCTGCGGACCAGCTCCTGGTCGTCGGCGACCACCACGCGGATCGTCATGTCCTCACCTCCGTACCGGAAGGTACGGGGAGCAGCACCCGCACCTCGAAGCCCCGGCCACCGGGGCCCGGGCCCATCGCCGCCGTGCCGCCGTGCGCGGCCGCCCGCTCCCGGATGCCGACGAGGCCGTGGCCGCCGGATCCCGCCTGCGGGCCGCGCCCGTCGTCCGTCACCGTCACGCGCAACACCCCCTCCTCATGCGTCAGCCGGACCTCGGCCGTCCGGGCGCGCGCGTGCTTGACCACGTTCGTCAGGGCCTCCTGGACGATCCGGTAGGCGCTCGCGCCGGTCGCCGGGGGGAGGGACCGCACCCCGCCCTCGGTGGTGTACGTGACGGCCACGCCGCCGCCGGCCCGGACCCGCTCGACCAGCTCGGGGATGCCTCCGAGGTCGGGCTGCGGCTCCCGCGGGGCGGCCCCGCTCTCGGAGCCCTCGCGCAACACCCCCAGCATCTGCCGCAGCTGGGCCATCGCGTCGCGGCCCGTCGCCGAGATCGCCTCGAAGGCGGCCTCGGCCCGCTCCGGGGCCGCCCGTACCGCCACCGGTCCCGCCTCCGCCTGCACGACCATCAGGCTCACCGCGTGCGACAGGATGTCGTGCATCTCCCGTGCGATCCGGGCCCGTTCACGGGCGGCGGCCCGCTCGGCCTCGATCCGGTGCTCCCGCTGCCGCGCGTCCTGGAGCCGGCCGAAGACGTACGCGGCGCCGAACACGAAGAGGGAGAAGGTCAGTTCCCGCGCCGACCGGGTGTTGAGCCAGACCGAGACCGGCACCGCGACCACCAGCAGCGCCGCCGTCGCCAGCCGCTTCCACGGCGGCGAGAGCGCGGCGATCGTGTAGACGACGACGAGCCCGGTGTACGGCAGCGGCTGCCCCGGCCCCTCCACGGCCAGCCTGTACAGCGCGCTCGCCGCCAGGACCGCGAGCAGGACGGCGAGCGGCGCGCGCCGCCGCCAGACCAGCGGCAGCACCATGAGGGTCGTCAGGCCGTACGCGGGCCAGCTCGCCGGCTCCAGCTCGGGCGGGCGCGGCACCACGAACGGCATCGTCATCGCCGCCTGCACGAGGAGCGCGATCCCGATGTCCACGCCCCACGGGTTCGCCGCGCCCCAGCTCCGCGCCCGCTGCCACCCGCCGCGTACGGCCCCCGGTATGTCCCCCCGTGCGGTCATTACGGCTTGCGGCCCACCGCGCCGAACTGCGCGACCTCGGACGCCCCTTCGGAGCGCCAGCGCGCGCAGGACACGATGCCCGGCTCCAGCAGGTCGAGACCGTCGAGGAAGGAGGCGAACTCGGCCCGGCTGCGGGCGGTGATCGGCGGGGTCGCGTTCTCGTTCCAGAACGCCATGGCGGCCTTGTTGCCCTCGCCGCCGAGCTCCGGCTCCAGGGTCGGGTGGGTCAGGACCAGATAGCTGCCGGAGAGGACGGCGTCCATCAGGGTCTTCACGATCGACCGGGCCTCGCCGGTGTCCAGGACGAAGTTGAGGATGCCGAGCATCAGCACCGCGACCGGACGGGACAGATCGAGCGTCGTGCCGGCGGCCGCCAGGATCTTCTCCGGGTCCTGCGCGTCCGCGTCCACGTACTCGGTGACCCCCTCCGGCGCGCTCGTCAGGAGCGCGCGGGCGTGGGTGAGGACGATCGGGTCGTTGTCGACGTAGACGATCCGCGCGTCGGCGGCGACCCGCTGCGCCACCTCGTGGGTGTTGTCGGCGGTCGGCAGGCCCGTACCGATGTCCAGGAACTGGCGCACGCCCGCGTCGGCGGCCAGATGGGTCACCGCCCGGCCGAGGAACGCCCGGTCCGCGCGGGCGACTTCGCCGATGCTCGGGTAGAAGGCGGTCACCTGGTCGCCGACCGCGCGGTCCACCGGGTAGTTGTCCTTGCCGCCCAGCCAGTAGTTCCACACCCGGGCGTTGTGGGCGATGTCGGTGCGGATCCGGTCGTTCATGCGCGAGCCTTTCGCAGAGCGGCGGCGAATGCGTCGACCCGGTTCGTGGTGATCGAGTCGACCCCGTCGAAGATCAGCTTACGCATGGTGCGGGTGGTGTCCGCCGTCCAGGCCGAGACGAGCAGGCCGTCCCGGTGCACCCGCTCGGTCAGCTGCCGACTCACCAGCCCGAAGCGGTAGTTGAGCCACTTCGGCCGCACCGCGTCGAGCAGCACCCGCCGGGGCGGGGCGAGCGAGGTCCAGGTCAGGGCGATCTCGGCGGCCGGGTCGGCGGCCCGCACCTGGAGCATGGCCACGGCCCCCGCGCAGTAGTAGACGCGCTCCCCGGCGCCGCACTCCCGCACCGTACCGACGATCGTGCGGACCGAGTCCTCGTTCCCGCCGGGCAGGTCCAGCATCAGCCGGTGCGCCCCCACGGTGATCAGCGCCTCGCGCAGGGTCGGCACGTCGCCGTACGTCAGCTCGCGCAGTTGCTCGTATGAGAGCCGGGACAGCGGCCGGTCGTGGCCCCACAGCCGCTTCAGGGTGTCGTCGTGGAGGAGGACGGGCACGCCGTCCCTCGTGAGCCGGACGTCGACCTCGACCGCGTCCGCCCCCCGCTCGATCGCCGAGGTGATCGAGGGGAGCGTGTTCTCACGGACGCGGTACGGGTCGCCGCGATGACCTACGACAGTGACAGGGCGCATGGCCCCATTCTCACCGGCGTCAGCGAGCCAGCCAGCCGTCCGTGTACGTGTCGATCTCCGCGGCGATCCGCGCCTTGCCGGCGGCGTCCAGGAAGGAGGCCTCCACCGCGTTCTTCGCGAGGGCGGCGACACCGCGCTCGTCGAGGCCGAGGAGCCGGGCGGCCACCGCGTACTCGTTGTTGAGGTCCGTGCCGAACATCGGCGGGTCGTCGCTGTTGACCGTGACGAGGACCCCGGCGTCCACCATCTGCCGGATCGGGTGCTCGTCGAGCGTGGCGACGGCCCGCGTGGCGATGTTGGAGGTGGGGCAGACCTCCAGGGCGATGCGGTGCTCGGCCAGGTGGGCGAGGAGCGCCGGGTCCTGGACCGAGCTGGTGCCGTGGCCGATGCGCTCGGCGCCCAGGTCGTGGATCGCGTCCCAGACCGTCTGCGGCCCCGTCGTCTCGCCCGCGTGCGGGACGGAGCGCAGACCGGCGGCGCGCGCCAGGTCGAAGTACGGCTTGAACTGCGGGCGCGGGACCCCGACCTCGGGGCCGCCGAGACCGAAGGAGACCAGGCCCTCGGGGCGGATCCCGTCGGTCGTGGCGAGCCGCGCGGTCTCCTCGGCGGAGACGAGGCCGGCCTCGCCGGGAATGTCGAAGCACCAGCGCAGGATCGTGCCGAACTCGGCCTCGGCCGCCTTGCGGGCGTCCTCGATCGCCGCCATGAAGGCGCGCTCGTCGATGCCGCGGCGGGTGGAGGAGTACGGGGTGATGGTCAGCTCGGCGTACCGGATGTTCTGCCGGGCCATGTCCCGGGCGACCTCGAAGGTCAGCAGCCGGACGTCCTCGGGGGTGCGGACCAGGTCGACCACCGACAGGTAGACGTCGATGAAGTGCGCGAAGTCCGTGAACGTGAAGTAGTCGGTGAGGGCCTCGGGGTCGGTGGGGACCTTGGAGTCCGGGTGCCGGGCCGCGAGCTCGGCGACGATGCGGGGCGAGGCGGAGCCGACGTGGTGGACGTGGAGCTCGGCCTTGGGTAGACCCGCGATGAAGGGATGGAGAT
The DNA here is from genome assembly GCF_042717315.1 of Streptomyces sp. NPDC058650. Taxonomy (NCBI): domain Bacteria; kingdom Bacillati; phylum Actinomycetota; class Actinomycetes; order Kitasatosporales; family Streptomycetaceae; genus Streptomyces; species Streptomyces sp. NPDC058650. Next base: position 433,107 of record NZ_JBHXRL010000002.1, read on the forward strand.
CGCTCATCGGGTCATCGTAGGCCGGGCGGTTCCCCCTCACGGGTGAGGTCGTAACATGGCGTGACCACGATGGGGGAGGCCCATGTCTGACAACCGAGACCAGCCGCAGGGCGGGTACAACCCGGCGGACCCGTGGGCTCCGCCGAACCGCGACGGCGTGGAACTGAGCACGCCCGTGACGCCGTCGACCCCGCCCGTGCACGACCAGATGACGGTCACGTCCATGCCGGCCGCGAGCGACGTCCCGCCGCCGCCGGTCGCCCCGGGCGGCCCGGCGGCCACGCCCGGCTACGGCTATCCGGCGGCCACCCCGCCGGCCGGCGCGTACGGCTACCCGGCGGCGAACACCTCCGGCGGCGCGTACGGCTACCCGGCGGCCCCGACACCGCCGGCCGCCTCCGGGTACGGATACCCGGGATACGGCCAGCCCGGCTGGCAGCCGCCGCAGAACAACGGGATGGCCATCGCCTCGATGGTGCTGGGCATCTGCGCCGTCGTGCTCTCCTTCTGCTCGTACGGCATCCTCGGCCTGATCCTGGGCGGAGTCGCGCTGCCCCTCGGCATCGTCGCGCGCAAGAGGTTCCTGCGGGGCGAGGCGGGCAACAAGGGGCAGGCCATCGCCGGCATCGCGCTCGGTTCCATCGGCATCGTCCTCGGCCTCGCGGGCATCGGACTCATCGTCTACCTCGCGACGCACGCGGACGAGTGGAGCGAGTCCGGCGACGACCCCTGGTCGTCGACCGGGACCTTCCTCAGCGCTCCCCGCTGAGCGACGCGCGCCACCGCGGCGCTGCCGACGCCACAGGGCCCCGCACCTCACGAGGTGCGGGGCCCTGTGGCGTGTTCAGCAAGCCGCTCAGCCGCCGCGCAGCCGGTCCCGGGCCTCCATCAGGGCGAAGCCCAGGAGGTTGAGGCCGAGCCAGCGGGCCGGGTCGTGGGCGCGGGGGTCGTCGGCCGCGAGGCCGATCCCCCAGACGCGGTCCACGGGGCTGGCCTCCACGAGGACACGCGTGCCTGTGCCGAGGAGGTACGCGCGCAGGCCTTCGTTCGAGGAGAACTTGTGGACGCTGCCCTCGACGACGATCCCCAGGCGCTCCCGCGCCCACACCGTCTCGTCGAAGCCCCGCACCAGCCGGCCGGCCTTCTTCGCCTCCGCCGGGGTCCGGGCGGCCAGGGCGGCGCGCTCGGCCTCCGCGTCACCGAAGAGGCGGGCCTTGGCCGCCATCATCCAGTGCTCGGCGGTCGCGTACGGCACGCCGTCGACCACGAAGGGTGCGGGCCACCACTGGCTCAGGCAGCTCGCCGAGAGCCGCCCGTCGGGGTGCGGGCGGTGGCCCCAGAAGAGCAGCCACTTGACCCTCTCACCCGCGTTGACCTGCTGCGTCAGCTCGTCGACCGTGTTCATGCACGCGAGTGTGGCATCCACCACGGACACTCCGTACGGAGATTTTCCGGCCACCTCGACACATGGTCGACCGATTCCGTTGCGTAACCAAAAGGCAACAACGGAATCACTTGTTGGGGTGGCATCCTCATGTCAGGATCGGCACTCAATTCGAGCTGGGACAACGGAGAGCGTCATGGGCAACCGCTTCCAGGTGACGGACCGCTTCGCGGACGGCGCACAGTACATCGGCGGACGGCTCCGGGCCGGAACCTCCGATCGAGAACACACGATCATCAACCCCGCGACCGGCGAGGGCATCTACACCTATCGGCTCGCCTCCGTCGCCGACGTGGACGAGGCGGTCGCCGCGGCGAAGGCCGCCTTCCCCGGCTGGTCGGGCGCCACCCCGGGCGAGCGCTCCGACGCCCTCCACCGCTTCGCGGGAGTCCTCGCCGACTGGGCCGAGGACATCGCGCGGGTCGAGTCGCTCCAGGCGGGCAAGCCGCTCCGGCTCACCACCGAGTTCGACGTACCGGGCACCATCGACAACACCGCCTTCTTCGCGGGCGCCGCCCGCCACCTCCAGGGCCAGGCGGCCGCCGAGTACAGCGGCGACCACACCTCGTACATCCGGCGCGAGGCGATCGGCGTCATCGGTTCCATCGCCCCCTGGAACTACCCGCTCCAGATGGCGGCGTGGAAGATCCTCCCGGCGATCGCCGCCGGCAACACGATCGTCCTGAAGCCCGCCGAGATCACCCCGCTGACCTCGCTGATGTTCGCGCAGGCGGCGACCGAGGCCGGCATCCCCGACGGCGTCATCAACATCGTCAGCGGCTCCGGGCGGGTCGTCGGCGAGCACCTCGTCGGCCACCCCGACGTCGTCATGACCTCCTTCACCGGCTCCACCCCGGTCGGCAAGCGCGTCGCCGAGGTCGCCACCGCCACCGTGAAGCGGCTCCACCTCGAACTGGGCGGCAAGGCCCCCTTCGTCGTCTTCGACGACGCCGACCTGGAGGCCGCCGCGAACGGCGCCGTCGCCGCCTCCCTCATCAACACCGGCCAGGACTGCACCGCCGCCACCCGCGCCTACGTGCAGCGCCCGCTCTTCGACGCCTTCGTCGCCCGTGTCGCCGAGCTGATGGAGACGGTCCGCGTCGGCGACCCCTTCGACGCCGCCACCGACCTCGGCCCGCTGGTCAGCCACGCCCAGCGCGACAGCGTCGCCGGCTTCGTCGAGCGCGCCCGCGGCTACGCCACCGTCGTGGCGGGCGGCGAGATTCCGGGGGGTGACCTGAAGGACGGCGCGTACTATCGTCCGACTCTGATCACCGGTGCCGCGCAGGACAGCGAGGTCGTGCAGTCGGAGATCTTCGGCCCGGTCCTGGTGGCCCTGCCCTTCGACAGCGACGACGAGGGCATCCGGCTCGCCAACGACACCCCGTACGGCCTCGCCGCCTCCGCCTGGAGCCGTGACGTCTTCCGGGCGAACCGCGCCACGCGGGAGCTCCGGGCAGGGTGCGTCTGGGTCAACGACCACATCCCGATCATCAGCGAGATGCCGCACGGCGGCACCAAGGCGTCGGGATACGGAAAGGACATGTCGGTGTACTCCTTCGAGGAGTACACGCAGGTCAAGCACGTGATGTTCGACAACACCGCGGTGGCCGCGAAGGACTGGCACCGCACGATCTTCGGGGACCGATAGCCCACTGCCGCCCGACCAGCGGCGAAACCCTCCCGAAAGGGCACAGCGCATGGAGCAGTACGAGCCCGAACACCTGTCCGCCGCGCAGCTGGCGGCGGTACAGCGCAGTCTGACGAGCGGCCGGGGTGCCCTCAGCCGCCGTTCGATGCTGCGCGCGGGCGGCGTCGGCGCGCTCACGGTCGGCGGTCTCGCCGGCCTGAGCGCCTGCGGCATCCCGCCGGCCAAGCGGGAGGGCCAGGGGCCCGCCTCCACCGACGTCTCGGCCAAGGAGAAGAGCCTCGCCTTCTCCAACTGGACCGAGTACATGGACATCAGCGAGGACGAGAAGTCGCGTCCCACGCTGGAGGCGTTCACGAAACGCACCGGGATCAAGGTCAAGTACACCGAGGACATCAACGACAACGTCGAGTTCTTCGGCAAGATCAAGCCGCAGCTCGCGGCCGGTCAGAACACCGGCCGCGACCTGATCTGCGTCACCGACTGGCTAGCCGCCCGGATGATCCGGCTCGGCTGGGCGCAGAAGCTCGACCCGGCGAACCTGCCCAACGCGTACGCGAACCTCTCCGCGCAGTTCCGGCGCCCCGACTGGGACCCGGGCCGCGCCTACTCGTACCCGTGGACGGGCATCTCCACCGTCATCGCCTACAACTCCAAGGCGACCGGCGGCAAGAAGGTCGACTCGGTCACCCAGCTCCTGGACGACCCCTCCCTCAAGGGCCGGGTCGGCTTCCTCACCGAGATGCGCGACACCGTCGGCATGACCCTGCTCGACCTGGGCAAGGACCCGGGGAAGTTCACCGACGCCGAGTACGACGAGGCGATAGGCCGGCTCCAGAAGGGCGTCGACAAGAAGCAGATCCGCCGCTTCACCGGCAACGACTACACCTCGGACCTGGACAAGGGCGACCTGGCGGCCTGCCTCGCCTGGGCCGGTGACGTCATCCAGCTCCAGGCGGACAACCCGGACATCAAGTTCGCCATCCCGTCCGCCGGATACATCACCTCCAGCGACAACCTGATGGTCCCCGCCCAGGCCACGCACAAGACCAACGCCGAGAAGCTCATCGACTACTACTACGAGCTTCCCGTCGCCGCGCAGCTCGCCGCGTACATCAACTACGTCTGCCCCGTCGACGGGGTGAAGGACGAGCTCGCCAAGATCGACCCCGAGCTCGCGAACAACACGCTGATCCTCCCGGACAAGGCCATGGCCAAGAAGTCGCGCGCCTTCCGTTCGCTCACCAGCGCGGAGGAGACGGCGTACGAGGAGAAGTTCGCCAAGCTCATCGGCGCCTGAGCCCGACGTCGTCCACCTCTCTCACTCCCTGGGACAGCAACCCATGACTGACAAGAACACCGGCGGCGACGTCCGTCTCACCGGGATCAGCAAGGAGTACGGCTCCTTCACCGCCGTCCACCCGCTCGACCTGACCGTCCCGCAGGGCTCCTTCTTCGCCCTGCTCGGCGCCTCCGGCTGCGGCAAGACCACCACGCTGCGCATGATCGCCGGCCTGGAGGACCCGAGCACCGGCACCATCTTCCTCGGCGACAAGGACGTCACGGACCTCCCGCCGTACAAGCGGCCGGTCAACACCGTCTTCCAGTCCTACGCGCTCTTCCCGCACATGGACATCACCGAGAACATCGCCTTCGGTCTGCGCCGGCGCGGCATCAAGTCGGTGAAGAAGCAGGTCGACGACATGCTGGAGCTCGTCCAGCTCGGCGACAAGGCCCGCCACAAGCCGCACCAGCTCTCCGGCGGCCAGCAGCAGCGCGTCGCCGTGGCCCGCGCGCTCATCAACCACCCGCAGGTCCTCCTCCTCGACGAGCCGCTCGGCGCGCTCGACCTCAAGCTGCGCCGCCAGATGCAGCTGGAGCTCAAGCGGATCCAGACCGAGGTCGGCATCACCTTCGTCCACGTCACCCACGACCAGGAGGAGGCCATGACCATGGCCGACCAGGTCGCGGTGATGAACGGCGGCCGGGTCGAGCAGCTCGGCGCCCCCGCCGACCTGTACGAGAACCCGCAGACCACCTTCGTCGCCAACTTCCTCGGCACCTCGAACCTCATCGAGGCCGAGGTCCTGGAGACCGGCTCCTCCGGCGCCGACGTCCTCGTCACCGCCGGCGGCGGCAAGCTCCGGGTCCCCGGCGACCGCTGTACCTCCGCCGTCCGCCAGGGCGGCAAGGTGCTCGTCGGCGTCCGCCCCGAGAAGATCTCGCTCGCGCACGCCGACGACGCGGGCTCGATCGCCGACGGCCGCAACCGGGTCACCGGCCGGATCGTCGACTCCTCCTTCATCGGCGTCTCCACGCAGTACGTGGTGAACAGCCCGGCGGGGGCGGAGCTCCAGGTGTACGAGCAGAACATCGAAAGGGACGCGCGACTCCGCCCCGGCGCCGAGGTCGTCCTGCACTGGAACCCGGCGCACACCTTCGGGCTCGACGCGGCCCAGGACATCGACGCGGGTGTGGAGACGGTGGAGGACGCCGGATGAGCACTTCCACCCTCGTGAAGGAGGAGGCACCGCGGCCGGTCGAGGCACCGGTTCCGCGCAAGCCCTCCACCCGCAAGCGGCTCGTCCCGTACTGGCTGCTGCTGCCCGGCATCATCTGGCTGCTCGTCTTCTTCGCGCTGCCACTGGTCTACCAGGCGTCGACCTCGATCCAGACCGGCTCCCTGGAGCAGGGCTTCCAGGTCACCTGGCACTTCCAGACGTACTGGGACGCCTTCACCGAGTACTGGCCGCAGTTCGTCCGCTCCCTGCTGTACGCCGGGACCGCGACCCTGCTGTGCCTGCTGCTCGGCTACCCGCTGGCGTACCTGATCGCCTTCAAGGCCGGTCGCTGGCGCAACCTGCTCCTCGTCCTCGTCATCGCCCCGTTCTTCACCAGCTTCCTCATCCGGACGCTCGCGTGGAAGACGATCCTGGCGGACGACAGTGTCGTCGTCGACGTGCTGAACGCGCTGCACGTCCTCGACGTGACCAGCTGGCTCGGCTGGACCGAGGGCGAGCGCGTGCTCGCCACGCCGATGGCGGTGGTCTGCGGTCTCACGTACAACTTCCTGCCGTTCATGATCCTGCCCCTCTACACCTCCCTGGAACGGATCGACGGCCGGCTGCACGAGGCCGCGCAGGACCTGTACGCCTCCCCGGCGACGACCTTCCGCAAGGTGACCTTCCCGCTGTCGATGCCCGGCGTCGTCTCCGGCACCCTGCTCACGTTCATCCCGGCCAGCGGCGACTACGTCAACGCCGAACTGCTCGGCTCGACGGACACCAAGATGGTCGGCAACGTCATCCAGTCGCAGTTCCTGCGGGTCCTCGACTACCCGACGGCGGCCGCGCTCTCCTTCATCCTCATGGCGATCGTGCTGGTCATGGTCACCGTCTACATCCGCCGAGCGGGAACGGAGGATCTGGTCTGATGCGTTGGATCCGTCGGAACCTTGTCGTCATCGCGGGCCTGCTCACGCTCGCGTACATGATCCTGCCGAACATCGTCGTGATGGTGTTCTCGTTCAACAAGCCGAACGGGCGCTTCAACTACTCCTGGCAGCGCTTCTCCCTGGACGCCTGGAAGGATCCCTGCGGCGTCGCCGACATGTGCGAGTCGCTCTCCCTCTCGCTCCAGCTCGCCGCCTGGTCCACCGTCGGCGCCCTCGTCCTCGGCACGATGATCGCCTTCGCGCTCGTCCGCTACCGCTTCCGGGCGCGCGGCGCGATCAACTCGCTCATCTTCCTGCCGATGGCGATGCCCGAGGTCGTCATGGCCGCCTCGCTGCTCACGCTCTTCCTCAACATGGGGATCGAGCTGGGCTTCTGGACGGTCCTGATCGCCCACATCATGTTCTGTCTGTCGTTCGTCGTGACGGCGGTCAAGGCCCGGGTCATGTCCATGGACCCGCGCCTTGAGGAGGCCGCCCGCGACCTCTACGCGGGCCCCGTGCAGACCTTCCTGCGCGTGACGCTCCCGATCGCCGCACCCGGCATCGCCGCCGGCGCGCTGCTCGCCTTCGCGCTCTCGTTCGACGACTTCATCATCACCAACTTCAACGCGGGCTCCACCGTCACCTTCCCCATGTTCGTCTGGGGCTCGGCGCAGCGTGGAACCCCCGTTCAGATCAACGTCATCGGCACCGCGATGTTCGTCCTCGCGGTACTGATGGTGGTGGCCGGGCAAATCATTACGAACCGGCGCAAGAAATCAGCAACAGCCTGAGCACGACAGCCTGAGCACCAGGCAGCTCAGGCACCGAAGGAGTTGGAAACCATGGCCCCAGCTGCCATGCGTCTCGCTGCACAATCTCTCTCCGACGCCCAGCCCGTCCCCTTCTGGCTGGAAGACCCGGGCAAGCCCGGAGCCCTGCCCGCCCTCACCGGCACCGAGAAGTGCGATCTCCTCGTCGTCGGCGGCGGCTACAGCGGACTGTGGACCGCGCTCCTCGCCAAGGAGCGCGAACCCTCCAGGGACGTCGTACTGATCGAAGGGCGCGAGGTGGGCTGGGCCGCCTCGGGCCGCAACGGAGGCTTCTGCGCCGCCTCCCTCACCCACGGCTTCGGCAACGGACTCGCCCGCTGGCCGGGCGAGCTGCCGAAGCTGGAGGAGCTCGGCGAGCGCAACCTCGACGGCATCGAGGAGGCGGTCGCCCGCTACTCCCTGGACTGCGACTTCGAGCGCACCGGCGAGATCGACGTGGCCACCGAGCCGTACCAGGTCGAGGAACTGACCGAGATGTACGAGGAGACCGAGCGGCTCGGTCTCGCCGACGGCCTCGAACTCCTCGACCGGGACGCCGTCCGGGCCGAGGTCGACTCGCCGACCTTCCTCGGCGGCCTCTGGGACCGCCGCGGTGTGGCCATGCTCAACCCGGCCAAGCTGGCCTGGGGCCTGAAGCGGGCCTGTCTCGACCTGGGCGTCCGGATCTTCGAGAACACCCCCGGTCTCGAACTGGTCTCCGTCGGCGCCGGCATGGGCGTGCGCACCCCGTACGGCAAGGTCGTCGCCCGCCGGGTCGCGCTCGGCACCAACGTCTTCCCGTCGCTGGTCAAGCGGGTCCGGCCGTACACCGTCCCGGTGTACGACTACGCCCTCATGACCGAGCCGCTCAGCCCCGAGCAGCTCGCCTCCGTCGGCTGGAGGAACCGGCAGGGCCTGGGCGACTCCGCCAACCAGTTCCACTACTTCCGGATCACGGCCGACAACCGGATCCTGTGGGGCGGCTACGACGCGATCTACCCCTACGGCGGCAAGCTCGACGCCGAGATGGACCACCGCCCGGAGACCTACCTCAAGCTCGCCGAGCACTTCTTCCGCTGCTTCCCGCAGCTGGAGGGCCTGCGCTTCAGCCACGCCTGGGGCGGCGCGATCGACACCTGCTCGCGCTTCTCGGCCTTCTTCGGTACGGCGTACCAGGGCAAGGTCGCGTACGCGGCCGGGTTCACCGGCCTCGGTGTCGGCGCGACCCGCTTCGGCGGGGACGTCATGCTCGACCTGCTCTCCGGGGAGCGCACCGAGCGCACCGAGCTGGACATGGTCCGCTCGAAGCCGCTGCCCTTCCCGCCCGAGCCGATCGCCTGGGCCGGCATCGGCATCACCAAGTGGTCGATGGCCCGCGCCGACGAGAACGGCGGCCGGCGCAACCTGTGGCTGAAGACGATGGACAAGCTGGGTCTCGGCTTCGACAGCTAGTCGCCCATTCGCCGCGGTACGGGGGCGGGGTCACGGTGTCCGCCGTGGCCCCGCCTCGCCGTTCCCGCCGGCCGCCCGGTCCCGGCGCCGTCCACCCGACCGGGCCCGCGTCATGTGACCCAGATCACTGCCTATTGATGCCCCGAAGTCGCGTAAGAGAAGACGTCGACCCCGCTCTCTCCGGGTGGACACCGTGTCCACACGGAAGGAGACCGTTGCGATGACTGGTACGGGGGCCACAGGCGCCAGGAGTGCCGTGGAGTGGCTGGCATCGGTGGCGCCGGATCCCGACGTCTGCCGGTGGGAGTGGGAGCGCAACCCCCACGGGGTCGCGCTGCTGCCCGCCGGAAGGCGCTGGGACGTCCTGATCCTGCCGGGGGACCTCGGCTACCCCACCCTCGACGTGCTGAGTCGCCTGGTGGACCGGCCGGGACCGGTGCTCGCCGACTTCGGCGACGCCCGGGTCGGCTTCTTCGTCCCGCCGGGCACCGCCGCCCGCTGGCTCGGCACCGGGGTGCGCAGCGCGGGCCCCGGCACGTGGATCGTCGTCCCGCACCCGGGGCGGGCGACCGGTGGCGTCCGCTGGCTGGTGACGCCGGACGGGATGGGCACCCTCAACGACACCTCGCTCCTGGAGCTGGCGATGCACGAGGCGGCGGTCCGGCTGGCCAGGGGTGACGGGGGCGCTTCCGGCGTCTGACGCGAGTCGCGGGCAAGTCCCGTACGAGACAGAGGTCTTGACCACTTGATTGGTCTGGACCATGCTGTGGCGCGCTCCACCTCGATTCCCCCACCCCCGGAGGCAGTTGTGGACCGCACCAGACCCCTCACCCTGCTGCTGGCGGGCGTCCTCGCCGCCGGCGGACTCATGGCACTCACCCCCGCGGCCGCGCTGGCCGCCGACGCCGAACTCGCCCGCAACGGCGGCTTCGAGGCCGGCCTCGACGGCTGGAACTGCACGGCAGGCAGCGGCGCTGTCGTCTCGTCGCCCGTACACGGCGGGACGAAGGCGCTCCAGGCCACCCCGGCCGGCAGCGACAACGCCAAGTGCTCCCAGACCGTCACCGTCAAACCCAACTCCTCGTACGAGCTGAGCGGCTGGGTCCGCGGCAGTTACGTCTACCTCGGCGCCTCCGGCACCGGCACCACCGACGTCTCCACCTGGACGGGATCCGCCCCCGACTGGCAGCGCCTCTCGACCAGGTTCACGACGGGCGCCTCGACCACCTCGGTGACGCTCTACACGCACGGCTGGTACGGCACCCCCGCCTACCAGGCCGACGACCTCTCCCTCTTCGGCCCCGGCGGCGACCCGGTCCAGCTCCCGGCCGCCCCCACCGGACTCGCCGCGGGCTCCCCGACCTCCACCACGGTGCCGCTGACCTGGACCGCGGTCTCCGGCGCCACCTCGTACAACCTCTACCGGGGCACCACGAAGATCCAGACGGTCACCGGGACCTCGGCCACCGCGACCGGGCTCGCGGCCTCCACCGCGTACACCTTCCAGGTCGCCGCGGTGAACAGCGCGGGCGAGTCCCCGAAGTCGGCCGCCGTCACCGCCACGACGACCAGCGGCGGCGGGGGCGGCAACCCCGGCCTGCCCGCGCACGCCCTCGTCGGCTACCTGCACGCCAGCTTCGCCAACGGCTCCGGCTACACCCGCATGGCAGACGTCCCCGACTCCTGGGACGTCATCAACCTCGCCTTCGGTGAACCCACCTCGGTGACCTCGGGCGACATCCGCTTCTCCCTCTGCCCCGCCACCGAATGCCCGAACGTCGAATCCGTCGCGGACTTCAAGACGGCGATCAAGGCCAAGCAGGCCGCGGGCAAGAAGGTGCTCATCTCCATCGGCGGCCAGAACGGCCAGGTCCAGCTCTCCACCACCGCCGCCCGCGACACCTTCGTCTCCTCCGTCTCGAAGATCATCGACGAGTACGGCCTCGACGGCCTCGACATCGACTTCGAGGGCCACTCCCTCTCGCTCCAGACCGGCGACACCGACTTCCGGAACCCGACGAGCCCCGTCATCGTCAACCTGATCCAGGCGGTCAGGGCCCTCAAGGCCAAGTACGGCTCAGGCTTCGTCCTGACGATGGCCCCGGAGACCTTCTTCGTCCAGCTCGGCTACCAGTACTACGGCTCCGGCCCCTGGGGCGGCCAGGACCCGCGCGCGGGCGCCTACCTCCCGGTCATCCACGCCCTGCGCGACGACCTCACGCTGCTCCACGTCCAGGACTACAACTCGGGCTCCATCATGGGCCTGGACAACCAGTACCACTCGATGGGCGGCGCCGACTTCCACATCGCCATGACCGACATGCTGCTCACCGGCTTCCCGGTCGCGGGCAACAGCGAGCGTTTCTTCCCGGCGCTCCGCCCCGAACAGGTCGCCATCGGCCTCCCGGCCTCCACCCAGGCGGGCAACGGCCACACGGCACCGGCCGAGGTGAACAAGGCCCTCAACTGCCTGACGAGGAAGACCGACTGCGGCACCTACCAGACCCACGGCACCTGGCCGACGCTGCGCGGCCTGATGACCTGGTCGATCAACTGGGACCGCTACAACCAGTGGGCGTTCTCGAAGAACTTCGACGCGTACACGTGGAGCTGACCGCCAGGATCAGCACCCCCAGGCACAGGCTGGCCAGCACGTCCAGGGGCCAGTGGTAGCCGCGCAGGACCAGCCCGGTCCCCGTCACCGCCGTCAGTACGGCGGCGACGGGGATCAGCCGGTTCGAGACGAGGAAGGCCGCGCCGAAGTAGGCGACCAACGCGGTGGCCGTGTGGCCGGAGGGGTAGTAGCCCTGAGCCCACGGCTCCAGGGGACCGGGCCGGGCCGTCCACTCCTTCAGCGGAATCACCAGGAGCGGTACGAGGGCCATCGCGAGCCCCGCGTACAGGGCGGCGATCCGGCGGCCGCGCCACACCGCGTACGCCATCGCGCAGACGAGGACCGGCAGGGCGACCGTCATATTGCCGAGGTCGGAGGCGAGTTCGCTCAGGGAGCGGGGGACCGAGTCCACCAGCGAGCGGGACACCCGCTCGTCGAGCCTGGCCAAGGGGCCGTGGACGAGCACCTGCCAGGTCACGACGGCGAGGGCGACGAGCGCCGAGAAGAGAGCCGGCCGCCCTGGAACAGGGGGGGTGGTTCCAGGGCGGCCGAGGGGATCGGGCTGCCGCGCGCCCCGGGGGGTGTGGGGCGGGCGGCCATCCGATCGGTGAGGAGTCCCGGAGCACGAGGCTCCAGCGGTGTGCGCCGAAGCGCGGTGTGGGCGGGGCTGGGGAGGCTCCGCCCGGGGTGTTTCTCTCATCTGCAGAAACCGTACGCCAGAGAAGAGGGGGCCGACAGCGGGAAGGGCATCCCGCCATCGGCCCCCCACAGAGTCTTCACACCGTGTGTGAGAACCGGGCCCGCCGGGCCCGCTCCGCTCAGATCTGTGCGAACGCGTTCTCGATGATGTCGAGGCCCTCGTTCAGGAGGTCCTCGCCGATGACCAGCGGCGGCAGGAAGCGCAGCACGTTGCCGTAGGTGCCACAGGTCAGGACCAGCACGCCCTCGGCGTGGCAGGCCTTCGCCAGGGCGCCCGCGGCCTCCGCGAACGGCTCCTTGGTCGCCGGGTCCTTGACGAGCTCGATGGCGATCATGGCGCCGCGGCCGCGGATGTCGCCGATGATCGGGAACTTCTCCTGCATGGCGGTGAGGCGGGCCTTCATGACCTCCTCGATGTGCTTCGCCTTGCCGTTGAGGTCGAGCTCCTTCATCGTCTCGATGGAGCCGAGCGCACCGGCGCAGGCGACCGGGTTGCCACCGTAGGTGCCGCCCAGACCGCCGCCGTGGACGGAGTCCATGATCTCGGCGCGACCGGTGACGGCGGCGAGCGGCAGACCGCCCGCGATGCCCTTGGCGGTGGTGATGAGGTCCGGGACGATGCCCTCGTCCTCACACGCGAACCACTGGCCGGTACGGCAGAAGCCGGACTGGATCTCATCGGCCACGAAAACGATGCCGTTGTCGTTGGCGAACTTCACGATCGCCGGCAGGAAGCCCTTCGCCGGCTCGATGAAGCCGCCCTCGCCGAGGACCGGCTCGATGATGATCGCGGCGACGTTGTCGGCGCCGATCTGCTTGCTGATCTGGTCGATCGCCTGGGCGGCGGCCTCGGGGCCGCAGTTCTCGGCACCGGTGAGCCAGCGGTAGCCGTAGGCCACCGGCACGCGGTAGACCTCGGGGGCGAACGGCCCGAAGCCCTGCTTGTACGGCATGTTCTTCGACGTCAGCGCCATCGTGAGGTTCGTACGGCCGTGGTAGCCGTGGTCGAAGACGACGACGGCCTGGCGCTTGGTGTACGAGCGGGCGATCTTCACCGCGTTCTCGACGGCCTCGGCGCCGGAGTTGAAGAGCGCGGACTTCTTGGCGTGGTCGCCCGGGGTCAGCTCGGCGAGCGCCTCGCAGACCTCCACGTAACCCTCGTACGGCGTCACCATGAAGCAGGTGTGCGTGAAGTCCTGGAGCTGCGCGGTGGCGCGGCGGACGACGGCCTCGGCGGAGGCGCCGACGGAGGTCACGGCGATGCCGGAGCCGAAGTCGATCAGGCGATTGCCGTCGACGTCCTCGATGATGCCGCCACCGGCCCGCTTGGTGAAGACGGGGAGCGTCGAGCCGACGCCACCGGCGACCGTGTCGAGACGGCGGGCCTGAAGCTCCAGCGACTTCGGACCGGGGATGGCGGTGACGACGCGCCGCTCCTGCGGGACAGCGTTCATGCGGGGCTCCTGGGGGTGTTCTGGACGCACTTGCGGGTTTCCTCCGCAGGCTAGGTGCGGGGGAGGGGGTGCGGCATGCGCCGATCGGGAGTGATCGCGGGTGTGCCGTTGTCCGGGATGGACATGGCGGCTCCGCTTCCACCTCCAAGGGTGACCGTTCCCGCCGCTCGGCGGCGATCGCCCGTACGGGTGGGCGAAACCCCTCCGGGGCGCTCCCGGCCCACTAGATTGACGAAGGCACAGACGCGGCGACCTGGCTGTTCAGGGGGCAGGGGTACATGGAGACCGACGGCACGTACGAGTCACGCGACACCAGGGAAGGCGCACTACCCCACCCCGCGGGCCCACCGCCGGGCGCCCCGGCCCACCAGGTGCCCTCGCCGGCCCCGCGGATCCCCCCGACACCCCCGGCCTACGAGGTGCGTCCCGCCGCCCCCACGTATCCGGCCGCGCCGCCGGACCCCGCCCGGACGGCGGACCCCGGCCGCGTCCCGCCCCAGCCGAGCGTCCCGCCCACGCCGTCCGAGGCTCCTGGGGCCACAGGAGCGCCGGGCTCCTCGCCCGCTGTCGAGTGGCTCGACGCCCCGCGCCCCAAGGCCGGACTCGGCATCTGGCGTTTCCGGCACGTACCTCCGCCCGAGGCGCCCGCGCGGCTCGCACCGGTCACCTTCATCGGGATGCTGATCCCGGTGGCCGTCGGACTGGTCATCTGGTCGGCGTGGCGGAGCAACACCCTCCCGTACGCGGACGTGCTGCTGCGGACCCTCACCCCGAACGACTGGTGGTATCCCCTCACCACCGCCCCGAAGGACTGGGAGGGCGTCGCGGCGCACAGCGTCTTCGACGGCGCTCTCTTCCTCGCGCTGGTATGGGGCATCGGCGCCCTCGGCTCCTGGGGCAATGTCACCCGCCACTACCTGAGCCGGTGCCGCCCGCCCGTGCGCGCCGCGCTCGCGGGTACGGGGGCCCTGATCGTCCTGGCGTTCGTCTTTTCCGAGACCCTCGGCCTCGGGTGGCCCCCGCTGCCCGTCGTCGACCCGTTCGCCTGCCTCGCCGCCCTGGTCACGGGCGGCTGGGACGTACCCAAGTCGCCGCTCTTCGTCTACCCCATGCGCGCGCTGATCACGGTGGCGGTCGTCTGGCCTTTCGCCCGCGTCGGCGAGTGGCCGCGTCTCTTCAGGCAATGGCGCGCCCGGTCCGCTCCCGGCGGCGCCCCGGCCCCCACCGCCCCGGCCGGCCCCGAAACCCCCCGCTCCCAATGGCCCGAGCTCAGGGGCGCCGGCGAGCACCGCGCCGCCGACCTGCTCGCCGGCGAACTGGTCACCGGGCGGATGAACGACGTCGACTGCGCACGGGTGCGCCGCGGGTGGCAGAACAGCGACAAGGACGCCAAACGCCGCGCCGCCCTCGTCGACGCCCTCCTTCGCCAGGGCGCCGCCGCGGTCGCACACCCGTCGGGCGACCGTGACCTGCCGAGCCGTTCGGCTACCCACGACCTGCTCCTGGGGCAGGTCCGGGTGGGCCGCTGGGCGGCCGCCGAGCGCACCCCGCGCGCCTATCACGGCGCCGGTCTCGCGCTCGATCCCGGGCTCCTCGGCACCTCCCTCCTCGCCGTAGGCCCCTCAGGCGCGGGCAAGACCCGCTCGCTCGTCGCGCCCGTCGTCGAGTCGCTCACCCTCCAGGCGCTCACCGGAGCCGTCGCCGTCGTCGCCGTCGGTGCGGCCGGGGCGCCGCTCGGCCCCGACGAGGCGTACGACGTCGTGGTCCGCCTCGGAGACCCCTCTTCCCGGTACGACCTGGACCTGTACGCGGGGGCCACCGACCCGGACGAGGCCGCCAGTTTCCTCGCCGAAGGGCTCGTCGGCGACATGGAAGGCGTGGAGACCCGGCGCGCCGCCACGGTGCTCGCCCAGCTCATCGGCCCCTACCGGGCCGCGTACGGGCGCTTCCCGACCGTCCCGGTCCTGCGGGAACTGCTCGAAGCCCGCCCCGAAGTCCTGGGGGCGCTGCTCGACCTGCTGCCGGCCGACGGAGCGCAGGCGATGCGCCGTGAGCTGGAATCCCGGATGCGTCAGGTCGGCACCGCGACCGACGTGGGCCCCGTGCTCGCCGACCGGCTCACCGCCCTCGACCGACCCGCCTTCGCCGAGTTCTTCGGCGGCGGCCGCGACGTGCGGCCGTTCTCTCTCCGCGCCGTCGCCCAGCACCCGATGCGGGTACGGGTCATCCTGCCGGAAGGCGGCCACGAGGAAGCCGCGCGCCTGCTCAACCGGCTGCTGCTCGCCCAGTTCCAGCAGGTGACCCGGGACCGTGCCGGGAGCGGGCACTTCGCCTGCCTGGTGCTCGACGACGCGGCGGGCGCGCTCACGCCGGGGACCGTGCGGGCCCTCCAGCGGCTGCGCCCGCAGAACGCGGGCGTCGTCCTGGCCCTCCGTACCCTCGCGGAGGTGCCCGAGGCGCTGCACGGGCCGCTCCTCGCCGGCGTCGGCTGCCGGATGGCCTTCGCCGGGCTCCCCACCTGGGACGGCCGCGCCTTCGCCGAGGCGTGGGGTACCGAACGGGTGGAGACGACCGAGGTGGCCCACCACACCGTCTTCGCCGACCAGCCGATGACCCGGGCGTTCCACGCCCTGCGCAAGCTGGCGACGGGCAAGGCCGTGACCACCGAGGCCGTCACCGTCCGGGAGGTCGAGCGGCAGCGGTGGTCCGCGTCCGATCTCGCTCATGCCGTGCCCCCCGGGCACGCCGTCCTCTCCCTCACCCATGTGCGTGGCGAGCACACCCCACCGCTCCTCGTCGAGCTCCGCGGCTGAGCGGGGGTCTTGAGGCCCTGGCACAATCGGGGGCGCCGCTCGGCTGAGCGGCGCCCCCCTCGCCCAAAGGTCCGACGGTCCCCAATGCCGCCCACCCTCGCCTCGCTCGTGCAGCACTCCGCCCTCAAGCTGATCGTCCGCGCGGGTGAGGACCGCCTCGACACCCCCGTCCGCTGGGCCCACGTCAGCGAGCTGGCCGACCCCGTCCCGTACATGGAGGGCGGCGAGCTCCTGCTCACCACCGCGCTCACGCTGGACGCGGAGGACCTGGAGGCGATGCGCCGTTACGTGCGGCGGCTGCTCGGCGCGGGTGTCGTCGGGCTGGGGTTCGCCGTCGGCGTCAACTACGACGAGATCCCGTCGGCCCTGCTCGACGCGGCGCGCGAGGAACACCTGCCCCTCCTGGAGGTGCCGCGCAGGACCCCGTTCCTGGCGATCAGCAAGGCGGTCTCGGCGGCCATCTCCGCCGACCAGTACCGCGCCGTCACGGCCGGTTTCGAGGTCCAGCGCGAGCTGACCCGCGCCGCGCTCGCCGAAGGCCCGGAAGCCGTTGTCGCCCGGCTCGCCGCGCACGTCGACGGCTGGGCCGCGCTGTACGACACCTCCGGCACGGTCGTCGCCGTCTCGCCCGAGTGGGCGGCCCGCCGGGCCGCCCGGCTCACCCCCGACGTGGAACGGCTGCGCGACCGGCCCGCGCCCGCGAGCGCCGTCGTGGGCGGTACGGACGACCGCGTCGAGCTCCAGTCGCTCGGCACCGGACGGCGCGTCCGGGGCGCGCTCGCGGTCGGCACGGGCGCGCCCCTCGGGACGGCCGAGCGGTATGCGGTGCACTCGGCGATCGCCCTGCTCACCCTCACGACGGAACGTTCCCGCTCGCTCCAGGCCGCGGAACACCGGCTCGGCGCGGCCGTCCTGCGGATGCTGCTCTCGGGGCAGCCGGACCACGCCCGCGCGGTCGCGGGAGACGTGTACGGCGGGCTGCTCGACGCCCCCTTCCGGCTGATCGTCGCCGAGCCCGCCGGGGGCGAGCCGGCGGGGGAAGCCCCGCTGCCGGCCCTCGCCGAGACCCTGGAGACGGCCGCGGCCCGGGCCGGCGAGGCGGTGCTCACGGTCCCGGAGAGCGAGGGGCGGCTCGTCGTCCTCGCCGGGGACGGGGGAGCCGTCGTATCGGAGTGCCACGGGTACACGGAGCGGGAGGCGGAGGAGGCCGGGGTCGTCGTCGGGCTCTCCGCCCCCGCCGGTCCGGTCGCCGCGGCAGCCGCGTACAAGCAGGCGGAGCAGGCCCTCGCGGTCGCCCGGCGGCGGGGCCGCGCGCTCGTCGAGCACGAGGAGCTGGCCGCCGGTTCGGTGCTGCCGCTCCTCGCCGACGACGCCGTCCGGGCCTTCGCCGACGGCATGCTCCGCGCGCTGCGGGAGCACGACGCGACGGGCCGCGGCGATCTGGTCGCCTCCCTGCGCGCGTGGCTCTCCCGGCACGGCCAGTGGGACGCGGCGGCGGCGGACCTGGGCGTCCACCGACACACCCTGCGCTACCGGATGCGGCGCGTGGAGGAGATCCTGGGCCGCTCGCTGGACGACGCGGACGTCCGGATGGAGCTGTGGCTGGCGCTGAAGGCGACGGGGGAGGACACGCCCTGAGGGCGGTGTCCCGTACGCCCCGCTACTCGCCGGTGGCGCCGCCGTCGCCCTGCTGCTTACGGCTCCGCCGCTGGTGGTCGCGGACGACCTCGCCGCCGAGCAGGGTCACCTTGGCCACCGCGCGGACCCAGGGCGGGCCGCCCCGGGACGCCCACACGACGCAGACGCACCCTCCGACGGCGAGCACCAGGACGCCGATCAGGACCATCAGGATCATGTTCTTCCCCCATGCGCTCATTCGCTGTCGCGGTCGGGGCCATCCTGTCACCCCCGTACCGAGGGGCCCTTACTCCGTTCCATCCGTCCAAATTCGGGGTTTCCTGCCCGAAGGCGGGCAGATTTCTTGGTCTTTACCTCCTGAGTTCCCTACTCTCCTGCACATGACAAGCCCCGCCGTCGATCCGGCCCCCGAGGTGCAGCCGACCACCGCCCCCGAACCCCGTACGACCCCCGCCGGCGTAGGCGCCACCGCCCAGGCCCGCCGGATCACCGGCGCCGTCTGGGCCGCGCTCGGCATCGTGTACGTCGTCTGGGGGTCGACCTACCTCGGCATCCGGATCGTCGTGGAGACGGTGCCGCCCTTCCTCTCCGGCGGCGCCCGCTTCGTCACCGCCGGGCTGCTCCTGGCCGGGATCATCGCCTGGCGGCAGGGCCCCGCCGCCCTGAAGGTGACCCGCCGGCAGCTCGCCTCGGCCGTCCTCGTCGGCCTGCTCCTCATCCTCGGCGGCAACGGCCTCGTCGTCCTCGCCGAGACCTCCATACCGTCCGGCCTCGCCGCGCTCCTCATCGCCGTCGTCCCCGCCTGGGTCGTCGTCCTCAAGGCCGTCTCCGGCGACCGGCCCACCCTCGGCGGCACCGCCGGCGTGCTCCTCGGCCTCGCGGGCCTCGCCGTCCTGACCCTCCCCGGGCTCAGCGGCGACGTGCGGATCGGCGGCGTCCTCCTCGTCGTCGTCGCGACCCTCTGCTGGTCCGTGGGCTCCTTCTCCTCCTCACGCCTGCCGATGCCGGCCAACCCCTTCACCGCCAGCGCGTACGAGATGATCGCCGGCGGTCTCGCGGGCCTCGCCGTCGGCCTGATCCGCGGCGAGCAGCACGGCTTCGACCTCGCCGAGGTCTCCACCCGCTCCTGGGCCGCCCTCGCCTATCTGGTCGTCTTCGGCTCGCTGATCGCCTTCACCGCGTACGCCTGGCTCCTCCAGGCCGCCCCGATCTCCCTGGTCGCCACCTACGCGTACGTCAATCCCGTGGTCGCCGTCGCCCTCGGCGCCCTCGTCCTGAACGAGACGCTCACCTGGCCGCTCCTCCTCGGCGGCGCGATCGTCGTGGCCGGCGTCTGGCTGATCGTCTCGACCGAACGGCGCCGGTGAGGGCGGGGTGGGGTGAGCGAAGGCCGGGGTGAGGCCGGGCTGGTGTGAGCAAGGGTCGGGGTGAGGGCGGGCTGGTTGAGGAAGCGCTCGGGTAAGGGCGGGCGGGGAAGCTCTTCGGCCGAAGCGGACAGAGCCTTCACCCCACTACTCCATACCGGACAAGCCCGCCCCCGCCGCCCCGGCCCTACCGTGTGAGGAGAGCGATCGCTCGCACCACCGAAACGGAAAGGGCCGGGACGCAATGACGACCACCCACGCCTTCTGGCTCGCCGGCCGCGAGGCCACCGGCGAGGCCACCTTCGACGTCACGAACTCCTTCGACGGACGTCTGGTCGGCAAGGTCAGCGTGCCCACCGAGGCCCAGGTCGAGGAGGCCGTCGCCGCCGCGCACGCCGTCGTCGACGAGTTCGCCGCGACCCCGGCGCACGTCCGCGCCGCCGCCCTCGACCACGTGTCGAAGCGGCTCGCCGAGCGCACCGAGGAGATCGCCCTGCTGATCTCCGCCGAGAACGGCAAGCCCATCAAGTGGGCCCGCGGTGAGGTCGGCCGTGCCGTCTCCGTCTTCCGTTTCGCCGCCGAGGAGGCCCGCCGCTGGAACGCCGGCGAGGCCCAGCGCCTGGACACCGAGGCCGGCGGCGCGGGCCGCCTCGCCCTCACCCGCCGTATCCCCAAGGGCGTCGTCCTCGGCATCGCGCCGTTCAACTTCCCGCTGAACCTCAGCGCCCACAAGGTCGCCCCGGCCATCGCCGTCGGCGCCCCGATCATCCTCAAGCCGGCCCCGTCGACCCCGATCTCCTCCCTGATCCTGGGCGAGATCCTGGCCGAGACCGAGCTGCCGGCCGGCTCCTGGTCGATCCTGACCGTGCCGAACGACCGCATGCCCGCCCTCGTCAAGGACGAGCGCCTGCCGGTCATCTCCTTCACCGGCTCGGACAAGGTCGGCTACGCCATCCAGGAGTCGGTGCCGCACAAGCACTGCACCCTGGAGCTCGGCGGCAACGCCGCCGCCGTCGTCCTGCCCGACTGGTCCTCCGAGGCCGACCTGGACTGGGCGGCGAGCCGAATCGCCACCTTCTCCAACTACCAGGGCGGCCAGTCCTGCATCTCCGTGCAGCGCGTGATCGCCGACGCCTCGGTCTACGACCGCCTGGTGCCGAAGATCGTCGCCGCCGTCGAGGCCCAGGTCACCGGCGACCCGTCCGACGCCGCCACCGACGTCGGCCCGCTGGTCGACGAGGCCGCCGCGCAGCGCGTCGAGTCCTGGGTGGACGAGGCCGTCGCCGCGGGCGCCAAGCTCCTCACCGGCGGCAAGCGCGAGGGCGCCACCTACGCCCCGACCGTCCTCTCCGAGCTCCCCGGGGGCGTCACCCTCGCCCGCGCCGAGGTCTTCGGCCCGGTCCTCACGATCGCCAAGGTCGACGGCGAGGCCGAGGCCTTCGCCGCGGTCAACGACTCCGACTTCGGCCTCCAGGCGGGCGTCTTCACGCGCGACCTGCAGACCGCCTTCCGCGCGCACCGCGCGCTGGAGGTCGGCGGCGTGATCGTCGGCGACGTCCCCTCCTACCGCGCCGACCAGATGCCGTACGGCGGCGCCAAGCGCTCCGGCGTCGGCCGCGAGGGCGTCAAGTTCGCGATGGACGACTACACGTACGAGCGCGTCCTGGTCCTGACGGGCCTCGCGCTCTGAGCCGTACAGCCCTGTAGGCCGTACGCGACGAGGCCAGGCGGCCCGAGCCCACTGTGCGGGGGCTCGGGCCGTCTTTCGTCATGCCCTTTCGTCATGCCCTTTCGTCGTGCCCTTGCGTCATGCCACGGGCGCGTCGACGAGGCGGACGACCTCGGCGGGCTTCGCGCGGAAGGCCCTGTTCGTCGCGTCCGCCGCCGTCATGTGCGGGGCGACGTCGTGCGCGGCGAGCGCCTCGGCCGAGGCCCAGCGCTCGATCAGGACGAAGCGGTCGGGGTCGTCGGCCACCCGGTGGAGGTCGTACCGCAGACAGCCTTCCTCCGCCCGTACGAGAGGGGCCAGCGCCTCGAAGGCGGCGACCTGCTCCGCGCCCCGCCCGGGCAGGGCGCTGATGTGGATGATGAGCTTGATCGGCTGCGACATGCCGGGGACCCTACGCGGCGCCCGCCCCGGCGGCCGGGGCGTCTCGCCAGCAGGACACGGCTCGAACGCGCCCGCTCGTCTTTCCGAACCCGCGGAAATCGGGTACGACGGACAGACAGCCCGAGGAGGTGTCCATGTCCGCTCCCACCCAGCGGCCCAAGGTCACGGCACACGAGGCCCGGCAGACCGCCGAGGCCGCGCGCGAGCAGCACTGGCACAAACCGAGCTTCGCCAAGGAGCTCTTCCTCGGCCGGTTCCGCCTGGACCTCATCCACCCCCACCCGCTCCCCGCCGACGAGGACGTCCGGCGCGGGGAGGCCTTCCTCGCGACCCTCCGGACGTTCTGCGAGACCCGGATCGACGGCGCCCGCATCGAGCGCGAGGCCCGCATCCCGGACGAGACGATCACCGGCCTCAAGGAGATCGGCGCGCTCGGGATGAAGATCGACCCGGCGTACGGCGGTCTCGGCCTCACCCAGCTGTACTACAACCGCGCCCTGGCCCTCGTCGGCTCCGCGAGCCCCGCCGTCGGCGCCCTGCTCTCCGCGCACCAGTCGATCGGCGTACCGCAGCCGCTGAAGCTCTTCGGCACGCAGGCACAGAAGGACGCCTTCCTGCCCCGCCTCGCCCGTACGGACCTCTCCGCCTTCCTCCTCACCGAGCCCGACGTCGGCTCCGACCCGGCCCGCCTCGCCACCACCGCCGTGCCGGAGGACGGGGAGAGGGACGGGGACGGGGACGGCACGTACGTCCTCGACGGGGTGAAGCTGTGGACCACCAACGGCGTCGTCGCCGACCTGCTGGTCGTCATGGCCCGCGTGCCCGCCTCCGAGGGCCACCGCGGCGGCATCACCGCCTTCGTCGTCGAGGCCGACTCGCCCGGCATCACCGTCGAGCACCGCAACGCCTTCATGGGCCTGCGCGGCCTGGAGAACGGCGTCACCCGCTTCCACCGCGTCCGCGTCCCGGCCGGCAACCGCATCGGCCCCGAGGGCAGCGGCCTCAAGATCGCCCTCACCACCCTCAACACCGGCCGCCTCTCGCTCCCCGCCGCGTGCGCCGGCGCCGGCAAGTGGTGCCTGAAGATCGCCCGCGAATGGTCGGGGGTCCGCGAGCAGTGGGGCGGCCCCGTCGCCCGCCACGAGGCCGTCGGCACCAAGATCTCCTTCATCGCGGCCACCACCTTCGCCCTGGAGGCCGTCGTCGACCTCGCCTCGCAGCTGGCCGACGAGGACCGCAACGACATCCGCATCGAGGCCGCCCTCGCCAAGCTGTACGCCTCCGAGATGGCCTGGCTGATCGCCGACGAACTGGTCCAGATCCGCGGCGGCCGCGGCTACGAGACCGCCGACTCCCTCGCCGCCCGCGGCGAGCGCGCGGTCCCCGCCGAACAGGTCCTGCGCGACCTGCGGATCAACCGGATCTTCGAGGGCTCGACCGAGATCATGCACCTGCTGATCGCGCGCGAGGCCGTCGACGCCCACCTCTCCGTCGCCGGCGACCTCATCGACCCCGGGAAGTCGCTCGCCGACAAGGCGCGGGCCGGTGCCCGGGCCGGCGGCTTCTATGCCCGCTGGCTGCCAGGACTCGTCGCCGGCCCGGGGCAACTGCCGCGGGCGTACGGGGAGTTCGGCGACCTCGCCGGTCACCTCCGGTACGTCGAGCGGACCTCCCGCAAGCTCGCCCGCTCGACCTTCTACGCGATGTCCCGCTGGCAGGGCCGCATGGAGCTCAAGCAGGCCTTCCTCGGGCGGATCGTCGACATCGGCGCCGAACTCTTCGCGATGAGCGCCGCCTGCGTACGGGCCGAACTCCTCCGCACCACCGGCGACCACGGCCGGGAGGCGCACGAGCTCGCGGACACCTTCTGCCGCCAGTCCCGGCTACGGACCGAGGAGCTCTTCGGCCGCCTCTGGTCCAACACCGACGACCTCGACCGGCGGATCGTCGAGGGCGTCCTCGACGGCCGCTACACCTGGCTGGAGGCCGGCATCGTCGACCCCGGCGACGACGGTCCGTGGATCGCGGACGCCACCCCGGGGCCGTCGACCGAGGAGAACGTCCACCGCAGGATCCCCTGAGGCGACCGCCCGGTGACCGCCCCCGTTCCGCCATGCGGAACGCGGGGCCGCCCGCCCCGCCCACACGGCAGGATGACGCCCGTGACCGTCATCGACATCCCCGGCTCCAAGTCCGTCACCGCCCGCGCGCTCTTCCTCGCCGCCGCCGCGGAGGGCACCACCACCCTCCTCAGGCCGCTCGTCTCCGACGACACCGAGGGCTTCGCCGAAGGCCTCACCGCCCTCGGCTACGAGGTCCGCCGCGAGCCCGGCGCCTGGCACATCGAGGGCCGGCCCGACGGCCCCGGCGCGGACACGGCCGAGGTCTACTGCCGCGACGGCGCCACGACCGCCCGCTTCCTGCCCACCCTCGTCGCCGCGGGCCGCGGCACGTACCGCTTCGACGCCTCCGCCCAGATGCGGCGGCGCCCCCTCGCGCCCCTGACGGAGGCCTTGCGGACCCTCGGCGTCGACCTCCAGCACGGCGAGAAGGAGGGCCACCACCCGCTCGCCGTCCACGCCCACGGCGTGAAGGGCGGTGCGCTCACCCTCGACGCCGGGCAGTCCTCCCAGTACCTGACGGCCCTGCTCATGCTGGGCCCGCTCACCGCCGAGGGCCTCGACATCACCGTCACCGACCTGGTCTCGGAGCCGTACGTCGAGATCACCCTCGCGATGATGCGGGCCTTCGGGGCCGAGGTCGCCCAGGACGGCCGTACGTACCGGGTCGCCCCCACCGGCTACCGGGCGAGGACGTACGGCATCGAGCCCGACGCCTCCACCGCAAGCTACTTCTTCGCCGCGGCCGCCCTCGAACCGGGCCGCTCCGTCACCGTCCCCGGCCTCGGCACCGGCGCCCTCCAGGGCGACCTGGCCTTCGTCGACGTCCTGCGCCGCATGGGCGCCGACGTCGAGATCACCGACACCGGCACGACCGTCCGCTCCACCGGCACCCTGCGCGGACTCACCGTCAACATGCGGGACATCTCCGACACCATGCCGACCCTCGCCGCGCTCGCGCCCTTCGCCGACGGCCCCGTCCGCATCGAGGACGTCGCCAACACCCGGGTCAAGGAGTGCGACCGCCTCGACGCCTGCGCCGAGAACCTGCGCCGCCTCGGCATCACCGTCCGCACCGGCCCCGACTGGATCGAGATCCACCCCGGCACCCCCGCAGGACCCGTCGAGATCGCCACCCACGGCGACCACCGGATCGTCATGTCCTTCGCCGTCACCGCCCTGCGCGCGCCCGGGATCACCTTCGACGATCCCGGCTGTGTGAAGAAGACGTTCCCCGACTTCCACCGGGTCTTCGACGCGTTTGTCCACACCCCGTGAAGTCCGCACAGCGTTTGCGGCAAGAATGGGGGGCATGAGCGACCGCCCCTCTCCTCTCGCCGATCCCCATAGCGTCTTCTCCCCCGTGGATGTGGACGCAGGACGCCGGGACATCGTCGTCCTCGGCTCGACCGGGTCCATCGGCACCCAGGCCATCGACCTGGTGCTGCGCAACCCCGACCGCTTCCGGGTCACCGCCCTGGCCGCCTCCGGCGGCCGGGTCGCACTGCTCGCGGAGCAGGCGCACCGGCTGAAGGTCGCCGCGGTCGCGGTCGCCCGCGAGGAGGTGCTGCCCGAGCTGCGCGAGGCGCTGAAGGCGCTGTACGGCTCCGAGCCCCTGCCCGAGCTCCTGGCCGGGCCGGACGCGGCCACCCAGCTGGCCGCCTCCCCGTGCCACACCGTGCTCAACGGCATCACCGGCTCCATCGGCCTCGCGCCCACGCTCGCCGCCCTCGAAGCGGGCCGCACCCTCGCCCTCGCCAACAAGGAGTCGCTGATCGTCGGCGGCCCGCTGGTCAAGGCGCTCGCGAAGCCGGGTCAGATCATCCCGGTCGACTCGGAGCACGCGGCCCTCTTCCAGGCGCTCGCCGCCGGCACCCGCGCCGACGTCCGCAAGCTGGTCGTCACGGCCTCCGGCGGCCCCTTCCGCGGCCGTACGCGCGAGCAGCTGGCCGACGTCACCCGCGAGGACGCGCTCGCCCACCCGACCTGGGCCATGGGCCCGGTGATCACGGTGAACAGCGCCACCCTGGTGAACAAGGGCCTGGAGGTCATCGAGGCGCACCTGCTGTACGACATCCCCTTCGACCGCATCGAGGTCGTCGTGCACCCCCAGTCGTACGTCCACTCGATGGTGGAGTTCACGGACGGCTCGACGCTCGCCCAGGCGACCCCGCCCGACATGCGCGGCCCCATCGCCATCGGCATCGGCTGGCCCGAGCGCGTCCCGGACGCGGCCCCGGCCTTCGACTGGACCAAGGCCTCCACCTGGGAGTTCTTCCCGCTCGACACCGAGGCCTTCCCGTCGGTCGGCCTGGCCCGGCACGTCGGCGAACTGGGCGGCACGGCCCCCGCCGTCTTCAACGCGGCGAACGAGGAGTGCGTCGAGGCGTTTCTCGCCGGGCGGCTGCCGTTCAACGGAATCATGGATACGGTCACAGCGGTCGTCGCGGAGCACGGCGTTCCCGGTACGGGAACCTCCCTCACCGTCCCGGACGTCCTCGAAGCGGAGACCTGGGCGCGGGCCCGGGCCCGTGAGCTGGCGGCGAAGGCAACGGCGGAGGCGCGCGCATGACCGAAGTACTCCTGTACGCCCTGGGCATCGTGCTGTTCGCCCTCGGCCTGCTGGTCTCGATCGCGTGGCACGAGCTGGGCCATCTCTCCACCGCCAAGCTCTTCGGCATCCGCGTGCCGCAGTACATGGTCGGCTTCGGCCCCACGATCTGGTCGAAGAAGCGGGGCGAGACCGAGTACGGCATCAAGGCCATCCCCGCCGGCGGCTACATCCGCATGATCGGCATGTTCCCGCCGGGCGAGGACGGCAAGATCGAGGCCCGCTCGACCTCGCCGTGGCGCTCGATGATCGAGGACGCCCGCGAGGCCTCGTACGAGGAACTCCAGCACGGCGACGAGACCCGGCTCTTCTACACGCGCAAGCCGTGGAAGCGCGTGATCGTGATGTTCGCCGGACCGTTCATGAACCTGGTCCTGGCCCTCGCGCTGTTCTTCGGCTCGATGATGACGCTGGGCATCGCGGGCCAGACGACCGAGGTCGCCGGGGTCCAGAAGTGCGTCATCAAGCAGAGCGAGAAGCGCGAGAAGTGCGCGACGGGCGACCCCGTCTCCCCGGCCTTCAAGGCCGGCCTGAAGGACGGCGACAAGATCGTCGCCTTCAACGGCACGCCGGTGAACGACTGGGACGCCCTCTCCGACCGCATCCGGGAGACCATCGGCCCCGCGACGATCACCGTCGAGCGGGCCGGACAGCGCGTCGAGCTGCACCCCACGCTCGTCTCCAACAAGGTCCCGAAGAAGGACGAGGACGGCCAGGTCGTCCAGCCCCTGACGTACATCGACGCCGGCTACCTCGGCTTCGCCTCCAAGTCCGAGGTCGCGCCCCTCACCTTCGGCGAGACCACCGAACGCATGACCGACCGCCTGGAGAGCAGCGTCCACTCGGTCATCGCCCTCCCGGGCAAGATCCCCGGCCTCTGGGACGCCACCTTCGGCGACGGGGAGCGCGCCGACGACTCGCCGGTGGGCGTGCTCGGCGCCGCCCGGATCACCGGCGAACTCATGAACATCGAGGCGCCGCCGACGACGATCCTCGTCATGTTCATGGACCTCCTGGTCATGTTCAACGTCTCGTTGTTCCTGTTCAACATGCTTCCGCTGCTGCCGCTCGACGGCGGCCACATCGCGGGCGCCCTCTGGGAGTCCGTACGCCGCCACACGGCCCGGATCTTCCGGCGCCCCGACCCGGGTCCGTTCGACGTGGCCAAGCTGATGCCCGCCGCCTACGTCGTGGCCGGCGTCTTCGTCTGCTTCACCCTGCTCGTCCTCGCCGCCGACATCGTCAACCCGGTGAGGATCACGTAACTCCCAGGGGGGCCGGACACCACGGTGTCGGGCCCCCCGCCCCCGGGGCGGTAACCTCGGAGACCTGAGACCGCCGACGCACAACCTTGAGGTTGCACAGAAGATGACCGCGATTTCTCTCGGTATCCCGACCGTCCCGACCCGGCTCGCCGAGCGGCGCAAGAGCCGCCAGATCCAGGTCGGAAGCGTGGCCGTCGGCGGTGACGCCCCCGTCTCCGTGCAGTCGATGACGACGACCCGCACCTCCGACATCGGCGCCACGCTCCAGCAGATCGCCGAGCTGACCGCCTCCGGCTGCCAGATCGTGCGCGTGGCCTGCCCGACGCAGGACGACGCCGACGCGCTCGCCACGATCGCCCGGAAGTCGTCGATCCCGGTCATCGCCGACATCCACTTCCAGCCGAAGTACGTCTTCGCCGCGATCGACGCGGGCTGCGCGGCCGTCCGCGTCAACCCGGGCAACATCAAGCAGTTCGACGACAAGGTCAAGGAGATCGCCAAGGCGGCCGGCGACGCCGGCACCCCGATCCGGATCGGCGTCAACGCCGGTTCGCTCGACGCGCGGCTCCTGAAGAAGTACGGCAAGGCCACCCCCGAGGCGCTCGTCGAGTCCGCCCTCTGGGAGGCCGGCCTCTTCGAGGAGCACGGCTTCCGCGACATCAAGATCTCGGTCAAGCACAACGACCCGGTGGTCATGGTCGAGGCCTACCGCCAGCTCGCCGCCCAGTCCGACTACCCGCTGCACCTCGGCGTCACCGAGGCGGGCCCGGCCTTCCAGGGCACCATCAAGTCCGCCGTCGCCTTCGGCGCGCTCCTCGCCCAGGGCATCGGCGACACCATCCGCGTCTCGCTCTCCGCGCCCCCTGTCGAGGAGATCAAGGTCGGCATCCAGATCCTGGAGTCGCTGAACCTGCGCCAGCGCCGCCTGGAGATCGTCTCCTGCCCGTCCTGCGGCCGCGCCCAGGTCGACGTCTACAAGCTCGCGGAGGAGGTCACCGCCGGCCTCGACGGCATGACCGTCCCGCTGCGCGTCGCCGTCATGGGCTGCGTCGTCAACGGCCCCGGCGAGGCCCGTGAGGCCGACCTCGGCGTCGCCTCCGGCAACGGCAAGGGCCAGATCTTCGTGAAGGGCGAGGTCATCAAGACCGTCCCCGAGTCGAAGATCGTCGAGACCCTCATCGAAGAGGCGCTCAAGATCGCCGAGCAGATGGAGAAGGACGGGGTCGCCAGCGGCGAGCCGTCAGTCGCCATCGCGGGCTGATCACGCGGATTCTTCACGAAACCCCTCCACCCCACCGGGTGGAGGGGTTTCGTGTGCGTCACGGGCCCCGCCACAGACCACAGGGGGGGTGTGGGGGTCGGGTTGTCGGTGGCGGTGGGTAGGTTCGGGGTGTTGGTCGCGGAGGGGGTGAGTGGTGCACGGGAACTCGAAGCTACGACTGCGTGTGATCGATGCGCCGTTCGTCGCCCCCGGTCCGTCGGGTGTGGCGGTCCGCGACCGGCTCAAGCAGCTCACGTCCGGGAGCGATCGTCGCGGTCGATCCGGCTTACACCTCCCAGTGGGGTGGCCGGCACTGGCAGAGGCCGCTGGCCACCCCGCGACGCGAGATGTCCCGTCACGACGCCGCGAGCGTCGCGATCGGGCGACGCGCCCTCGGATATCCGATCCGGCGACGGACGGCACCGCCCCCGCAGCACCGGAGTGATGCTGCGGGGCATCGGACCGCCCAGGCCGGACCGGAGACGCGAGAGCGCGAGGAAACCCGCCCACCCGTCACGGAACGTGCACACGATGCACGCCGCCGAACGGGAAACACCGGAACGCGGGCAACCAGTCGGACATCCAAAACCGTTCGGGATGTCCGCAGCGACCAGGTGTGGGTACAAGACTCACTCGTGGTCACTCAGCTGGAACGGTAAAGTGCGGAGACCAGCAGATCCGTACCGTGAGGCCCCCTCGTGCTGACAGAGACCACCACCCGGGTCCTCGAACCCGCCGACCTCGGCGCCGCCCTGGCCGTCCTGGAGAGCGCCCCCGTCGAGAACGCCTTCGTGACCGCCCGCGTCCAGGTCGCCGGGCTCGATCCCTGGCGGCTGGGCGGCGAGATGTGGGGCTGGTACACCGAGGGACGACTGCGCTCGCTCTGCTACTCCGGCGCCAACCTCGTCCCCATCTGCGCCACGCCCGCGGCCGTCCGCGCCTTCGCCGACCGGGCCCGCAGGATCGGCCGCCGCTGCTCCTCGATCGTCGGCCCCGTCGAGCCCACCACCGACCTGTGGCGGCTCCTGGAGCCCAGCTGGGGCCCGGCGAGGGACGTCCGCGCCCGCCAGCCGCTGATGATCGCCGAGGAGCCCTCGACCACGGTCGCCCCCGATCCGCTGGTCCGCCGCGTCCGGAAGAACGAGCTGGACGCGATCATGCCCGCCTGCGTCGCCATGTTCACGGAGGAGGTCGGCGTCTCCCCGCTCGCGAACGACGGCGGACTGCTCTACCAGGCCCGGGTCGCCGAGCTCGTCGGCGCGGGCCGCTCCTTCGCCCGGATCGAGGACGGCAAGGTCGTCTTCAAGGCGGAGATCGGCGCCGCGACCCGCCAGGCCTGCCAGATCCAGGGCGTCTGGGTCGCCCCCGAGCACCGCGGCAAGGGCCTGTCGGAGACGGGCATGGCCGCCGTCCTCCAGTACGCCCTCGCCGATGTCGCCCCCGTGGTCAGCCTGTACGTCAACGACTACAACACCCCCGCCAGGGCCTCGTACCGCCGTGTCGGCTTCCGGGAGACCGGCGCCTTCATGAGCGTGCTGTTCTGAGACCCCGGCCGCTTGTAGGGTGCGCCGCATGGATGACGCAGACGTCGTGATCGGACCGGTCAATCTCGCCGCCCGGGTGGACGAGGCCCTCGCCGTGCAGGCGGTCGCCTTCGGCCTGGACCAGGACGAGGTCGCCGTGCGCCGCCACATCGTCCTGCGCCACCTCATGAGCCCCGGCGCGTGCGCCTACGGCGCCACCACCCCCGACGGGCGGCTCGTCGGCTTCGTGTACGGCATGCCCAACGACCGTACGCACTGGTGGTCCACCGTCGTGGAGCCGTACCTGCGCGCCACCGGCACCGCCGACTGGCTCGACGGCTCCTTCGTCATCACCGAACTCCACGTCCACCCCGACTTCCAGGGGCGGGGCGTGGGCAGCGAGCTGATCACCACGATCACCGACAAGGCCGACGAGTCGCGCTCGATCCTCTCCGCCATCGACACCGATTCCCCGGCCCGCGGTCTCTACCGCGCCCTCGGGTACGACGACCTCGCCCGCCAGGTGCACTTCCCGAGCGCCGCCCGCCCGTACGCCGTCATGGGCGCCCCGCTGCCGCTGCGGCGCGGGAACTGATTTCTCCGACGCGGGCGGCCCGGCTAACCTCGGGGCATCACCCTTCCCCCGGCAGGAGTACGAGAACCATGGCCAACGTTCCGGTCCAGCGCATGTCGAAGTTGATGGCGAAGACGCTGCGCGACGACCCGGCGGACGCCGAGGTCCTCAGCCACAAGCTCCTCGTCCGCGCCGGCTACGTCCGCCGCACCGCCGCCGGCATCTGGAGCTGGCTGCCCCTCGGCAAGAAGGTCCTCACCAACGTCGAGCGCATCGTCCGCGAGGAGATGGACGCCATCGGCGCGCAGGAGGTCACCCTGCCGGCGCTGCTGCCCCGTGAGCCCTACGAGGCGACCGGCCGCTGGGACGAGTACGGCGCCGAGCTCTTCCGGCTCCAGGACCGCAAGGGCGCCGACTACCTCCTCGGCCCGACCCACGAGGAGATCTTCACCCTCCTGGTGAAGGACCAGTGTTCGTCCTACAAGGACCTGCCGGTCATCCTGTACCAGATCCAGAACAAGTTCCGCGACGAGGCCCGCCCCCGCGCCGGCATCCTGCGCGGCCGCGAGTTCCTGATGAAGGACTCGTACTCCTTCGACACCGAGGACGAGGGCCTCGCCCAGTCCTACGCCCTGCACCGCCAGGCCTACCAGCGGGTCTTCGAGCGCCTCGGCCTCGACTACCGCATCGTCGCCGCGACCGCCGGCGCGATGGGCGGCTCGAAGTCCGAGGAGTTCCTGGCCCCGGCCGAGGCCGGCGAGGACACCTTCGCCGACTGCCCGAACTGCGACTTCGCGGCCAACACCGAGGCCGTCTCCTACGAGCTCGCGCCGGTCGACGGCTCCGCCGTCCCGGCCGCCGAGGAGATCCCCACCCCCGACACCCCGACCATCGAGACGCTCGCCGCCTCGCTCGGCGTGCCGGCCTCCGCCACGCTCAAGAACCTCCTGGTCAAGGTCGACGGCGAGGTCGTCGCCGTGGGCGTCCCCGGCGACCGCGAGGTCGACCTGGGCAAGGTCGAGGAGCACTTCGCCCCGGCGACCGTCGAGATGGTCACCGAGACCGACTTCGCCGAGCGCGCGGACCTCGTGCGCGGCTACGTCGGTCCGCAGGGCCTGGAGAAGGTGCGGTACATCGCCGACCCGCGCGTGGCGCCGGGCACGGCGTGGATCACCGGCGCCAACAAGGACGGCATGCACGCGAAGAACGTCGTCGCGGGCCGTGACTTCGAGGTCGACGAGTACGTCGACGTCGTGGTCGTCC
Source organism: Streptomyces sp. NPDC058650 (assembly GCF_042717315.1). Taxonomy (NCBI): domain Bacteria; kingdom Bacillati; phylum Actinomycetota; class Actinomycetes; order Kitasatosporales; family Streptomycetaceae; genus Streptomyces; species Streptomyces sp. NPDC058650. The sequence goes on from NZ_JBHXRL010000002.1 coordinate 465,205, forward strand.
AGGAGGGCGACCCGTGCCCGAAGTGCGGCACCGGCCTGACGCTGGACCGCGCCATCGAGATCGGCCACATCTTCCAGCTGGGCCGCAAGTACGCCGACGCCCTCAAGCTCGACGTCCTCGGCCAGAACGGCAAGCCGGTCCGCGTGACCATGGGCTCGTACGGCATCGGCGTCACGCGCGCCGTGGCCGCGCTCGCCGAGCAGACCGCCGACGAGAAGGGCCTGTGCTGGTCCGCCGAGGTCGCCCCGGCCGACGTCCACGTCGTCGCCGCCGGCAAGGCCCTCCAGACCGAGCTGGCCCTGGAGGTCTCCGACAAGCTGGCCGCCGCCGGCCTCCGCGTCCTGGTCGACGACCGCGCGGGCGTCTCCCCGGGCGTCAAGTTCACCGACGCGGAGCTCATCGGCGTCCCGAAGATCCTGGTCGCGGGCCGCCGCTCCGGCGAGGGCGTCGTGGAGCTGAAGGACCGCCGCACGGGCGAGCGCGAGGAGCTCACGGTCGACGAGGCGATCGCCCGCCTGACGGCCTGACGGCCGCACTAGCGAAGGAGGGGCCGGGCCACGCGGGCCCGGCCCCTCCTCTGCCGTGCGCGTGAGGCTCACTCACGGGTGGTGCTGTCCTCCCGCGAGGACGGCTCCACCGGCGCGCCCGTCAGGTCCTCCACCGCCTCCGACGCGTCCACCCGCCCCTTCAGGTACGCCTCGCTCAGGGGCGCGGTCACCGGCTCCGTGCCCGCCGCCACCTCGCCCGCCGCGGCCGTCGGCGCCGCGCGTTCCAGGAACCTCAGCAGTTCCACCGGGATCGGCAGGACCAGCGTCGAGTTCTTCTCCGCCGACACCGCCATCACCGTCTGCAACAGCCTCAGCTGGAGCGCCGCCGGCTGCGCCGACATCACCCCCGCCGCCTCGGCCAGCTTCTTCGACGCCTGGAGCTCCGCGTCCGCGTTGATCACCCGCGCCCGCCGCTCCCGGTCCGCCTCCGCCTGCCGTGCCATCGAGCGCTTCATCGTCTCCGGCAGCGAGACGTCCTTGATCTCGACCCGGTCGATGGCGACGCCCCAGCCCATCGCCGGGCTGTCGAGCATCAGCTCAAGGCCCTGGTTGAGCTTCTCCCGGTTGGACAGCAGATCGTCCAGGTCGCTCTTGCCGATGATCGACCGCAGCGAGGTCTGCGCCATCTGCGAGACCGCGAACTTGTAGTCCTCGACCCGGACCAGCGCGTCCGCCGCGTCGACCACCTTGAAGTACACGACCGCGTCCACCCGGACCGTGACGTTGTCCCGGGTGATGCCTTCCTGCGCGGGCACCGGCATCGTGACGATCTGCATATTGACCTTGTGGAGGCGGTCGACGACCGGCACGATCATGGTGAAGCCGGGCGAACGCACCTCCTCGCGCAGCCGGCCGAAGCGGAAGACGACCCCGCGCTCGTACTGCTTCACCACCCGCGCCGCCGCGCCCGCGTACACCGCGACCGCCGCGGCCGTGCCGGCCACCGCCACCAGCAGCTCTTCGATCATCGCGGCCCCCTGGAGCCGAGCCGACCGTACGCCGGAACCGGCGAACGTTACAAAAAGGGTATTCCCCTACAGCCAGCTCGCGAACTCCATGAGCAGCTCGGCGTCCTGGCGCCGCCCCGCCGTGAAGGCCCGCGTCCCCGACTCGACCGCGCGGAACAGCGTCCAGCCGCGCAGCCGCTCCCGGTCCATGTCCAGGGAGTCCGCCAGCTTGTTCACCCGCCGCCGGGCGGTCGAGGCGCCCGCCGAGGCGCCCACCAGGTCCTCGACCCGGTCGCGGACGAGCCGCGCCAGGTCGTAGGCGCGTTCGCCGACGAGCGGCTCGGGTCCGACGGCGAGCCAGGGGGCCCGGTCGCCGGCAAGCACCTTGCCCTGGCGGAAACAGCCGTGCAGCAGCATCGACTCGTCCGGGGCGGCCACCAGCTCCTCGCGGGCGGCGAGCGCCGCCGCGGTCAGCTCACCGGCCGCCGGGTCCGCGCGGTACGGCTCCATCGCCGCGGCCTGCCGCGCCGTCCGCTCGGCCACCGACTCGAAGCCGTGCCCCGCCGGCGGCTCGACCCACAGCTTCCGTACGGCCCCCGCGGCCTCCAGGAGCGCCTTGGCCTCCGGCAGGGAGCGCAGCGACACGTCGGGGTGCAGCCGTTCGAGGACGAGGCCGCCCTCGGCGGTCTCGTCGAGCAGCCGGACGGCGCCCCAGCCGTTCCAGTGCGCCAGCGCGTCCCGCTCCAGCTCGGGCCGGGCGAACGACGGCGCGATCTTGAGGGCGGCGGGGGAGTCGTCGGAGCGCCGGACGAGGAGGACCAGGCTGCTCCGCCCGCCGGGGGCCATCACCCGCTCGGCGTCGAGGGACGCCTGGTCGAGCATGGTCCGCGCGTGCTCCGGCAGCGGCCCGAGCCACTCGCTCGCCGCGGTGTCCCCGTACGTCTCGCCGAGCGCCCGTACGAGTCGCTGCGGCGGTTCGAAAGCCATGCGTGCGTTGTCCTTCTGACGTTCGGTCCCCGGTAGGGGGCTGGACTCACACCCGCTCGGCGAGCCCAGGAAAGGTTACGCCGCTGCCGCGCCAGCGGACGGCGCGTACGGCCGCCTCCCGCAGCGCGGCGGCCGCGTCGCGCCGCAGCGAGCCCTCGGAGGCCCTGACGAGGTCGGAGTAGACCCCGGCTACCCGGTCCTCCAGGACGGTCGCCAGCCGCACGGCGCCGGCCGCGTCGGCGACCCGGAACGGCAGCTCGTACGCGGCTGCCGCGACCACCGGCGCGCCGCCGAGGTCGCGCACGGTGCGGCGCAGCGTGTCCCGGCGGGCCCGGTGGGCCTCGTACGCGGCGGTGGCCTCCGCCCGGCGTGCCGTACCGATCCGGCCGCCGACGACCCCGTACCCGTACACCGCCGCGTGTTCGGCGGCCAGGGCCGCCTGGGCGGCGTCGAGGGCGGTCATGCCGGTGCTCCTTCGGTCAGCAGGTAGGCGTGCGCGGCGCCGGCCGCCGCCACGGAGGCGAGCAGCCTGGCGTACTCGGGCGGGGCCGTGAGCAGGGCGTTCAGGTGCCCGTCGGAGGCCTTGCGCTCGGCCGCCGCCAGGTCCTCGAGGGCCGCCCGGGGGTCGGCCGGGACCGGTACGGGCGCGGGTGCCGCCGCCGATGGCGATACCGACGCCGACGCCGAAGGGGAGGCGGTCACGGGCTTCACCGTCGTCCCGCCCTCGCCCAGGGCCTTCGCGTGCGCCACCACCGAGCGCCGCGGCGCGGTGAGCCGGGGCGCGAGGGCGGGATGCGCGGCGAGCACCGCGTCGTAACGTTCCAGCAGGTTCCGCGCGGCGGTCACCGAGCGGAGCCGCAGCGCCGCCTCGGCGCGCGCCACCCGTTCGGCTTCCAGCTCGGCGGCGCTCGGCCGCCGCGCGCTCTCGCCGTCACCGGAGGAGGTGCAGCCCACGAGGGCCGTCGCGCCCGCCGCCGCGCCCGCCCTGAGGAGTGCGCGCCTGCCCGTCGTCGTCACGCTCTCTCCCTCGTCCGTCGTCCGTCGTCGAAGATCGTCGAGATCACCGCAGGCGAGCGTACCCGCGGGCCCCGGGGCGGTGGACGGCAACACCCTCCGGGACCGGATACCCTTTGGTCTGACACGCGACGACACGCGACGAACCCACAACAGCACACGCGGCCGAGGAGTCACCCGGATGAGCACCACCCAGAGCGACAGGCTGCGCGGACTCCTTGAGCCGCTCGTCCACGCGAAGGACCTGGATCTGGAAGAGATCGAGGTGTCCCGGGCCGGCCGTCGCGGACTGCTGCGGGTGGTCGTCGATTCGGAAGAGGGCGTGGAGCTGGACGTCTGCGCCGAGCTGAGCCGTGAGATCTCCGAGAAGCTCGACGAGACCGACGCGATGGGCGAGGGCGAGTACGTCCTCGAAGTCAGCTCCCCCGGCGCCGACCGCCCCCTGACCGAGCACCGCCACTACGTGCGGGCCACGGGTCGGCTGGCCAAGCTCCAGCTCGTCGAGGGCGACGAACTCGTCGCCCGGATCCTCGCCGTGGACGAGGACGGCCTCGACCTCGAAGTGCCGGGCGTGAAGGGGCGCAAGCCCACCGCCCGCCGGGTCGAGTTCGCCGACATCGCCAAGGCGCGTGTCGAGATCGAGTTCAACCGCAAGGACAAGAAGGAAGAGGAGGCGTAGCCGTGGACATCGACGTGAAGCTGCTCAAGGGCTTGGCGAATGAGAAGGAGATCTCCTTCGACCTGCTGGTCGAGGCGATCGAGTCGGCCCTCCTCATCGCCTACCACCGCACCCCCGACGCCCGCCGCCACGCGCGTGTGGAGCTGAACCGGCAGACCGGTCACGTGACGGTGTGGGCGAAGGAAGACCCCTCCGAGCTGGAGGAGGGCCAGGAGCCCAAGGACTTCGACGACACCCCGTCGGACTTCGGCCGGATCGCGGCGAGCACGGCTCGCCAGGTGATCCAGCAGCGTCTGCGGGACGCCGAGAACGACGTGACGTTCGGCGAATACGCGCGCCGCGAGGGCGACGTCGTCGCCGGTGTGGTGCAGCAGGGCAAGGACCCGAAGAACGTCCTCGTCCGTCTGGACGACAAGCTGGAGGCCATCCTCCCGGTGCAGGAGCAGGTGCCGGGCGAGGACTACTCGCACGGTCTGCGGCTGCGGACGTACGTCGTCCGGGTGGCCCGCGGTGTCCGCGGTCCGTCCGTCACCCTCTCGCGCACGCACCCCAATCTGGTGAAGAAGCTCTTCGCCCTGGAGGTGCCGGAGATCGCCGACGGTTCCGTCGAGATCTCGGCCATCGCGCGTGAGGCTGGTCACCGCACCAAGATCGCCGTCCGTTCCACCCGCTCGGGCCTGAACGCCAAGGGCGCCTGCATCGGCCCGATGGGCAGCCGCGTCCGCAACGTGATGGCGGAGCTGCTCGGCGAGAAGATCGACATCGTCGACTGGTCGGACGACCCGGCCGAGATGGTGGCCAACGCGCTCTCCCCGGCGCGGGTCTCCAGGGTCGACGTCGTGGACCTGGCCGCCCGGTCCGCCCGGGTGACGGTGCCCGACTACCAGCTGTCGCTGGCGATCGGCAAGGAGGGCCAGAACGCCCGCCTGGCCGCCCGTCTCACCGGCTGGCGGATCGACATCCGTCCGGACACGGAGCCGACCGGTCCGCAGGACTGAGACCGCTTTTTGGCCAACAGCTGTTCGATTCTTGCCCCGAACGGGTGAGGTCGGTACGGGGAGGTAGACTTAATCGTGTCTGGCCGGACGCAAGCCCGCGTATGCCCTGAACGAACCTGTGTGGGATGTCGGGAGCGAGCGGCCAAGAGCGATCTACTGCGGATCGTGGTGAATAAGGACGAGTGCGTTCCGGATCATCGCGGTACGCTGCCCGGCCGGGGTGCGTACCTGCACCCCGCCGTGGTCTGTCTCGACCTGGCGGTCCGCCGCCGAGCGTTCCCGAGGGCCTTCAAGGTCCAGGGGCCACTCGACACCGCGGAACTCCGTCACCACGTCGAGAGGCCGGCACCGCAGTGAAGAAGTACGGCACGGATCACCGTGCGGTCAGGTACCTCGCGAGTTGGAAGTAGGTCGAGATTGCGATGAGCACTCGATGAGTACGCGATGAGTACGCCCATGAAGTAGCGACGGTCCGGCGGTAACCGGACCTAAAAGGAGCGATGTGGCTAAGGTCCGGGTATACGAACTCGCCAAGGAGTTCGGCGTAGAGAGCAAGGTCGTCATGGCCAAGCTCCAAGAACTCGGTGAATTCGTCCGTTCGGCGTCCTCGACTATCGAGGCGCCGGTCGTGCGCAAGTTGACTGACGCTTTGCAGGGTCCCGGCGGCAACGCCGGCAAGACCGCTGCCAAGCCCGGCGCGCCCCGCAAGGCAGCGCCCTCCCCCGCCGCGCCGAAGCCGGCCGCGGCATCCGCCGCGCCGTCCCCGGCGCAGGCTGTACGTCCCTCGGCCCCGAAGCCTGGAGCGCCCGCCCCGGCGGCGCCCAAGCCCGTGGTCGCCGAGAAGCCCGCCGCGGCGCCCACCTCGGGCTCGCGTCCCACCCCGGGTCCGAAGCCCCCGGCCGCGCCCAAGCCGGCGCCGGCCTCCCCGGCTCCGACGACTCCGGAGTTCACCGCGCCTCCGGCGGCCCCGGCCGCCGCGCAGCGTCCCTCCGGCGCGACCCCGGGCCCCCGCCCGGCGGCTGCCCGCCCCGCCCAGCAGGCCCCGCGCCCGCAGGGTCAGGGTCAGGGTGCCCCGCGTCCGCAGGGCCAGGGTGCCCCGCGTCCGGGCGGTGCCCGTCCGGCCGGTCCGCGTCCGGGCAACAACCCCTTCACCTCGGGTGGCTCCACCGGCATGGCGCGCCCGCAGGCGCCCCGTCCCGGCGGCGGCGCCCCGCGTCCGCAGGGCGGCCCCGGTGGCGCTCCGGGCGCTCCGCGTCCGCAGGGTGGCCCCGGTGGCGCACAGCGTTCCGGCGGCCCCGGTGCCGGTGGCGGCGCGCGTCCCACCCCCGGTGGCATGCCGCGTCCGCAGTCTCCCCGTCCGGGCGGCGCGCCCGGCGGTAACCGTCCGAACCCGGGCATGATGCCGCAGCGTCCCGCTGCCGGCCCGCGCCCCGGTCCTGGCGGTGGCGGCCGTGGTCCCGGTGGCCCCGGCGGTCGTCCGGGTGGTCCCGGCGGTGGCGGCGGCGCTCGTCCCGGCTTCGCCGGTCGTCCGGCCGGTCCCGGCGGTGGCGGCGGCGGCTTCGCCGGTCGTCCCGGTGGTCCCGGTGGTGGCGGCGGCGGTCGTCCGGGTGGTCCCGGCGGCGGTGGCGGCGGCTTCGGCGGTCGTCCCGGTGGCTTCGCCGGCCGTCCCGGTGGTCCGGGTGGACGTGGTGGCACGCAGGGCGCCTTCGGTCGCCCCGGCGGTCCCGCGCGTCGTGGTCGCAAGTCGAAGCGTCAGAGGCGCCAGGAGTACGAGGCCATGCAGGCCCCGTCCGTGGGCGGCGTGATGCTTCCCCGCGGTGGCGGCGAGGTCATTCGCCTGTCGCGCGGTGCGTCCCTCACCGACTTCGCCGAGAAGATCGGCGCCAACCCGGCGTCGCTCGTCGCGGTGATGATGAACCTCGGTGAGATGGTCACGGCCACGCAGTCCGTCTCCGACGACACGCTGACGATGCTCGGCGAGGAGATGAACTACACCGTTCAGATCGTCAGCCCCGAGGAGGAGGACCGCGAGCTGCTCGAGTCCTTCGACATCGAGTTCGGCGAGGACGAGGGTGGCGAAGAGGCTCTGGTCTCCCGTCCGCCGGTCGTCACCGTCATGGGTCACGTCGACCACGGTAAGACCCGACTTCTCGACGCGATCCGCAAGACGAACGTCGTCGCGGGCGAGGCCGGTGGCATCACCCAGCACATCGGTGCCTACCAGGTGGGTACCGAGGTCAACGGCGAAGAGCGTCGCATCACCTTCATCGACACCCCGGGCCACGAGGCGTTCACCGCCATGCGTGCCCGTGGTGCGAAGTCGACCGACATCGCGATCCTCGTGGTCGCGGCCAACGACGGCGTCATGCCGCAGACGATCGAGGCGCTCAACCACGCCAAGGCCGCCGGCGTCCCGATCGTCGTCGCGGTCAACAAGATCGACGTCGAGGGTGCGGACCCGACCAAGGTCCGCGGTCAGCTGACCGAGTTCGGTCTCGTGGCCGAGGAGTACGGCGGCGACACGATGTTCGTCGACATCTCCGCCAAGCAGGGTCTGCACATCGACTCCCTGCTGGAGGCCGTCGTCCTCACCGCCGACGCCTCGCTCGACCTGCGGGCCAACCCGAACCAGGACGCGCAGGGTATTGCGATCGAGTCCCACCTCGACCGCGGTCGCGGTGCCGTCTCGACCGTCCTGGTCCAGCGCGGAACGCTGCGCATCGGCGACACCGTGGTGGTCGGCGACGCGTACGGCCGCGTCCGGGCGATGCTCGACGACAAGGGCAACAACGTCGAGGAGGCGACCCCGTCGACTCCCGTCCTGGTGCTCGGTCTCACCAACGTGCCGGGTGCCGGCGACAACCTCCTGGTGGTCGACGAGGACCGTACGGCGCGTCAGATCGCCGAGAAGCGCGCTGCGCGTGAGCGCAACGCCGCCTTCGCCAAGCGCGTCCGCCGGGTGTCCCTCGAGGACCTCGACAAGGTGCTCAAGGCCGGTCTCGTCCAGGAACTCAACCTCATCATCAAGGGCGACGCGTCCGGTGCGGTCGAGGCCCTCGAGGCTTCGCTGCTCCAGCTCGACGTCGGCGAAGAGGTCGACATCCGTGTCCTGCACCGCGGTGTGGGTGCGGTCACCGAGTCGGACATCGACCTGGCCATGGGCTCCGACGCCATCGTCATCGGCTACAACGTCCGTGCGGCCGGCCGTGCCGCGCAGATGGCGGAGCGCGAAGGCGTCGACGTCCGGTACTACTCGGTGATCTACCAGGCCATCGAGGAGATCGAGGCGGCCCTGAAGGGTCTCCTCAAGCCGGAGTACGAAGAGGTCGAGCTCGGTACGGCGGAGATCCGCGAGGTCTTCCGCTCGTCCAAGCTGGGCAACATCGCCGGTGTCCTCATCCGCTCCGGCGAGGTCAAGCGCAACACCAAGGCGCGCCTCGTCCGCGACGGCAAGGTCATCGCCGAGGACCTCACGATCCACGGTCTGCGCCGCTTCAAGGACGACGTCACCGAGATCCGCGAAGGCTTCGAGGGTGGTATCAACCTCGGAAACTTCAACGACATCAAGATCGACGACGTCATCGCGACGTACGAGATGCGCGAGAAGCCCCGCGCCTGATCGCGTCCGATCGCAGTAGCGAGCCGGGGCCGGTCGGTGGAAGATATTCCGTCGATCGGCCCCGGCCGTTGCGTGTACGGTTCTGGTGTCCCTGCCGAGCGACGGCCCGGCAGGCCACCGAACCCGAACCGGCGGGACATCCGGCACCGCATGTACGTGGGGACTCTGTCCTTCGATCTGCTCCTCGGCGACGTTCACTCGCTCAAGGAGAAACGCTCCGTGGTCCGCCCGATCGTCGCCGAGCTCCAGCGCAAGTTCTCTGTGAGCGCGGCCGAGGTAGGCGACCAGGACCTCCACCGCAGGGCCCGGCTGGGCGTCGCGCTGGTGTCCGGGGACCCGGGGTTCGTATCGGACGTGCTCGACCGCTGTGAGCGGCTCGTCGCCGCGCGTCCCGAGGTGGAGCTGCTTTCGGTGCGCCGAAGGCTCCACACTGATGAAGACTGAATGAGCAAGGCAAAGAAGGAGAAGGACCAGTGGCCGACAACGCGCGGGCGAAGAAGCTGGCAGACCTCATCCGGGAGGTGGTCGCCGAGAAGCTGCAGCGCGGCGTCAAGGACCCCCGCCTGGGCACGCACGTGACCATCACGGACACCCGCGTCACCGGCGATCTGCGGGAGGCCACGGTCTTCTACACGGTCTACGGCGACGACGAGGAGCGGGCGAGCGCCGCGGCCGGCCTGGAGAGCGCCAAGGGCGTCCTCCGTTCGGCCGTTGGCCGGGCGGCGGGGACCAAGTTCACCCCCACGCTGACGTTCATCGCCGACGCCCTCCCGGAGACCGCCAAGACGATCGAGGACCTCCTCGACAAGGCGCGGGCCTCGGACGCCCAGGTGCGGGAGGCGTCCTCGGGCGCCGCCTTCGCCGGTGAGCCCGACCCCTACAAGAAGCCGGGCGAGGACGAAGCCGCCGAATGAGCAACGCAGCAAAGACGCCCGACGGGCTTGTCGTCGTCGACAAGCCGTCGGGCTTCACTTCGCATGACGTCGTGGCCAAGATGCGCGGGATCGCCAAGACCCGCCGGGTCGGCCACGCGGGCACGCTCGACCCCATGGCCACGGGCGTCCTCGTCCTCGGTGTGGAGCGGGCGACGAAGCTCCTCGGTCACCTCGCGCTGACCGAGAAGGAGTACCTGGGCACCATCCGCCTGGGCCAGACCACGATCACCGACGACGCCGAGGGCGAGATCACGGCGTCGGTCGACGCTTCGAAGGTCACCCGGGAGCAGATCGACGCGGGCGTGGCCGAGCTGACCGGCGCCATCATGCAGGTGCCGTCGAAGGTCTCCGCGATCAAGATCGACGGCAAGCGGTCGTACGCGCGGGTGCGCGGCGGCGAGGAGTTCGAGATCCCGGCCCGCCCGGTGACCGTCTCCTCCTTCCAGGTGTACGACGTCCGCGAGGCCGAGGCGGAGGACGGGACACCCGTCGTCGACCTCGTCGTCTCGGTCGTCTGCTCCTCCGGTACGTACATCCGGGCGCTCGCCCGGGACCTCGGCGCCGGGCTCGGTGTGGGCGGCCATCTGACCGCGCTGCGCCGCACCCGCGTCGGCCCGTACAAGCTGGACGCGGCCAAGACGCTGGAGCAGCTCCAGGAGGAGCTCACGGTCATGCCCGTCGCCGAGGCGGCCGCGGCGGCGTTCCCGCGCTGGGACGTCGACGAGAAGCGGGCCAAGCTGCTCCTGAACGGTGTCCGGCTGGAGATGCCGGCGTACCCGCCGGGTGCGGTCGCGGTCTTCGGACCGGAGGGGACCCTGCTCGCGCTGGTCGAGGACCAGCGGGGGAAGGCCAAGAGCCTCGCCGTCTTCGGCTGAGGTCCCATCCCCGGGACGACGGATCGTCGCTTGTGGGGCGGGCACGCACGCGTGTCCGCCCCACAAGCGTCTTCCGTGACATTCACCCCATCGGGGAGGCGCTCGGAGTGAAACGGGGAGCGCCGGGGGGCGCGTTTCCCGACTTGGTTTTCCGGGTGATCACCGTCGACCTACCGTCGACACCATGGGACGCGGGGACCTGGCGACGCTGGTGGAAATCTGTGATCCGGCGGGCCGGCCGCGCGGTACCGGATTCCTCGCCGATCATCACGGCACGGTCGTGACCAGCCACGAAGCAGTCGACGGGCTCGCGCGCGTCATCCTGCACGCCCCCGGCGACCTGACCTGGCTCGCCGAGGCCGAGGCCGTCACCCGCCTGCCGGAGCGCGGCCTCGCGCTCGTACGGACCGAAGGGCTCGGCGTCCGCCCCGTCGCGCTCGCGACCCGCCCCGAGATCGAACCCGGCACGTACGTACGGATCGCCGCCCACGGCTGGCGCGAGGCACGGGTCCTCGGCCCCGCCGCCGTCACGTACACCGCAGCCGACCGCTACCACGTCCTCGCCGACGCCCTCGAACTCGCCATCGGCACCGAGGGCGCCGAGGCGCTCCGCCGCGGTGGCCGGGCCGCGGGCGGCCCCGTCCTCGACACCGCCACCGGCACCGTCGTCGCCGTCCTCGGGACCGCGCTGCACGGCGAGCGTCCGGCCGCCGGGTACGCGGTGCCGCTCCGGCCCGAGGGCCCGCTCGCCGCCCTCCTGCGGCGCAACGCGGCCACCGTCCCCGCCTACGGACCGGACCTCAACCTCGCCGGGATCCTGGAGCTCACCGCCACCTCCACCGGCCCCGCGAGGGAACCCGATCCGTGGCCGGAGCCCGTCGAACGCCCCGAGTGCGTCCGGGAGTTCGCCCGCTTCACGGCCGGGGAGGCGCTCGTCCTCGCGGTGGTCGGCGCCCCCGGCACCGGCCGCACCACGGCCCTCGCCGCGCTCTGCGCCCGGCGCGCCCAGGGCGTCGCGCCCGCCCCGACGGTCCGGCTGCGCGGCGCCGACCTGCGGGCCGAGGACCCCTCGCTCGCCGACGCCGTCGGCCGTGCCCTGCTCCAGGCGGGCCGGATCGTCGCCGCCTCCGGGGCGCTCGGCGACACCGCGACCGCCACCCCGGAGCGGGCCGCCGCCCTCGCCCGGGACGCGGGCCGCCCCCTCCTCGTCGTCCTCGACGGACCCGAGGAGATGCCACCGCTCCTCGCCCACCGCCTCGCCGACTGGACGGCGGCCACCGAGCAGTGGCTGCGCGCCCACGGGGTACGCCTGGTCACGGCCTGCCGCCCCGAGCACTGGGACCTGGCCGGCGCCCTCTACGGCCCGGGAGCCCTGCACCGGCCGGCGACGGGCAACGGGGAAGGGCTGCCCGCCGCCCTCGTGCTCGGCCCGTACACCGAGACGGAGGCACGGGCGGTCCGAAAGGGGTACGGGATCGGGGAGACCGACCTCGCCGAGACGGACGCCCGCCACCCGCTCGCCCTGCGGCTGCTCGCCGAGGTACGGGCGGCGCTCCCGGGCGACGTACCGGGGCGCCCCGGCCGGGAGGAGATCTTCACGGCCCATCTGGACCTGATGTGCCTGCGCGTCGCCGTCCGGGTCGCAGCCGGCTCCCGTCCCCTCGTACGGGGGACCGCCGTGCGGCTGCTCGCCGCCCGGGTCGCCGGGCAGGTCCACGAGGCCGCCCGCCGCTCTCTCGGCCCGGGCCACGGCGTCCTCGACCGGACCTCCTTCGAGGAGCTGTTCCCGTGGCGGGAGGGCTGGGCCTCGGCCGTCCTCACCGAGGGCCTCCTCGTCCCCGCGGGCTCCGGCTACCGCTTCGCCCACGAGGAGCTCGCCGACTGGCTCCAGTCCGCCCACCTCGACCTGGACGCGGCCCTGCACGCACTGGTCCACAGCCGGGGCGGGGGGACGCCGCCGCGCCCGGGAGGGGGCACGGGGCCGGGAGAGGCCGCCGGCCTGGGAGGGGCTGCGGGCTCAGGAGGGGGTGCGGGCCTGGGAGGGGGCGTGGGCCTGGGAGGAGCTGCGCGCTCAGGAGGGGGAGCGGGCCAGGGAGGGGATGCGGGCTCAGGAGGGGGTGCGGGCTCAGGAGGGGGTGCGGGCTCAGGAGGGGGTGCGGGCCTGGGAAGGGGCGTGGGGTCGGGAGGGGGCGTGGGGTCGGGAGGGGGCGTGCGGCCGGAGTCGGCTGCATGGCCGGGTACGGCTCCGGGGGCCGAAGCGGCTCAGGGGCGGCGCGATGCCGTGACGGGATCGGGTGCTGCCACGGGGCACGGTCCCGGCCCGGGGGGCGGTTCCGCCTCGGGTTCCGGTCCCGGTCCCGGGTCCGACCCCGGTGTCGGCCCGGCTCCTGGGCACAGCGCCGCTCCCGCGCGGGGTCTCGCTTCCGCGTCCGGGTCCGGCTCCGGGTCCGGCTCCGCGTCCGTGTCCGGCTCCGCGTCCGGGTCCGGCTCCGGGTCCGGCTCCGCCTTCGGGTCCGGGTCCGGCTCCGGGTCCGGCTCCGCCTTCGGGTCCGGGTCGTCCGGCTCTGGCTTCGCTCTCGGCTCGGGTTCCGGTTCCGGTCCCGCTCCGGGGCACGGCGTCGCGCTCGCGCGGGATTTCGCTTCCGCGACCGGTTCCGGTTGGGCGTCCTTGGCGGGCCCCTGGGTCGTGTCCTCGCCGGGCGCGCGGGGCGGGGTGCTCGTCCCCCCGGCGGGTTCGGCCGGCTCCGTCTCTCCCCCTCGTCCGGCCGGCCGGGAAGAGGCCGCCCCGGTGCTTCCCCCGGGGAGTGCCCCGGCCGTTCCGGCGTCCCCGTCCGGCTCCGCGGCCGGGCCGGGTCGGAACGCCGACGTCCCCCGGCAGCGGAGCGCCCCCGCGGCGGATCACCTTCCCGTGCCCCGCCACCGCATCGGCCCCGTCCTCCAGGCGCTGCTGCGCCTCCACCGCGAACACGGGCCGGGCGCCCTCGCCCCGCGCCTCGCCGCGCTCCTGGAGTCGCTCGACCGGTTCGCGGACGAGGGAGCCCGGGCCGCCGACCCCCACCCGTACGCCGACGCCGCCTGGTGGGCGGTCCGTCTGTTCGGGGAGACCGTGCGCCGGGTGGGCGACCCCCGGCCGTACCTGCCCGTCCTCCGGCTCCTCGCCGACCGGATCGGCGACCGTCCCGCGCCCCACCCGGTCTTCGCCGCCTTCGGTGCGGCCTTCTGGCAAGGGCTCCCGCTCGGCGAGGACGAGCGGATCGACCTGCTGCGGCGGGTCGTGCCCGCCGACCCGCCGCCGGGCGAGGCGGCGACCGGCGACCGGTGCCTCGACACCGTCGCCGGGCTGCTCGTCGCCGACCCCCGGGGCGTCCAGCCGCTGCTGTGCCGCTGGTTCGGCGACGAACGCCCGCTGCCGGCCGCCCCGCACGCCACCGTCGCCGCCGCCGCGCAGGCCCTCCTGCACACCCACCGCGGGCTCGCCGTCGACGACCTCTGCGAGGCGCTCGTCTCCACCGCCCACCCGCTCGCCGACGGGCTGCTCGCCGCCCTCGCCGAGGACGAGCCCTCAGCGCTCTGCCGGGCCGTCGACCGCTGGGCCCACGACGACGGCCGCCCCGAGCGCCGGGTCGCCGCCGCCGCGTACGGCCATCTCGTCGCCGGCCGCCTCACGGCCCCCGCCGACCGCGAACTCCTCCGCTACGCCGCCCTCGCCCTGCTCGCCCGCCCCGCCGACCAGGCCCTCCACGGCCCCGCCCTCGGCCTGCTCGTCCGCGACCCGCACACCCGCGCCCGCCATCTGCCCCGCGCCATCGCCGAGCCCCGGGTGCCCGCGTCCGCCCTCGCCGAGGCCCTCGCGACCCACCCCGGGCCGGTCCTCACCGCCTTCCGGTCCCGGCTGCACGGCACGGGAGACGAGGCCGCCGCCGCGCTGCGCGCCCTCGCCGAGATCGACACGCCCGCCCTCACCCGGCGCGTCGCCGCCCTCGTCCGCGACTACGTGGCCCGCCTCCCCGAGGGCGCCGGGCACGCGGCCCGCTACGTCGACCGGCGGTTCGAGGACGGCCCGGCCGGCCGGGCCGTCCTCTTCCCCCTGGTCTCCGGCCTGATCAGGGGCCGCCCCGCCGTCGTCCGCCGCGCCCTCGCCCCGGTGCTCGCGGCCCCCGGCACCGGCGCCTCCCGCCATCTGCGGGCCGAGCTGCTCGACGTACTCCTGGAACACGAGAGGTACGAGGCCGAGACCGGCGAGCTCTCCGTCCTGGACGCCCTTCTGGAGGCCGCCGCCGAGGGCGCCGACCTGCGCAGCGAGCCCCGCACCCGGGAGCTCGTGCACCGGGCCGCCGCCCTGTACACCCGTACGCCCGAGGGCGCCGGACGGCTCGACCGGGCGCTGGCCGGGCTCGCCCGCGAGCGCCCCGGCTTCGCCGTCCTCCTCATCGGCTGGACCGTCGCCGTACCGGGGGAGTGGGCCCCGCTGCTCGGCCCCGAGACCCTCCGGGTGCTGCGGAGCCCCGGCAGTTCCATGCCGATGCGGACCGACGGGCGTGGGCATGGCAGTCTTAGACCTGCGTAATCGGCGAACAGGCGGACGAGGAGCGGTCACAGTGCAGCGCTGGCGTGGCTTGGAGGACATCCCCCAGGACTGGGGGCGCAGCGTCGTCACCATCGGCTCCTACGACGGTGTGCACCGCGGGCACCAGCTGATCATCGGGCGCGCCGTCGAGCGCGCCCGGGAGCTCGGCGTCCCCTCGGTCGTGGTCACCTTCGACCCGCACCCCTCCGAGGTCGTGCGGCCCGGCAGCCACCCGCCGCTGCTCGCTCCTCACCACCGGCGCGCCGACCTGATCGCGGGCCTCGGCGTCGACGCGGTGCTGGTGCTGCCGTTCACCGCCGAGTTCTCCCAGCTCTCCCCGGCGGACTTCATCGTCAAGGTGCTCGTCGACAAGCTGCACGCCAGGGCCGTCATCGAGGGCCCCAACTTCCGCTTCGGCCACCGCGCCGCCGGGAACGTCGCGTTCCTCGCCGAGCTCGGCGAGACGTACGACTACGAGGTCGAGGTCATCGACCTGTACGTCAGCGGCACGGCCGGCGGCGGTCAGCCGTTCTCCTCCACCCTCACCCGCCGGCTCGTCGCCGAGGGCGACATGGCCGGCGCGGCCGAGATCCTCGGCCGCCCGCACCGCGTCGAGGGCATCGTGGTCCGCGGCGCGCAGCGCGGCCGCGAGCTCGGCTTCCCGACGGCCAACGTCGAGACCCTGCCGCACACGGCGATCCCGGCGGACGGCGTCTACGCCGGCTGGCTGACCGCCGCCGGCGAGCGCATGCCGGCGGCGATCTCCGTCGGCACGAACCCGCAGTTCGACGGCACGGAGCGGACGGTCGAGGCGTACGCGATCGACCGCGAGGGCCTCGACCTGTACGGGCTCCACGTGGCCGTGGACTTCCTGGTGTACGTGCGCGGCATGCTCAAGTTCGACACCCTCGACGACCTGCTGCTCGCGATGGCGGCGGACGTGAAGCGGAGCCGTGAGCTGACGGAGACGTACGACGGGGAGAACCCCGCCTCCTAGGTCGAGGCGAGGGCTCACCAGGTGACGAGGAGCTCCTTCGGGCCGCGGATCAGCCCCTTCGACTGCCACACCACGTCCTCGGGGCGGCCCGCGAGCCGCAGCTCCGGATAGCGGCGCAGCAGCGTCGACAGCATCACCTCGGACTCCATGCGGGTGAGCATCGCGCCCATGCAGTGGTGGGGGCCGTGGCCGAAGGAGACGTGGCCGATGCCCTCGCGGTCGAAGTCGAGGGTGTGCGGGTCGTCGAAGGCCTCCGGGTCCCGGTTGGCGGCGAGGTAGGAGGCGTAGACCGCCTCACCCGCCCGGATCAGCACCCCGCCGACCTCGACGTCCTCCGTGGCGATCCGCGGCAGCCCCACGCCGTTCCGGTGCGGGATCCAACGCAGCAGTTCGTCCACGGCCTGCGGGAGCAGCTCCGGCTCGGCGCGCAGCCGGGCGAGCAGCTCCGGGCGGGTGAGCAGCGTGTAGACCATGTTGGCGCTGTTGTTCCGTACGGCGTGGGCGCCGCTGATCAGGATCGCCATGGCCAGCGACACGGCCTCGTCGGTGGTGATGTGCCCCTCCGCGAGCGACTCCGCGAGCACCCCCGCCAGATCGTCGGAGGGCTCCGCGCGCCGCCGGTCGAGCAGCCGGGTGATGTAGCCGTGGATCTGGGCCTTGGCCGCGCGGCTGTTCTCCGGCCCGGGCCCGGAGGACAGGATGAGGTCGGGCCAGGAGGCCAGTTCCGCCCGGTCCTCGTCCGGGATGCCCAGCAGGTCGCACACCACCTCCATCGGCAGCGGGCCGTGCAGGTGCTTCATCAGGTCGGCGGGGCGGCCCGCCTCCTCCATCGCGTCGAGGAGCCGGTCGGTGCTCGCCTGCGCCAGCGGCCTGAGCCGTTTGGTGCTCTGCCCGGTGAAGGCTTTGGTCACGGCCTTGCGCAGCTGCGTGTGGTACGGCGGATCGGCGTAGTTGAGCGCCGCCTTCGAGGCCACCATGTGGCCGGTCATCTTGGTGACCTGCTGGTCGAGCAGGGCCGTCCGGCTGAACCGGGGGTCGGACGTCACCGCGCGGACGTCCTCGTACCGCGTCACGAGCCAGGCCTCGTTCTCCGCGGCGAACGGCAGCCGGATACGGGCCACGGGCTCCTTGTCGAGGAGCTCGGTGAGCAGGGGGTCGAAGTCGAGGCCGGGGAGGTCCTCGACGGCCCAGGTGTGGGCGGGCCGCGGTGCGGCCGTGGGTTCGGAGGTCATGAGGTGCGTGTTCCCGGCGGCGGACGGTCGCGACACACCGAGCGCCGACAGCCGCCTGAACGGAGCACGCCCGGACGCCGCACATATCACTCTCCGTGAGCGGTTCGTCGCGCTCGCGGTTGCGGGCCGGCGATCACCGGGTGAGTGTGGGCGGCAGTTCACGCGAACGAGACGAAGGAGCGAGTGTCGTGGTGACCTTGTGCAAGCCCGCTGTGTCCGTGCCCGAGCACGTGATCACGATGGAGGAGACGCTCGACCTCGCCCGAACGCACCATGCCGGCCATCCCCAACTGCCCCTGGCCCTCCGGCTGATCGGCAACACGGGGGTGACCCGGCGGCATATCGTGCAGCCCATCGAGGAGACGCTGAAGCACCCCGGCTTCGAGGAACGCAACATCCGGTACGAGGCCGAGGCGAAGGCCCGGGTGCCGGCGGTCGTCGAGGAGGCCCTGAAGAACGCGGCCCTGCGCCCGGCGGACATCGACATGATCGTCTACGTGTCGTGCACGGGCTTCATGATGCCCTCGCTGACCGCCTGGATGATCAACACCATGGGCTTCCCCAGCCACACCCGCCAGGTGCCCATCGCCCAGCTCGGCTGCGCGGCGGGCGGAGCGGCGGTCAACCGGGCGCACGACTTCTGCACGGCGTACCCCGAGGCCAATGTCCTCATCGTGGCCTGCGAGTTCTGCTCGCTCTGCTACCAGCCCACCGACCTCGGTGTCGGATCACTGCTCTCCAACGGCCTGTTCGGCGACGCCGTCGCCGCCGCCGTGGTCCGCGGTCAGGGCGGCACCGGCATCGCCCTGGAGCGCAACAACTCCTACCTCGTGCCCGACACCGAGGACTGGATCGCCTACAGCGTCCGCGCCACCGGCTTCCACTTCCTGCTCGACAAGCGGGTGCCCACGACGATGGAGCCGCTGGCCCCGGCGCTCCGCGAGACCGCGGGAGCGCACGGCTGGGACGCCGGAGACCTCGACTTCTACATCATCCACGCGGGCGGACCGCGCATCCTCGACGACCTCAGCCGCTTCCTCGAAGTGCCCCCGGAAGCCTTCCGGTTCAGCCGCGCGACCCTCACGGAGTACGGGAACATCGCGAGCGCCGTCGTCCTGGACGCCGTCCGCCGGCTCTTCGAGGAGGGCGGCCAGCCCGAGGGCGCGCGCGGCATCCTCGCCGGCTTCGGGCCGGGCATCACCGCCGAGATGTGCCTCGGCCGGTGGGTGAACTCCTCGCCCACCGTCGATCCGGGCCTCGGCAACCGCCGCATCGTGGGCTACTCGCCGCCGCTCCAGCCCGCCCGCACCGTCGCCTGACCCCGCCCAGCGTCCCCCGTTCGTAGCAGAGGAGAGCAGTATGTCCAGCACGCCACCCTCCCGCCACGGAGACCGCCACCGGAACCGTCGCAGGCCCCTGCGCGGCCCGGCCGCGCTCACCGCGCTGCTCGCCGGAGCGGCCGCCGCCTCGCTCGCCGGCGCGCCCGCCCAGGCGTCCGCCCCGCAGGGCGTCCGCGTGCCCATGCACCAGTGCTGGGTGAACGACGTCGCGGCGCCCCCCGGCGACATCGTCAGCGGCACCAGCGGCGACGACCACATCTTCTGCGACAGCGACCTGGAGAACGTCACCGTGTGGGGCGGCGGAGGAAACGACATGATCGAGGTGCGCGGCCTCGTCATCGACTCGGCCGTGATGGGCGGCGAGGGCGACGACGTCATCCGCGCCAAGCACCTGGTGCCCCAGAACGCCTCCAGCATGGTCCGCGGCAACCGCGGCAACGACGTCATCAAGGTCGCCACCGTCTCCGGCGACGGGGCGGCGCACGGTGCCGTCGTCCACGGCGACGACGGCGACGACAAGATCACCACCGGCTCGGTCACCGGCGCGCCCGGCAAGTTCAACCGCGGCGGTGGCATCGTCACCGGCAACGACGGCGCCGACACCATCAAGGTCGGCACCATCGACTTCTCCGGCCGCGTCCTCGGCGGCAGCGAGGCCGACGTCATCGAGGCGGAGGCCCTCGGCCCCGAGTCCGGCGGGCTCATCCAGGCAGGGCCCGGTGACGACACGATCAGCGGACCCGCCGGCGCGGTCCTCACCGTCGGAGAGCACTGGGGGTCGGTGGACGCCGGTGTCGGCAAGGACACCTGCACGGTGAAGTCGGTCTCCACCCGGACGTCGATCAGCTCCTGCGAGGTCCTGCCGAAGGCGGCGCCGACGGGAGGGACGGCGGACCCGGCGGCCACGGCCGCCGAGCCCGGCGCCACCCCGGCGAAGCCCGAGGTGGCTCCGGCGAAGCCCGAGGTGGCTCCGGCGAAGGCCGAAGTGACCCCGGCGAAGCCCGAGGTTCCCGCGGACGCGGCGGTGAAGCCCGCGGGGCGGCCCCAGTCGCCCACGAGTGCGGCGGCGAAGCCCGAGGTGAAGCCCGGGCTCTGAGTTCGCTCCCTCGGTTCGCTTGTTGAGCCCGCCCGGCCGTCCCGGCCGCGGCGGGCTCAGTCCGTCGTCTCCCGTGCCACCCAGTGGCACGCCACCGCCCGGGCCCCGCCGCCGTCGAGGACCGGCAGGCTCTCACCCCGGCAGCGGTCCGCGACCGGGGCGGCCGCCCCCGAGGCGAGGACCTGGCAGCGGGCGTGGAAGCGGCAGCCGGACGGGATGCGGGACGGGTCCGGCGGCTCGCCGGTCAGCACGACCGGAGCACCCCCGGATTCGGGCAGCACCGACAACAGCGCGCGCGTGTACGGATGTTGTGGAGCAGTCAGTACGGACTCCACAGGGCCCGTCTCCACGACCCGGCCCAGGTACATCACCGCCACCCGGTCCGCGATGTTCCACGCGAGTCCCAGGTCGTGCGTCACCACCAGGGCCGAGAGCCCGAGTTCGTCCCGCAGGCGCAGCAACAGCGCCAGGATCTCGCCCCGTACGGACGCGTCGAGCGACGCCACCGGCTCGTCGGCGACGATCAGTTCGGGTTCCAGGACGAGCGCGCCCGCGATGACCACGCGCTGCCGCTGGCCGCCGGACAGCTCGTGCGGATAGCGCAGGAAGAAGCGCTCCGGCGGCCGGAGCCCGGCCCGTGCGAGGGCCCCGGCGACCGCCTCCCGCTCGTCCCCCGCGTACCCGTGGATCCGCAGCCCTTCCGCCACCGCGTCGTACACCGTGTGCCGGGGGTTCAGTGAACCGCTCGGGTCCTGGAGGACGAGTTGTGCCCGTTTCCGGTAGGCCTTGAGGGCCCCGGAGGAGTACGCGAGCGGCTTCCCGTCGAAGGAGACCGTGCCCGACGTGGGCCGCACCAGGCCCAGGAGCGTGCGGGCCAGCGTCGTCTTGCCGCACCCCGACTCGCCGACGAGCGCGACGATCTCGCCGGCGCCGACGTCCAGGTCCACGCCGTCCACCGCGCGGGCGGGCGGGGCGCCCCGCCGCCCCGGGAAGACGACGTGCAGCCCGCGGGCCGCGAGCAGGGGCGCCGTGGGGGCATCCGTGCCCGGGACGGCGCTCGCGACGGTGCTCATGACGTACTCCCCACGTGTACGCAGGCGGCCCGGCGCCCGGCGCCCGCCTCCCGCAGTTCCTGGTCCTCGGCCGCGCAGGCGTCCACGGCCACCGCGCAGCGCGGATGGAAGGCGCAGCCGCCCGGCAGGTCCGCCGGGTCCGGCGGGTCGCCCGGCAGGCCGCGCGGGGCCCGCCGGGAGGCGGGATCACCGATCCGGGGGAACGCCGAGGACAGCGCCCGCCCGTACGGGTGCACGGCGGCCTCGTACACCGCCCGCGCCGGACCCTCCTCGACGACCCGCCCCGCGTACATCACGGCCAGCCGGTCGCAGGTGTCGGCGAGGACGGCCAGGTCGTGGCTGATCATCAGGAGGCTGATGGACTGCTCGGCGACGAGTCCCTCGATCAGCCGCAGGATCTGCGCCTGGATCATCACGTCGAGCGCGGTCGTCGGCTCGTCCGCGACGATCAGCCGGGGGTCGCAGGCGAGCGCCATCGCGATCATCACGCGCTGCCGCTGGCCGCCGGACAGCTCGTGCGGGTAGGCGGCCGCGCGGGCGGCGGGCAGCCCGACGTGTTCGAGCAGCTCGCCCACGCGTCTGCGGGCCGCCGCCGGGGTCGACCTGCCGTGCACGAGCAGCGGCTCGGCGATCTGGTCCCCGATCCGGTGCACCGCGTTGAGCGAGTGCATCGCACCCTGGAAGACGATCGACGCGCCCGCCCAGCGCACGGCACGCAGCCGTCCCCACGACATGGCGAGGACGTCCTCGCCGTCGAGGAGGACCTCGCCCTCGATCCGCGCCGAGGCCGGGAGCAGTCGCAGCAGCGCGAGCGCGAGCGTCGACTTGCCGCAGCCGGACTCGCCCGCCACGCCCAGTTTGCTCCCCGCCTCCAGGGTCAGGTCGACCCCGCGGACGGCGGGCACGGCGGCGGCCCCCGAGCCGTACGTCACCCGCAGGTCCTTGATCTCGAGCAGGCTCAACGCCCCACCCCCAGCTTCGGGTTGAGAACCGCCTCGACGGCCCGGCCGCAGAGGGTGAACGCGAGCGCGACCAGCGCGATCGCGATGCCGGGCGGGGCCAGGTACCACCAGTGACCGGAGGAGACCGCGCCCGCCTCCCGGGCGTCCTGGAGCATCCCGCCCCAGGAGACCACCGTCGGGTCGCCGAGCCCGAGGAAGGCGAGGGTCGCCTCGGTGAGGATGGCCGTCGAGATGCCGAGCGTCGTCTGGGCGAGCACCAGCGGCATCACGTTCGGCAGGACGTGCCGGCCCATGACGTGCCGGTGGCCGCCGCCGAGCGCGGTCGCCCGCTCGATGTACGGGCGGGACTCGACCGCGATCGTCTGCGCCCGCACGAGACGGGCCGTCGTCGGCCAGGAGGTCACGCCGATCGCCAGGACCACCGTCCACATCGACCGGGACATGACGGTGGCGAGCACGATCGCGAGGACCAGGGTCGGCATCACCAGGAACCAGTCGGTGATCCGCATGACGACGGTCGAGAACCAGCCGCCGTAGTGTCCGGCGACGATCCCGACGAGGGTGCCGATGGCGACCGAGAGGGCCGCCGCGAGCAGCCCCACGAGCAGCGAGATCCGGGCTCCCCAGATCAGCAGCCCGAGCAGCGAGCGTCCGAACTGGTCGGTGCCGAGCGGGAATTCGGCGCTCGGCGACTCCAGCGCCGTGCCGGGCGCCTGGGTGACCGACTGGACGTCCGCGCCGACGGTCAGCGGGGCGGTGAGGGCGAGCAGCGCGATGAGGGCGAGCCCGGCGAGGCCGTACAGCCCGGCGCGGTGGGTGCGGTACTGCTTCCAGAAGCGGGCCACGGAGGCCCTGCGGCGCTGCCACACCAGCGACGTCGCGGTGGAGGGGGTCTTCGCGGCCCTCGTCCCGGCAGTCGTTTCGCCGGTCGTTTCGCCGGTCGTCTCGGCCGTCGTCTCGGTCTTCTTCGCGGTCGTCATCGGCCCACCCGGGGATCGAGCAGCGGATAGAGCAGGTCGGCGATCAGGTTCATGACGATCATCGCCCCGGCGAAGACCACGAACAGGCCCTGGACGAGCGGCAGGTCGGGCACGCTGAGCGCCTGGTAGAAGAGACCGCCGAGGCCCGGCCAGGAGAACACCGTCTCCACCAGGATCGAACCGGCCGCCACATGGCCCAGGTTGATGAAGATCATGGTGACGGTCGGGAGCAGCGCGTTCGGCACGGCGTGCCGGCGCCGTACGACGTCGTCGCGCAGCCCCTTCGCCCGTGCCGTCGTCAGGTAGTCGCCGCCCATCTCGTCGAGGAGCGAGGAGCGCATCACGAGCAGTGTCTGCGCGTAGCCGACGGCCACGAGCGTGACGACGGGCAGGACCAGGTGATGGGCGACGTCGAGGACGTACGCGAAGCCGGTCTCGCCGGTCCCCGACTCCATGCCGCCGGTCGGGAAGAGCCCCGGGATCGGCCCGATGCCGACCGAGAACACGATGATGAGCAGCAGCCCGAGCCAGAACGACGGCACCGACCACAGGGTCAGCGCGATCCCGGTGTTCAGCTTGTCGCCGAGACCGCCGTGGCGCCAGGCCGAGCGGGTGCCGAGCCAGAGCCCGAGCGCCGAGTAGATCACCACGGCGATCCCGGTGAGCAGCAGTGTCGCGGGGAGCTTCTCCGCGATCAGCTCCCCGACGGGGGCGCGGAACTGGAACGAGGTGCCGAGATCGCCGCTCAGCGCCTTGGCGCAGTAGTCGGTGAACTGCTGCCAGAGCGGCAGGTCGAGGCCGAACTCGCGGCGGAGCGTGGCCAGTTGCTCGGCCGTGGTGGGCACGCCGTGGGTCATCGCCTTCACCGGGTCACCGGGGATGATCCGGAAGAGGAAGAAGCTGGTGACCAGCACGGCGAGCAGCGAGACGAGCGCGCCGCCCAGCTTCCCCGCCGCGTGGCGGAGATAGCCGAGGGAGGAACCGGTGCGGGGTGCGCCGTCCGTGGCGCGGGCCTTCTCGGCCCGCGCCACGTCGGCGGGGGTGCTTGCCGTCGTCACGGACTACTCGCGGTCGTCGGCGGTGGTGCGGCGGCGCCGGGCGGCCCAGACGCCCACTCCGACGATGACGATCGCGGCCGCCCCGATGCCGAGGATCACTCCGGTGGACGAGCTGTCGTCCGAGTCGCCGGACGCGGAGGCCGAGGCGGTGGGCACGGCCGACCACCAGCTCCAGTAGCCGTCCTGTCCCCACAGGTTGCCGGCGGCTTCCGGCATGGTCGTGATGGACTTGATCTGGTCCGTGCGGTACGCCTCCAGGGCGTTCGGGTAGGCCATGATGTTCATGTACCCCGTGTCGTACAGCCGGGACTGCATCCGCTTGACCAGATCCGCCCGCTTGGCGGCGT
This sequence comes from Streptomyces sp. NPDC058650, assembly GCF_042717315.1. Classification (NCBI taxonomy): domain Bacteria; kingdom Bacillati; phylum Actinomycetota; class Actinomycetes; order Kitasatosporales; family Streptomycetaceae; genus Streptomyces; species Streptomyces sp. NPDC058650. The sequence goes on from NZ_JBHXRL010000002.1 coordinate 489,459, forward strand.
CGTACTCCACCGCCTGCTGCGCGTAGAGCGTGTCGAACTCCTTGTCGCAGATGAAGTTGTCGGTGGCGCCGCTGTCCTTCGGCGTCGCCGGCAGCGTGCCGCAGGTGTGGATCGACAGGACGTAGTCCGGGTCGGGGTTGACCGACCAGCCGTCGAAGGCGAGGTCGTAGTCGCCCTTGACCCACGGGTCGGAGACGCTGTCCAGGCATTCGACCTTCAGCCCGATGCCGAGCTTGCCCCACCACTCCTGGAGGTACTTGCCGATCGCCTTGTCGTTCGGGTCGGTGGCGTGACAGAGGATGCGGAAGTCCAGCGCCTTGCCGTCCTTGCCGACCCGCTTGCCGTCGGCGTTCTTCTTGTACCCGGCGGCGTCGAGGACCTTCTCCGCCCCGGCCGGGTCGTACGCCCGCTTCTGCGCGGCCTCCGGCTTCCAGAAGTACGAGCCGAAGCGCGGCGGGATGTACCCCTCGCCCTCGACGGCGTGTCCCTGGAAGACCTTGTCGACGATGGTCGTCCGGTCGACCGCGAGGAAGAGCGCCTTGCGCACCTCCGGGTCGAGCAGCGCCTTGTGGCCGTTGCCGAACGTCTTGCCGTCCTGGGAGCGGGCGCCGGGGTTCGTGGCGATGGCGAAGAAGCGCCGGCCGGGCGCGTCGTTCACCTTGATGTCCTTCTGCGTCTTCAGCGCCGCCGCCTGGGCGGGCGTCAGATTCGGTACGAAGGACACCTCGCCCTTCTGGAGCGCGGCGACGGCGGCGTCACCGTCCTTGTAGTACTTGAACACCAGCTCGTCGAACTGGGGTGCGCCCCGCCAGAACGTCTTGTTCGGCTTGAGCTTGATGTACTGGTCGACCTTGTAGTCGGTGATGACGAAGGGGCCGTTGCCGACGATCGGGAACTGCTGGTCGTTGTTGAACTTCGAGAAGTCGCCGACCTTCTCCCAGACGTGTTTCGGCACGATCGGCACGTCGAGCGCCGTCATCGTCGCCTGTGGCTTCTTGAGCTCGATGACGAGCGTCTTCGGGTCGGTGGCGGTCACCTTCTTGAAGTTGGCCGTGAAGCTGCCGTTCGCGGTGGCGGCGTTCGGGTCCGTCATCATCTTGTTGAAGGTCCATGCCGCGTCCTCGGCGGTGGCCTGCTTCCCGTCGGACCACTTGGAGTCCTCGCGGATCGTGTACGTCCACGTCAGCTTGTCCGCCGAGGGCGTCCACGCGGTCGCCAGGCCGGGGATCGTCCGGGCGTCCTTGGCGTCGTAGTTGGTGAGGTACTCGTAGGCCAACCGGTGGATGCTGGTCGAGGTGAGCTTCTGGGCGAGGAACGGGCTCAGCGAGTCGATGCTCTGCGAGACGGCCACCGTGAGGGTGGTGCCGCCGCTCTTGTCGTCACCGTCGTCGGCCTGTGCGGCCTGGGGGACGGCCGCGAGCGCGGTGGCGGCGACGCCCGTGGCGAGAAACAGCCGGAGGAGTCTTCGGGGGGCGGCCGGACGGGAAGGGACCTTCGTGACCATGACCATAGGACGTGACCTCGTGTCGTGGATCTTGGGGGCGCCAACTGGTGAAGCGAAGGTCTATCAGCGGGGGCCGACCGCGTCAACGATGCCTCAAACCCCTTGTGGACTGCGGGAATGCCAAGAGGCTCCGTATCGGACGGCCGATACGGAGCCTCATTGGTCTAAGCCTGTGACGCCTTACTGCTGAGGGGCTGGCGGAGCCTGCGGAGGCCCCTGGGGGTCGGCCTGCGGGGGCAGCGGCTGGCCGGCCTGGGGCTGCGACGGATCCTGCGACGGCGGCTGCTGCTGCCAGGCCTGCGGCACGCCGGCCTGACCCGTCTGGCCTGCCTGCCCCGGCTGCCCCGGCTGCCCCGGCTGTCCGGGCTGCTGGGGATAGGGCTGCGGCGCCTGGGCCGGGTACGGCTGACCGGGTGCCGGCTGCCCCGGCGCGTACTGGCCCGGCGCGTACTGCCCGGGCATCGGCTGACCCGGCATCGGCTGACCCGGCTGGGGGTACGCCTGCGGGGGGTACGGCTGCTGCGGCTGCGCCGGGTACGGCTGCCCGGGCTGCGGCGCCTGGGGCGCGTACGGCTGACCCGGCGCGGGCTGCCCGGGCGCGTACTGCCCCGGCGCGGCCTGACCCGGCATCGGCTGCCCGGGTGCGTACTGTCCAGGTGCGGGCTGCCCCGGCGCCGGCTGGCCGGGCGGGAACTGTCCGGGCACGGGCTGTCCTGGCATCGGCTGGCCGGGTGCGTACTGACCGGGCGCGGGCTGCCCCGGCGCGTACTGCTCGGGCATCGGCTGGCCCGGCATCGGCGGGGCCATGTGCGGAGGCAGCCCGCCCTGGCCGTCGCCGGTCCACAGCCCCTGCACCTGCTGCGCGCGGACGAAGTCCTCGGCCACCATCGCCGACAGGTGGAAGTACGCCTCGCGCGTCTTCGGCCGCATCATGTCGAGGTCCACCTCGGCGCCCGCCGACAGGTGCTCGTCGAAGGGCACGACCACGACACCGCGGCAGCGGGTCTGGAAGTGCTGCACGATGTCCTCGACCTTGATCATCTTGCCGGTCTCGCGGACACCCGAGATGACCGTGATCGAGCGCTGCACCAGGTCCGCGTAACCGTGCGCGGAGAGCCAGTCCAGCGTCGTCGACGCGCTGGACGCGCCGTCCACGGAGGGCGTGGAGATGATGATCAGCTGATCGGCGAGGTCGAGCACGCCCCGCATGGCGCTGTACAGCAGACCCGTACCCGAGTCCGTGAGGATGATCGGGTACTGCTTGCCGAGGACGTCGATCGCGCGCCGGTAGTCCTCGTCGTTGAACGTCGTCGAGACGGCCGGGTCCACGTCGTTGGCGAGGATCTCCAGACCGGACGGCGCCTGCGAGGTGAACCGGCGGATGTCCATGTACGAGTTCAGGTACGGGATCGCCTGCACCAGGTCGCGGATGGTCGCCCCGGTCTCGCGCCGCACGCGGCGGCCGAGGGTGCCGGCGTCAGGGTTGGCGTCGATCGCCAGGATCTTGTCCTGCCGCTCGGTCGCCAGGGTCGCGCCGAGCGCGGTCGTCGTCGTGGTCTTGCCGACGCCGCCCTTGAGCGAGATGACCGCGATCCGGTAGCAGGAGAGGACGGGCGTACGGATCAGCTCCAGCTTCCGCTGCCGCTCCGCCTCCTCCTTCTTGCCGCCGAGCTTGAAGCGGGCGGCCGCGCCGCTGGGGTTACGGCTCGACTTCGGCTTCTGCTTGTTGTTCCGAAGCAGCCGGTCGGAGGACAGCTCCACGGCCGCGTTGTAGCCGAGGGGGGCGCCCGGCACGGACCGCTCGCGCTGATCGTGCATCACGGGCGAGGGCCAGGCGGCCCCGGTCCGCGGGTCGACGGGCGGCTGCGCCTCCTGCGGCGGTACGGCACCGGGGTGCGGGTAGCCGTACCCCGGTGCCGCACCGGCGGCCTGCGCCTGCGGCGGAACACCGCCGGGCTGCTGCTGCGGGTAGCCGTAACCGCCCTGCGGAGGCTGCGGGTAGCCGTAACCGTCCTGCGGCGGCTGCGGGGGAGTGCCGGGGTGCGGGAAGCCGTAGCCGCCCTGGGGGGCCTGCGGGGGTACGGCGCCGGGCTGCGGATATCCGTACGCGCCCGGAGCCTGCGGCGCCACGGGAGCCTGCGGCGGTACGGGAGCGGGAGCGGCGGGCCCGGGCGCGCCGGGCCACTCGGCGGTGGGCGGCAGCGGCGCGGCCTGGGGCGCCGGCTGGGCACCCGGAACCGGCTGCGCGGGCCACTGCTGAGCGGGCGCGGGCGCGGCCGGCTGGAACGACGGCGGCAACGGCGGCAGACCGGCCCCGCCCTGCGGGGCGGCGGGCGGATAGGCCCCGGGGGCCGGGTCGGCCTGGGGCGCGGCACCGGGGAAGGCTCCCGGAGCCGTGGCGTGGGCCTGGGGTACGGCGCCCGGGAGCGGTCCCGGAGCCGCGGGGGCGAAGTCCGGCTGCGCGGCGCCGGGGAAGGGCGCCGGAGCGGCGTCGGGCTGGGGCGCGGCGCCCGGGAAGGCTCCCGGAGCCGTGGCGTCGCCGGCCTCGGAGTCCGCTGCCGGCGCGGCGACGACGCCGCGCTCCGTACCGCTGTCCGCGTCGGCAACAGCATCGGCAGCAGCATCGGTGTCGGTCTCCGCGTCCGCCGCGGGGGCCGACGGGGTGTCCGTCGTCCCACCGTCGGCGTCGGGCGCGGCCGTCACCACGTCGTCCGAGCTCGTCGCGTCCAGCGCCGCGTCCGCGTCGGCCGCCGTCGTACCGGCGGAGGCGTCGGCCTCGGCGGTTCCCGGGGCCTCGGCACCGTCCGTACCGGAGGCTTCCCCGCCGGCGGCCTCGACCCGCGCGGCCTTGGCCGCGGCCGAGCGCTCCGCCATCTCGCGCTTGAGCGAGCCGGGAGAGAACCGCATGGTCGCGCCGCTCTCCACGTCGCCGCCGCCGAACGGCTCACCGGCCCCGGCGCTCGCCGGCGCGGCCGTCTCGGGCGCGGGCGCGGGAATCGGCAGAGGCAGAGGCAGAGGCGTGGGCGTGGGTACGGGCAGAGGCGCGGGCGGCACCACGGCAGGCATCTCCGGCGCACCCATGACAGGCGACACCGGGGCCACCGGAGCGACGGGTGCTGCCGGGGCCACCGGGGCCACCGGAGCCGCAGGGCTCACCGGCGCCACCGGCTGCTGCGCGCCGCCCCAGCCGGGCTCGTAGCCGCTACCCGCCGGGAGCCCGGGCACCGAGACCGGCGCCCCGCTCGGCGGCGGGGGAGTGGCACCGCCCGCCGCACCGCCCGACGCGTTCTGCGTGTACCAGGCGGGCGGGGTGTAGTCGATGGTGAACTCACCCGTCATCTCGGCGGGATCCGCGTCGGACTGATCGTCGGCGGGTGGATTCCAACCCCCGTGGATCTCGTCGCGATCGCCGTTCACTTTGCCTCCTGGTGTGGTCGAGCACCCTTGTGCCGTTGTGGGCGGGGCTCTTCCAGCCTAATCGGCGCGGCATCCCGCGGGCAGGCCCGGCAGCCGCTCCGCGACCGCCGTTCCGACCGGGTCAAGCCCCCCAAGTGACCCGGCCGCGCCGCAGAGTGAGAACCCTGACCGTTCAAATCCATGCAAAAGCGGACGTACTTGAACGACTTCGTGCCGCTCAGTCCATTCTGCGCGCGCCGCCCAACAATCCGGTCTCGGCGTCCGTCGCCTGAGTCATCACGAACTGCCGGTCGCCCGGGGTGCACCAGAGGGTCACCCCGTCCGCGAGCGTCGACAGCGCCTCGTACTCGTGGCGCGGGAGGCCCATGATGCGGCCGATCTGCGTGGCCTCGTCCGGGGAGACCCGCTGGACGCCGACCAGCGAGGACTTCTCCAGCAGGCGGGGCGCGACCGGGCTCAGGTACGGGAGCAGCGTCACGACCGACTGCCAGGGCGCCGACACGACACGGCCGCGCGGCGGCCGCATGCCGCAGTCGCGCACCACCACCACCGGGCTGCCCGCCGAGGCGCCTTGCGGCGGCACCCGGCCCACGTCGTGCAGCGAGATGCACGGCTGACCGCCGCCCGCCGCCTGCGCGAGCGGGGTCCACGCCTGGGCGCGGCCCGTCTCGACGGCCACGCGTGCGCCGGTGGCGGCCGCGCGCAGCGCGAGCACCTGGGCGGTCCACAGACCGCCGATGAGCGTGACGTCGTACGGGACGGGCCGGTTGATGCCGAGCACGGCCGGCCGGCTCTCGGCGTCCACGCCGATCACCACGCCGTCGTCCCCGACGGGCAGGGCCAGCGCGTCGAGCTGGTCGAGGGGTACGGAGTGCCGGTCGCGGCGCGGCCCGACGAGCCCGAAACCGAACCGGGGCCGCGCGTCCCGCCCCGTACGCCCGGAAGCGCGCGAGGAGCGGGAGCCACGGCGGGAAGACGGCGCACCGGAGCCCGACGGCGTACCGAAAGGGGAGGCGTGGGACATCAGCGCGCACCCCCCAGCGGCAGCGTCGCGAGCATGCCCGGCACCTGTTCCCGGTCGAGCCGCACCAGGCCCGTCCGCACCCCGCGCGCCGCGCGCTCCAGTTCGTGCCGCGCGGCGACCAGTTCCTCGTCGCTGCGCCCGGTGATCCGTACGTGTCCGGTCACCGTCACCTCCTGCCGGTCCCCGCCGCTGAGCGTCAGGCTGAACGTCGTCGCGAGTGCGGGCAGCGAGGTCAGCAGGGCCACCAGCTGCGGCATCGAGGCGCCCGCGCTGCCGCCGGGACCGCCCAACTGGGGCCAGCGCCCCACCCAGTACGTCGTGTGGCGCCGGTCGTCGACCCGCCAGGTCCGCGCGGTCTCCTGCGTCCGCCGCGCCTGCGCCTGCCCGCGGCCCGCCTGCGCGATCGCCATCGGGCTCGCACACGTCGAGGTCGCGATCGCCGAGGTCAGCTCCTGCTCGGTCAGCACGCTCGCCCGGAATCCGGCGCCCGCGAGGCGGCTCGCCAGCTGGTCCGCCGCCCGCACCACGCACTTCTGCGCGCCCGTCATGCCGCCGCCGCGCGCGGCGACCGCCTCCGGGCACAGCTCGGGGTCGAGCTTGAGCGCGATCCAGGTGATCCGCACCGCGGGCGAACCCGTCTGCGCCTGGAGCGGCCCGTAGTTGCGCGCGGCCATCGACTGCGCCGGCAGATGCGGCGCGGGAGCGGGCTGCGTGTGCTGCACGATCTGCGCCGACTCCAGCCGGATGCCGTCCACGCTCAGGACGTCCCGCACGAGCCCGACGGGCAGCGGTCGAGCCCCGCGGTCCGGCCGCAGCGCCGTGCCGTCCGACTCGACCCGCAGCACGGCGGTCAGGAACGTGCCGTCGCCGATCATCCCGACCGGCCGCCGGTCACGGTCGCTGTACGCGTACGTCCGCAGCGCCGGGTCGCACTCCACGACCGGGGCGAGCCCCGGCTCCGTGCCCTCCGGCATGGTGAAGGAGGCCGCCCGGCGCGACCGGGCGCGCAGCGCGAGGAAGGTGCCGAGCCACTCGGGCAGCGACCGCCGGTGCCGGCGTACGAGCGCCAGCAGGACGAGCACGAGGGCGACCACGCCCGCGGGCACCAGCATCAGCTGGTCCACGACCCAGGCGACGGCGAGCAACGCCGCCGCCACCTCTATCAGTACGAGCTGTTGCAATCGGAACGAACCGAAGTGTCCGGGACGTGCCTGGAGCCTCGGTGAGACCGAGGAAACGGATCCCGTGGAAGGGGGTGCGGAAGCTGTGGCCGCGCCGGGCCGCGTCCGCGTGGCGGAAGCCATGATGGAGAATCCCCCTCAATTCGTCCCGATCGCCCTGGCCCGCCAGGGCTTTGGCGGCCGGATCACCCTACCCGCCCCACGAACACCACGGGACAGCAGGCATAGTAGGGGGCCGGTCCGACAGCCGGGGCCCGGGTGTCACCTCCCCCGGACCCCGCGCGAAGACTGCGCCTGACGAGAATGGGGACTCATGGCATCGCGCCGGGACGAGCTCAACGCGTACACCTTTGCGAAGAAGCGCACGGTGGCGGCATTCCTCCAACCCTCGCCCTCCGGTACGGAGGAGGGGGCACCGAGGCCGCTGCGCGCGATCATCCCCGGCCTCATCGTCGGCGCGCTGGTCATGGCCGGATTCGGCGCCTGGGGCATGTTCAGCCCGCAGGCCCCCAAGGGCTGGGACGTCCCCGGCACCCGGGTGATCGTCGGCAAGCAGTCGACGACCCGGTACGTCGTCCTCGAGACCGGCAAGGGCAAGGACGCCAAGACGCTCCTCCACCCCGTCCTCAACCTCGCCTCCGCCCGGCTCCTGCTCAACCCCGACCAGTTCCAGGTCGTGCAGGTCAGTGACAAGAAGCTCGACGAGGACAAGCAGCGCGGCCCGATCCTCGGCATCCCCTACGCCCCCGACCGGCTGCCGGCCGCGGACGACGCGGGCACGGAGAAGCGCTGGGCCGTCTGCGAGCAGCCCGGCGGCGGCAAGGGCGCCAGCGTCCAGAAGGCGACCTTCCTCTTCGCGGCGCGCGACCTCAAGCGCACCGAGGACAAGAACAAGCTCGACGACGGGGAGATCCTGTACGTCAAGGGCCAGAAGGGCGCCGCCCAGTTCATCGTCGACCACACCGGTACCAAGTACCCGGTGAAGGCCGACCGGGCCGGACTGCTCACCGCCCTCGTCGGCCTCGACAAGGGCCTCACCAAGGAGCCGCAGCCCGTCACCGACGACTGGCTCGCCACCCTGAAGACCGGCGACACGATCGACTTCCCGACCCTCAAGGGCCTCGGCGGCACGGTAGGCGCCGCCACCGACATCCCGGGCGCCGACCTCAACGGCGTCGAGAGCCGGATCGGCATGGTGCTCCTCGGCCAGACCGGCTCCGGCCCCCAGCACTACGTCGTGCTGCCCGGCAAGGTCCAGCCCGTCTCCGCCTTCACCGCCTGGCTCCTCATCAGCTCCCCGGAGACCGGCGTCCTCGACATGGACGGCAAGGCCGCCACCGTCGACTCCTCGTCCTTCGTCCCGGACCCGACCGTCTTCAACGGCACGGCGAACTGGCCGCAGAAGAAGTCCGAACAGGTCAACTCCTCCACCGGCGAGGGCGCCCGCGACACCGTCTGCAGCGTCCTCACCGACGTCGACGAGAAGGGCGACACGACCCTCGTCACCTGGGCGGGCACCAAGTACCCCGCCGAGATCACGGCCGGCGGCACCAGCACGTACGTCACCCCGGGCAGCGGCCTGCTCTACACCCAGGTCCAGGGCCAGGGCCAGCAGAAGACGCCCGACGGCTCCCTCTTCCTCGTCACCGACACCGGACTGCGCTATGCCGTCCAGGCCAACGGCGACAGCGACGCCGCACGCTCCGAGATCGGCACCGGGGGCAAGGAGAAGCAGGCCGACGAACGCCCGGAACCCTCCGAGGCCCAGAAGCGTCTGGGCTACGAGAAGGTCATGCCGGTCCTCGTCCCGATCGAATGGTCGGAGTTCCTGTCGAAGGGCCCGCGACTCGACACCAACAGCGCGCGTCAGCCGCAGGGTTCCTAGGGGGTGGCACCGGTGACGACGACGTACCGCACGGCGGCCGCCCTGCTGACCGCCGCCACCCTGACGGGCCTGCTCGCGGCGCCCGCGGCGGCGGGGGCGCCCGGACCGGAGCCCTGGGCCCTCGACGGCAGCGGCGAATGCACCTTCCCCATGAAGAAGCAGATCGAGGGCACCCCCTGGCCGCTCCAGCGGGTCCTCCTCGACGAGCTCTGGCAGCACACCAAGGGCAAGGGCGTCAGGGTCGCCGTCATCGACACCGGGGTCGACGACGTCAACCCGCAGCTGCGCGAGGCCGTCGACGCCAAGGCGGGCAAGGACTTCCTCAAGCCCGACCCGAAGAACCCCGGCTTCGGCGACGAGAAGCGCGGCAAGACCGACGGCACCGTCGACGACGTCGGCCACGGCACCAAGGTCGCCGGCATCATCGCGGCCCGCCCCGGCAAGGGCACCGGCTTCGTCGGCCTCGCACCCGAGGCGACGATCATCCCGATCCGCCAGAACGACGAGAAGAACAGCGGCAAGGCCGACACGATGGCCAAGGCGATCGACTGGGCCGTCGCCAAGGGCGCGGACGTCATCAACATCTCGCAGGACACCACCCAGCGCCTCGACACCGACTCGGCCATGGGCGTCTCGATCGCCAAGGCGATCGAGAAGAAGATCGTGGTCGTCGCCTCCGCAGGCAACGACGGCATGGACGGCAAGTTCAAGAAGACCTACCCGGCCGCCTTCCCCGGGGTCCTGGCCGTCGCCTCGTCCGACCGGAACAACGAACGGGCCGCCTTCTCCCAGGCCGGCCCCATGGTGGGCGTCGCCGCCCCCGGCGTCGACATGGTCTCCACCGTCCCCGGCGGCGGTCAGTGCGTCGACAACGGTACGAGCTTCTCCGCCCCGTACGTCGCGGGCGTCGCCGCCCTGCTCAAGGCCAGGTACCCCGACTGGTCCGCCGCCCAGATCGTCACCCGGATCGAGCAGACCGCCATCCGCTCCATCAACGGCCGCGACGGCTACGTCGGTTGGGGGGTGGTCGACCCGGTCAAGGCGCTCGCCGACGCGCCGCCGGGGACGCCTCCGTCCACACCCACGCCCGATCCGGGCCCGCCCAAACCGCCGGCACCCGAGCCGGCCCGCCTGGCGCTGTCGGAGACTCCCCAGGAGCGCTCCGAACGGCTCGCCACCTACGCGTTGGGGATCGGTGGTGTGCTGGTGGCCGTGGTCGCCGGAACCGCCATCGTGATCCGCGACAGCCGCCGCGGAAGGGGGGCTCGTTGAACTGCCCACCGGCCAAGTATCCGGTCCCCCCTTTGCAGTTGGAACTGCCGCCGTCAATGGCTAAAGTGACCGTCGGGCGCACGGCAGTGCGAACCCAGCACGGGGGCGGCATCAGAAGATTCCCGTCCGCATCACGAGCGGAAGGCCCGACGGCCCGGCCGTCGACGCCACCGAAGGAAGAAGGGGCAAGATGTCGAAAGACCTGAACGTAACCAGTGCCGAACAAGTTCGGCTCGCAGGCCGGATCCAGGACTTCTCCGACGAGCTCCAGTCCCGCATCACCAACCTCAATGGCGTGGTCGACCGCGTCCAGGCGGGCTGGCAGGGCGCTGCGAGCAAGGAGTACGACCGGGTCCAGAACGACCTGAACCAGCGTCTGCGCAGCATGCGCGCCGAGCTCTCCAAGCTCGAAGAGATGATGCGCATGAGCGCCGACGGGTTCTCGCGTGAGGAGGAGGACCGCCTGCGGTCCTTCCGCACGATGGACGCAAGCGGCGGCGCGGGCGGCGGCGGCCAGAGCGCCATCCTCGGCGTCTGAGTCACTCACCAGTCCTCCGCGCCACTCTCACTCCAGGAGTCAACACCATGACCACTGCGGTCAATTACGACACCGTGACGCAGGCGGCGGCCGACACCCGCCTGACCTCCACCACGCTCACCCAGAAGCTGGACGACCTCATGGCCGAGGTCAACCGCGTCGCCAACAACTGGGAGGGTGAGGCCAAGATCGCGTACCGCGAGACGCAGGACCGCCTGACCCGCGACATGGCCGGCATGAACCAGGACCTGGCGCGCATCGCCCAGCTCCTCGACGAGTCGGTCGCCGGTTACCAGGACACCGACCGCGGCAACGCCGCACGCTTCCGCATGTGACATCCCGCGGACGCACGTGAGGGGGTGGCCCGTTCCGACGGGCCACCCCCTCACGCGTACCGCCTGGGCCCCGTGGCCGACGTCCCGCCCGGGCCGCGGCGTCTGGCGACAGGTCTACCGCAGGTCGAACTCGCCGTCCCTGGCGCCGAGGACGAACGCGTCCCACTCGGCCTTCGTGTAGCGCAGCACCGTCTCCTTGTCGAGCGACGAACGCATCGCCACCGCCCCCTCGGGCAGCCGCGCGATCTCCACCCGCTCCTCGTCCGGGTCGGTCCCCGGAGCGCCCTCCCACTCGGCGCCGGAGATGTCGAGCGCGTACAGCTCGTCCTTCTGCCGCTGCTTCTCGGCGGCGCGGGCGCTGTCGGCGGCGCTCACCGGGGAGTCGTCGGTGGTGGGGGCCTGTGCGTCGGTCATCGGCGCTTTCCCTTCGCGGTGGTACGGCGGTCCCCTCCACAGTAGTGGGACCGCCGCACCCGAACGGCGGGAAATCACTCAGTGCTGTTCCGGCAGCCAGCCCAGCTGCACCAGCGGCGCCCCCCGCTTGCGCGAGACGAACGTGCCCCGGCCCGGAGGCATCGGCCGCGCCCGGACGCTGCCCAGGATGTCGCCCTCCTGCGGATCGCCGGAGAGGATCACGCCCTGCGCGCCCAGCTCCCGCATGCGCTGCATGAACGGCTCGTACATCGCCCGTGAGGCACCGGCCTGGTTGCGCGCCACGATGAACCGGATGCCGACGTCCCGCGCGAACGGCAGGTTCTCGACGAGCACCGCCAGCGGGTTGCCCGAATTGGTGGCCACCAGCTCGAAGTCGTCGATCAGCACGAACAGCTGCGGCCCGGTCCACCAGCTCCGGTCGCGCAGCTGCTGCGGTGTGATGTCCGGCTTGGGCGCCCGCTTCGTCATCACCGTGTTGATGGCGTCCATGTGCATCTGCATGGCCGAGGCCATCGGCGCGTACTCCAGGAGGTGCGAGGGCGCGACCGCCTCCAGCATCGTCCGCCGGTAGTCGCCCACCACGATCCGCGCCTGCTCCGGCGTGTACCGCTCGCACAACTGCTTGGCGATCAACCGGAGCAGCCCCGTCTTGCCGGACTCGCTCTCACCGAAGACCAGGAGGAACGGATCCGACTCGAAGTCGACGAACACCGGCTCCAGGTTCGTCTCGTCGATGCCGATCGCGATGCCGTGCTGCGGGTACTCGAAGCCCTTCGGCAGCTGCTCCGCCGGCAGCCTGCGCGGCAGGAGTCGTACCGCGGGGGCCGGAGCCCCGGTCCAGCTCGCCCGCACGGCCTGGACGAACGCCCCCGTGCCCTCCGAGAGGTCGGCACTCGAACTCGACCCGTCGATCCGCGGCAGCGCGCCCATGAAGTGCAGCTTCTCCGCCACCTGGCCGCGCCCCGGAACCCCGGTCGGCACGTTCGCCGCGACCTTGCGGTCGAACTCGGAGTCCATGACGTCACCGAGCCGCAGTTCGAGCCGGCCCAGCATCTGGTCCTTGAGCGCCGCCCGCACCTCCATGTACCGGGAGGCGGTGATCACCACGTGGATGCCGTAGCCCAGACCGCGCGCGGCGATGTCGGAGACGATCGGCTCCAGCGTGTCGTAGTCGTTGCGGAAGGTGCCCCAGCCGTCCACGACCAGGAAGACGTCGCCCCAGGCCTCGCCCGGCAGTTCGCCCGCGGCCCGCTTGCGCCGGTAGGTCGACATCGAGTCGATGGAGTGCGAACGGAAGAACTCCTCGCGCCGGTTGAGGACGCCCAGCACCTCCGCGACCGTCCGCCGCACGCGCTCCGGGTCGAGCCGGGACGCCACCCCGCCGACGTGCGGCAGGTCGGCGAGCGACACCATGCCGCCACCACCGAAGTCCAGGCAGTAGAACTGCACCTCGGCCGGCGTGTGGGTCAGCGCGAACGACGAGACGAGCGTCCGCATCAGCGTCGACTTGCCCGACTGCGGACCGCCGACCACCATCATGTGACCCGCCGCGCCGGAGAAGTCCCGGTACAACACCTCACGCCGCTGCTCGAACGGCTTGTCGATGAGCCCGAGCGGCACCGTGAGCCCGCCCTGCCGCGTGTACTCCGTCGCCGTGAGCCCCCGGTCCGCCGTCTGCGCGAGCCCGGGCAGCAGCTGGTCCAGCGAGGGCGCCTGGTCGAGCGGCGGCAGCCACACCTGGTGCGCCGGCACGCCCTGACCCTCCAGACGGCGCACGATCACGTCGAGGACCGTGTCCGCGAGCGCGTCGTCCTCCTCGGCGCGCTGCGCCCTGAGGTAGGCCGGGTCCGGCGCCGCGTACACCACGGGCACCGGCGACGCCGTGAACAGCGCGGGCCGCCGCTCCACCGGCAGCTGCCCGATCTCCAGGCGGGGCCCGCCCGACCGGTGCGTGCCCGAGACGTACGCCGCCTTGAAGCGGGTCATCTCGTCCGTACCGAACTTCAGATAGCCCGAACCGGGCACCGACGGCAGGTGGTACGCGTCCGGCACACCGATCGCCGTCCGCGACTCCGCCGCCGAGAAGGTCCGCAGACCGATCCGGTACGAGAGGTAGGTGTCGAGGCCCCGCAGCTTGCCCTCCTCCAGGCGCTGCGAGGCGAGGAGCAGATGCACGCCCAGCGACCGGCCGATGCGGCCGATCTGGATGAACATGTCGATGAAGTCCGGCTTGGCGGTGAGGAGTTCGGAGAACTCGTCGATCACCAGGACCAGCGAGGCCAGCGGCTCCAGCGGAGCACCCGCCGCCCGCGCCTTCTCGTAGTCGTGGATGTTGGCGTAGTTGCCCGCCGACCGCAGCAGCTCCTGACGGCGCTGCAACTCGCCGCGGATCGCGTCGCCCATGCGGTCGACCAGCGTCAGGTCGTCCGACAGGTTGGTGATGACCGCCGCCACGTGCGGCATCTGCGACATGCCCGCGAAGGTCGCACCGCCCTTGAAGTCCGCGAGGACGAAGTTCAGCGTCTCCGAGGAGTGCGTCACCGCGAGACCGAGGACGAGCGTCCGCAGCAGCTCCGACTTGCCGGAACCCGTCGCGCCCACGCACAGACCGTGCGGGCCCATGCCCTCCTGCGCGGCTTCCTTCAGGTCCAGCATGACCGGCTGGCCGTCCTCGCCGACACCGATCGGCACACGGAGCCGCTCGGCGACCGTCCGCGGCCGCCACGTCCGCGCCACGTCCACCGACTCCGCGTCCCCGAGGTTCAGCAGGTCCGTGAAGTCCAGATTGGCGAGCAGCGGCTCGTCGTCGTCCCCGCCGCCCATCCGCAGCGGAGCCAGCTGCCGGGCCAGCGCCTCGGCCGCCGGCAGCGAGATGCCGTCCGGCAGCCCCTCGTACGCGAAGCCGCCGCCGAACTCCAGACTCAGCCGCCCCGGCCGTACCACCACCGAAAGACCACCGCGCGGCTCGTCGAGCTCGCCCGAGACGACCTCCACGATCGTCACGCCCTGAAGGCCCTCGGCCGCCGCGAGCAGCGAGTCCGGCGGCACCATCCCCCCGTCCAGGACCACGACCACGTGCGGCTGGTCCAGGACCGGCTGGTTGTCCCGGGAGAACCGGGGCCGCCCGTCGAGCTTCGACCGGACCAGGTTCTCCAGCTCGCCGAGGTCGTCACCGAACAGCCGCTTCGTACCGGCCCCGTCGTAACTGTTGGGCTGTCCCGACACCTGCGTGTGCGGCAGCCACTTCGTCCAGTCCCACCGCTCCTGCGAAGCCCGCGCCGCGACCACCGCGAGCATCAGGTCGTCGGGGGAGTGCAGCGTCACCAGCTGCGCCACGAGAGCACGCGCCGCGGCCTGCGCCGACTCGGGCTCACCCGACACCGTCACGTGGTAGAACGCCCGCATCGAGACCGCCATCGGCAGCCCGTCCAACGTGCCGTGCACCGCGAGGAACTGCTGCATCGCGCCCGCGCACAGCGGCTCCAGCTCGTCCACCGGAGCCGTGTCCGGCGCCACGAGCGCCGTCGCCAACTGCTGCGCCCCGAGCCCGATCCGCGCCTGCCCGAAGTCGTGGTCGCCCACCCGGCGCTCCCACACCCGCGAGCCCTCGGCCACGACCGACCACAGCTGTTCGGGGGAGGGGTGCAGATACAGCTGCGCGTCCCGCTGCTTGCGCGCCGTGCGCCGGACCGTACGCCGCGTCTGCGCGAGGTATTTGAGGTAGTCGCGGCGGACATCGGCCATTTGCCCCTGCGTACCGCGACGGAATCTGACGAACTGCGCGACGGCCATCGCGACCGTCGACGCCAGCATCAGCACACCCATGATCCGCATGATCGGCGACGGCGTCATGAAGAAGAAGACCACCGAGGAACCCATGCCGAGCATCGGCAGAAGCTGCATCAACGCCGACTCCTGCTGACCCCGCGGAAGTTCCGGCGGAGACTCCAGGACGAGTTCCTCACCGGGCACTTCCGGCGGAAGCGCCCTCGGCGGGCGTTTGACGACGATCTGGCTCACCGGCGCATCAATCCCTCGTAGGAGGCGGGCTCGTGGCGGGAGCTTCCGCGCCGGCACCCCGGTCGGCGGCCGGGCGCGCGGACTTCCCCCATGGGACGGCGATCCTACTTGCAGCCCCCACCGGCCGTCCCCGGTAGGGTGGCGCGCGCATCGTGCGCAACCGCGAATCAGGGGGTCCAGACACGTGAGTACGACCGCAGCGACCGGCTTCTGCCGCGTCACCGTCGTGGCGCCGGACAGCCGCATCGACGTCGCGCTCCCGGAGGACATCGCCGTCGCCGACGTCTACCCGGAGATCCTGCGGCTCACCGGGCAGACGCAAACGGCGGGCACCCCGACCGGCTACCACCTGGTGCGCCGCGACGGGTCCGTCCTCGACGGCGCCCGCACCCTCGCCGCCCAGCAGGTCCTCGACGGTGAGGTGCTCTCCCTGCGCCCCTTCGCCCAGTCCCTGCCGCCGGCGGTCTACGACGACGTCTCCGACGCCGTCGCCTCCG
Organism: Streptomyces sp. NPDC058650; assembly: GCF_042717315.1. Classification (NCBI taxonomy): domain Bacteria; kingdom Bacillati; phylum Actinomycetota; class Actinomycetes; order Kitasatosporales; family Streptomycetaceae; genus Streptomyces; species Streptomyces sp. NPDC058650. Next base: position 505,567 of record NZ_JBHXRL010000002.1, read on the forward strand.
CCGTCACCCGCGACCGGCACCTCTGGGGCGACGAGCTGCTGCGCGGCGCCGGTCTCCTCGGCGGCGTCCTGCTGCTCGTGCTCATGGGCTTCGTGCTCTGGTTCGCGGACCCGGTCCGCCACGACATGCACAGCCTGCCCGGGATCATCGCGGGCGCCGCGGGCTTCCTCCTCACCGCCTTCGCGGGCGTCCGGGCCCGCGTCTACGCGGACAGGGCGACCGCCGTCGCCCTGGGCCTCGGCGCCCTGCCGCTGCTGCTCATCGCCGGCTCCGGCATCGTCGGCCCCGACGCGGGCGACGGCCCCGGCCGCCTCCAGTTCCTGCTGGGCTGCGTCACGGTCCTCGTCGCCTCCGTGGCCCTCGTCGCCCTCACCCCGAGCGGAGACGCCCCCTTCGTCGCGGCGACCTTCCTCGCGACCGTCGGCACCCTCGCCACGTTCGTGATGATCCTCACCGAGAGCTCCGCGACGGAGACGGCGGCGGTCTGCGCCCCCGTCGCCATCGGCATGGTCGCCTTCCTGCCCGGCCTCTCCGCCCGCTTCGCCCGGCTCCCCATCGGCTACGCCGCCCCGCGCAGCGCCGCCGACGACGAGTTCCTCGGCGAATCGCAGCAGCAGAACGGCGACGACGACCGGGCGGTCGACGGCGAGCGCATCGCCCTCCAGGCCCGCCGCGGCCACGAGATGCTGCTCGGCCTGGTCGGCGGCTGCGCGGCCGTCGTCGTCGGCTCCGCCGCGGTACTCGGCTTCGCCGGAAACCTCTGGGGCCAGCTCCTCGCCCTCGCCTCGGGCCTGGCGATGCTGCTCCGCGCCCGCCTCTTCCGCTACACCTCGCAGGTCGCCTGCGTCCTGGTCGCCGGCATCGCCGCCATCGCGCTGCTCGTCCTCGGCCTCTCCCTCAACCCGCCGCTCGACCTGGTCAAGGACCTCCTCATGTACGGGGACCGCGGGGGCCTCGACATCCGGACGATCTGGCTCACCGCCTCCGTCGCCGCCGGCGCCGCGCTGATCACCGCCATCGGCCTGATCATCCCGAAGAAGGGCCTCTCGCCCTTCTGGGGCCGCCTCCTCGACCTCGCCGAGGGCTTCGTCCTCCTTTCCCTCGTGCCCCTCTGCCTCGCCGTCCTCGACGTCTTCATGTCGGTCCGCTCCCTCACCAGCAAATAGCACCGCGCGCGGTCGGGCTCCGCCGAACTGGTACGCTGTGTGACGGCCGTTTGTGTACGCGCTCCCGGAAAGCCCCCGACCTGCTCGGGAAGCCTCTGGAAGCTGCGCCCATCGGACCTTCGCCCGCCGAGTCACGGAAGCTTCCCCTGAGATCTAGACCAGGGGCACTCGCGGGCGCACGAACCTAAGAGGAGAACCGCGTGGCTCTCGACGCCGCTGTCAAGAAGCAGATCATGACCGAGTTCGGCACCAAGGAGGGCGACACCGGCTCCCCCGAGGTCCAGGTCGCCATGCTCTCCCGTCGCATCTCGGACCTGACCGAGCACCTCAAGCAGCACAAGCACGACCACCACTCCCGTCGTGGTCTGCTGATCCTGGTCGGCCAGCGCCGCCGCCTGCTGCAGTACTTGGCCAAGAAGGACATCCAGCGCTTCCGTGCCCTGGTCGACCGCCTCGGCATCCGCCGCGGTGCGGCCGGCGGCGCCAAGTAAGGACGCCGTGAAGGGAGCGGTTCCCACTTTCAGGGGGCCGCTCCCTTTGCTGTACGTGCACAAAGTGCACACAGGCACTTAGTCTGGTCGCACAACCCCATACGACGGACGAGCGAAGAGCCGCCGGCTCGCCGCCGGTCCTCGGTAGTGGCCCCCGGAAGATGCCGGGTGCTTCGATCGAAGACCGGCCCGCACCCAAGGCGCGTCTCTCCGCCCCGTCGACACCGTCCCCGGCCACACGGGCCCCGGACGCAAAGACGAACACGTAGGAGAAACCACTAGTGGAGAACGAGACCCACTACGCCGAGGCCGTCATCGACAATGGCACCTTCGGTACCCGCACCATCCGCTTCGAGACGGGTCGTCTCGCCAAGCAGGCCGCCGGCTCCGCCGTCGCCTACCTGGACGACGACACGATGGTCCTCTCCGCGACCACCGCCTCGAAGAAGCCCAAGGACCAGCTGGACTTCTTCCCCCTGACGGTCGACGTCGAGGAGCGGATGTACGCGGCCGGCAAGATCCCCGGCTCCTTCTTCCGCCGGGAGGGCCGCCCCTCCGAGGACGCGATCCTCACCTGCCGCCTGATCGACCGCCCGCTGCGCCCCTCCTTCAAGAAGGGCCTGCGCAACGAGATCCAGATCGTCGAGACGATCATGGCGCTCAACCCCGACCACCTGTACGACGTGGTCGCGATCAACGCCGCCTCCTGCTCCACGCAGCTGGCCGGCCTGCCCTTCTCCGGCCCGATCGGCGGCACCCGTGTCGCCCTGATCAAGGGCCAGTGGGTCGGGTTCCCGACGCACACCGAGCTCGAGGACGCCGTCTTCGACATGGTCGTCGCCGGTCGCGTCCTGGAGGACGGCGACGTCGCGATCATGATGGTCGAGGCCGAGGCCACCGAGAAGACGATCGAGCTCGTCAAGGGCGGCGCCGAGGCGCCGACCGAGGAGGTCGTCGCCGCCGGTCTCGAGGCCGCGAAGCCCTTCATCAAGGCCCTCTGCAAGGCCCAGTCGGACCTCGCCGCCAAGGCCGCCAAGCCCACCGGCGAGTTCCCGGTCTTCCTCGACTACCAGGACGACGTCCTGGAGGCGCTCTCCGCCGCGGTCAAGAGCGAGCTCGCCCAGGCGCTCACCATCCCCGGCAAGCAGGACCGCGAGGCCGAGCTCGACCGCATCAAGGAGCTCGCCGCCGACAAGCTCCTCCCGGCCTTCGAGGGCCGCGAGAAGGAGATCGCCGGTGCCTACCGCGCGCTGACCAAGAAGCTGGTCCGCGAGCGCGTCATCAAGGACAAGGTCCGCATCGACGGCCGTGGCCTCACGGACATCCGTACGCTCGCGGCCGAGGTCGAGGCCATCCCGCGCGTGCACGGCTCGGCGCTGTTCGAGCGTGGCGAGACCCAGATCCTGGGCGTCACCACCCTCAACATGCTCCGCATGGAGCAGCAGCTGGACACCCTTTCCCCGGTGACCCGCAAGCGCTACATGCACAACTACAACTTCCCGCCGTACTCCGTCGGCGAGACCGGCCGCGTGGGCTCGCCCAAGCGCCGCGAGATCGGCCACGGCGCGCTCGCCGAGCGCGCCATCGTGCCGGTCCTCCCGACCCGCGAGGAGTTCCCCTACGCGATCCGTCAGGTGTCCGAGGCCCTCGGCTCCAACGGTTCGACGTCCATGGGCTCGGTCTGCGCCTCCACCATGTCGCTGCTGAACGCCGGTGTGCCCCTGAAGGCCGCCGTCGCCGGTATCGCCATGGGTCTGATCTCCGAGGAGATCGACGGCAAGACGCACTACGTCGCCCTCACGGACATCCTCGGTGCCGAGGACGCCTTCGGCGACATGGACTTCAAGGTCGCCGGTACGAAGCAGTTCGTGACCGCGCTCCAGCTCGACACCAAGCTCGACGGCATCCCCGCCTCGGTCCTGGCCGCCGCGCTGAAGCAGGCCCGTGACGCGCGTCTGCACATCCTCGACGTGATGAACGAGGCGATCGACGTTCCGGACGAGATGTCCCCGAACGCGCCGCGCATCATCACCGTCAAGATCCCGGTGGACAAGATCGGTGAGGTCATCGGCCCCAAGGGCAAGATGATCAACCAGATCCAGGAGGACACCGGCGCCGACATCACGATCGAGGACGACGGCACCATCTACATCGGTGCCCAGCAGGGCTCGCAGGCCGAGGCCGCCCGCGCCACGATCAACGCGATCGCCAACCCGACCATGCCGGAGGTCGGCGAGCGCTACCTGGGTACGGTCGTCAAGACCACCACCTTCGGTGCGTTCGTCTCCCTGATGCCCGGCAAGGACGGTCTGCTGCACATCTCGCAGATCCGCAAGCTCGCCGGTGGCAAGCGCGTGGAGAACGTCGAGGACGTGCTCGCGATCGGCTCCAAGGTCCAGGTCGAGATCGCCGAGATCGACCAGCGCGGCAAGCTCTCCCTGATCCCCGTGATCGCGGACGACGAGAACGCCGCTGACGCGAAGGACGACACCGACCAGTGACGTCCCGTAGTTCCGTGACGACGGCCCGCCCCTCTTCGGAGGGGCGGGCCGTCGCCCGTACCCAAACGCTTCTCCCGGGCAAGGACGGCATCGGCACGGTCCGTCGCACGACCCTCCCCGGCGGCCTGCGGATCGTCACCGAGACCCTGCCCTCCGTGCGCTCCGCCACCTTCGGCATCTGGGCACACGTCGGCTCCCGCGACGAGACCCCGAGCCTCAACGGCGCGACCCACTACCTGGAACACCTCCTCTTCAAGGGCACCCACAAGCGGTCCGCCCTCGACATCTCCGCCGCGATCGACGCGGTCGGCGGCGAGATGAACGCCTTCACGGCGAAGGAGTACACCTGCTACTACGCCCGGGTCCTCGACACCGATCTGCCGCTGGCGATCGACGTCGTCTGCGACATGCTCACCGGCGCGCTCGTCCTCGAAGAGGACGTGAACGCCGAGCGGGGAGTCATCCTCGAAGAGATCGCGATGACCGAGGACGACCCCGGCGACGTCGTGCACGACCTGTTCGCGCAGACGATGTTCGGCGACACCCCGCTGGGCCGCCCGGTCCTCGGCACCGTCGACACGGTCAACGCCCTCACCCGCGGCCAGATCGCCCGCTTCTACAAGAAGCACTACGACCCGACCCACCTGGTCGTCGCCGCCGCGGGCAACGTCGACCACGCCACGGTCGTACGCCAGGTCCGCCGCGCCTTCGAGAAGGCCGGCGCCCTGCCCCGTACCGACGCCGTCCCCGTCGCCCCCCGCGACGGCCGGCGCGTCCTCCGTACGGCGGGCCGCGTCGAGCACCTGAACCGCAGGACCGAGCAGGCCCACGTGGTCCTCGGCATGCCGGGCCTGGCCCGCACCGACGAGCGCCGCTGGGCCCTCGGCGTGCTGAACACCGCCCTCGGCGGCGGCATGTCCTCCCGCCTCTTCCAGGAGGTCCGCGAGAAGCGCGGCCTGGCCTACAGCGTGTACTCGTACACCTCGGGCTTCGCCGACTGCGGCCTCTTCGGGGTGTACGCGGGTTGCCGCCCCAACCAGGTCCACGACGTGCTGAGGATCTGCCGGGACGAGCTCGACAAGGTCGCCTCCGAGGGGCTCACGGACGAGGAGATCGCCCGCGCCGTCGGCCAGCTCCGCGGCTCGACCGTCCTCGGTCTCGAGGACACCGGCGCGCTCATGAACCGCATCGGCAAGAGCGAGCTGTGCTGGGGCACCCAGATGTCGGTCGACGACATGCTCACCCGGATCGCCGAGGTCACCCCGGACGACGTCCGGGCGGTCGCCCGCGATGTACTGGACCAGCGGCCCTCCCTGTCGGTGATAGGCCCGCTGAAGGACAAGCAGGCGGACCGCCTCCACCAAGCGGTCTCCTGACCCCGAGCCCTCTTAAGGAATCAGAGCAATGAGCAAGCTGCGCGTGGCGGTCCTCGGAGCCCAGGGCCGCATCGGCTCCGAGGCGGTCAGGGCCGTCGAAGCCGCCGAGGACATGGAACTGGTCGCCGCCCTCGGCCGCGGCGACAAGCTGGAGACGCTCGTCGAGGCGGGCGCCCAGGTCGTCGTCGAGCTGACCACCCCCGGCTCGGTGATGGACAACCTCGACTTCTGTGTGCGCCACGGCATCCACGCGGTCGTCGGCACCACCGGCTGGACCGAGGAGCGCCTCGCGCAGCTGCGGACCCGGCTCGCGGCCTCCCCGGAGACCGGCGTCCTCATCGCACCGAACTTCTCCATCGGCGCGGTCCTCACCATGAAGTTCGCCCAGATCGCGGCCCCGTACTTCGAGTCGGTCGAGGTCGTCGAGCTGCACCACCCGCACAAGGTGGACGCCCCCTCGGGCACCGCCACCCGTACGGCTCAGCTGATCGCCGCGGCCCGCGCCGAGGCCGGCCTCGGCGCCCAGCCGGACTCCACCGCGACGGGCCTCGAAGGGGCCCGCGGCGCCGACGTCGACGGCGTCCGCGTCCACTCCGTACGCCTGTCGGGCCTCCTCGCCCACCAGGAGGTCCTGCTCGGCGGCGAGGGCGAGACCCTCACCGTCCGCCACGACTCGCTGCACCACTCCAGCTTCATGCCGGGCATCCTCCTGGGCGCCCGCCGCGTGACCACCGCCCCGGGCCTCACCTTCGGCCTGGAGCACTTCCTGGACCTGGGCTGACGGCCATGGGCGGAAAGATCACGTACATCTTCCTCGCCACCGTCCTCGTCCTCGTCTTCGGCGTGGTGGCGATGGAGGGCGTGCTGCTCCTGCTCACCGGCGAGCCCGCCGCCATGGGCATGGGCGCGGTGGCGTTCCTACTGCCGGCCGTGGGCGGCTGGTTCCTCTGGAAGAACACCCGGTTCGCCCGGCAGGCCGGCCGCCTCGCCACCGAGCTGGAGGCCGAGGGCGGCCTGCCCGTCGACGAGCTGAAGCGGACGGAGGGCGGCCGGATCGACCGGGACTCGGCCGACGAGGTCTTCGCCCGGCGCAAGGCCGAGACGGAGGACTCCCCGGGGGACTGGCGCTGCTGGTTCCGGCTCGCGGTCGCCTACCACGACGCCCGCGACACCCCCAGGGCCCGCAAGGCGATGCAGCGGGCCATCGCCCTCCACGAGGGACGTACGGTCAGCGCGTAGCGGCCGGGACGACGCCGTACTCGGCGTTCCAGGCCTCGACCGTGTCGGCCGCGCGGTCGAAGGCCTCGATCCGGGAGAGGAAGTCGGCATTGTGGTCGGTGAGCAGCAGCAGCTGCTCACCACCCTGCCGGCCGAGCACCAGGGCCTGGCCCTGGACCGTGCGGGGGAGCCCCAGCCAGCGCACCGGCTGCTGCGCGGTCCGTACGAAGGTCACCTTCGCCCACGGCACGGTGACGGTCCTGAGGAAGCCCACGCGCCGCACCCCGGCGCGGCTCACCCATGTGCCCACGCGGAGCATCCGCAGGGCGGCGAGGATGACGAGCACGGCGATCGCGAGGGTCACGCCCGCGGCGCCGAAGCCCCCGGCGGCGACGATGATCACGGCGGCGAGCAGCACGAACGAGGCGAGCAGCAGCGAGAGCGCCGCGGCTCCGACACGCCACGACCCTGGCCGGTACGGACGACGCCACTGATCGTGGTCGTCGAACGGCAGGGCGATGTGGTCGGTCGTGTCAAAAGCACGGTCGGCCGTCAGGAAGGGCAGGGGCACGACAGGTCCTCACTCACAAGCACGCTCGAAGGGGCAGTGCCCGGTGAGGCTACCTCAGCGGTTGTCGGAGGCTTCGGACTGCTGCTGACGAGTGGCGGAGTCCCCCGACTGGAGGGAGGGCATTCCGAAGATCAGCGAACCGGCGAGGCCCGCGACGACGGTCAGTCCGATCAGCGTACGACCCACGACCTGTGAGGCGCTGAGGCGCTCCCGGGGTGGTGGAGTGACGTTACTGCGGAAGTGGTCGGCCTCCGCGACGAACGCGAACGGTACGGCCTCTCTCCGGCGGAACATCAGGGCCACTCTCCTCTGTCGTCATCGGGCTTCACCGGTACAGACGACGGAATCGATGGTTTGGTGCCCTATTTCACCAAAGCGGCCGAATCTCATCCTCGAGTAGGACGTCGCGAGGACGTCGTTAAAGTGGGCGCTGCAACACCCCGACTGGAAGGACCGCTGGTGACCGACACCCCCACCGAGAACGTGAAGATCGACTTCCGGAGCGACGTCACCGTTGATCTGGTCAAGAGCGCGGCGAGCGACTCCGACGTCCTCTGGGCGGCGCGTGTGTCCACGGCGGGGGAGCAGTCCCTCGAAGAGCTCCAGAAGGACCCGGAGCGTTCCAAGGGCCTGATCAACTACCTGATGCGGGACCGCCACGGCAGCCCCTTCGAGCACAACTCGATGACGTTCTTCATCAGCGCCCCGATCTTCGTGTTCCGCGAGTTCATGCGGCACCGCGTGGGCTGGTCGTACAACGAGGAATCGGGCCGCTACAGGGAGCTCCAGCCGGTCTTCTACGTCCCGGACACCTCCCGCAAGCTGGTCCAGGAGGGCCGCCCCGGCAAGTACGTCTTCGTCGAGGGCACCCAGGAGCAGCACGACGTCGTCAGCCGCACGATGGAGGAGTCGTACCGGACGGCCTACGCCACGTACCAGGAGATGCTGGCCGCCGGCGTCGCCCGCGAGGTCGCCCGCTCGGTCCTTCCCGTCGGCCTCTTCTCCTCGATGTACGCCACGTGCAACGCGCGCTCGCTCATGCACTTCCTGGGCCTGCGCACCCAGCACGAGCTGGCCGCCGTCCCGTCCTTCCCGCAGCGGGAGATCGAGATGGTCGGCGAGAAGATGGAGGAGCACTGGGCCCGGCTGATGCCGCTGACCCACGCCGCTTTCAACAAGAACGGCCGCGTGGCCCCGTAGGGCACACATGTCCGAGTCACTCGCGCGAAGTGTCCGTATTGCGGCGTTTCGAGAAGTTCATCTAGGCTGATCAAACGGACCCGGCACTGCCTGAACCCCCGAGCAGGCAGTGCCGGGCTCCTCTTCTTCCTGTCCCCCCAGGGGGACACCCGGCGCTGAGCAGCGAGTAGCGTGTTACCCATGGCTCCGATCTCCACTCCGCAGACCCCCTTCGGGCGGGTCCTCACCGCCATGGTCACGCCCTTCACGGCGGACGGCGCACTCGACCTCGACGGTGCCCAGCGACTGGCCACCCATCTGGTGGACGCAGGCAACGACGGCCTCGTCGTCAACGGCACCACCGGCGAGTCCCCCACCACCAGCGACGCGGAGAAATCGGAGCTGGTACGAGCTGTGCTGGAGGCGGTCGGCGACCGCGCCCACATCGTCGCCGGCATCGGCACCAACGACACCCACCACTCGCTCGAGCTCGCCCGCACCGCCGAGCGCGACGGCGCCCACGGCCTGCTCGCCGTGACGCCGTACTACAACAAGCCCTCGCAGGAGGGTCTCTACCGGCACTTCTCGGCCATCGCCGACGCCACCGAGCTCCCGGTCATGCTGTACGACATCCCCGGCCGCAGTGGCGTCCCGATCGACACCGAGACGCTCGTCCGCCTCGCCGAGCACCCCCGGATCGTCGCCAACAAGGACGCCAAGGGCGACCTCGGCCGCGCCAGCTGGGCCATCGCCCGCTCCGGCCTCGCCTGGTACTCCGGCGACGACATGCTCAACCTGCCGCTGCTCTCGGTGGGCGCGTGCGGCTTCGTCTCGGTCGTCGGCCACGTCGTCACCCCGGAGCTCCGCGCCCTCCTCGAAGCCCACCTGGGCGGCGAGGCCCAGAAGGCCACCGAGATCCACCAGCGACTCCTGCCGATCTACACCGGCATGTTCCGCACCCAGGGCGTCATGACGACCAAGGCCGCCCTCGCCCTCCAGGGCCTCCCGGCCGGCCCGCTGCGCCTCCCGCTCGTGGAGCTCTCCGCCGAGGAGACCGAGCAGCTCAAGGTCGACCTGGGCGCCGGCGGGGTAGAACTCTGACAACGGACTTCACAACTGAACACTGACAACAGCAAGTGCACGAATGTCATGCGCGCCGCGTGCCCGAACGGCACGTGGCGCGCATGGTGAGGAGAGTCTTTTGAGTCATCCGCATCCTGAACTCGGTGCCCCCCCGAAGCTCGCGAAGGGCGCCTTGCGCGTCACCCCGCTCGGCGGGCTCGGCGAGATCGGCCGGAACATGACGGTCTTCGAGTTCGACGGCCGTCTGCTGATCGTCGACTGCGGCGTCCTCTTCCCCGAAGAGGAGCAGCCGGGCGTCGATCTGATCCTGCCCGACTTCACCATCATCCGGGACCGTCTCGACGACGTCGAAGGCATCGTGCTCACGCACGGCCACGAGGACCACATCGGCGCCGTCCCCTACCTGCTCCGGCTCAAGCCGGACATCCCGCTCATCGGCTCCAAGCTGACCCTCGCGCTGATCGAGGCCAAGCTCCAGGAGCACCGCATCCGCCCCTACACCCTTGAGGTGAAGGAGGGCGACCGGGAGGTCCTGGGTTCGTTCGACTGCGAGTTCATCGCGGTCAACCACTCCATCCCGGACGCGCTCGCGGTGGCCATCCGCACCCCCGCGGGCATGGCCGTCGCCACCGGCGACTTCAAGATGGACCAGCTCCCGCTGGACGGCCGTCTCACCGACCTGCACGCGTTCGCGCGTCTGAGCGAGGAGGGCATCGACCTCCTCCTCTCGGACTCCACGAACGCCGAGGTCCCGGGCTTCGTCCCGCCGGAGAAGGACATCTCCAACGTCCTGCGCACGGTCTTCGCGAACGCCCAGAAGCGCATCATCGTGGCCAGCTTCGCCAGCCACGTGCACCGCATCCAGCAGATCCTCGACGCCGCCCACGAGTACGGCCGCCGGGTCGCCTTCGTCGGCCGCTCGATGGTCCGCAACATGGGCATCGCCCGTGACCTGGGCTACCTCCGCGTCCCGGCCGGCCTCGTCGTCGACGTGAAGACCCTCGACGACCTGCCGGACGACGAGGTCGTGCTCGTCTGCACCGGCTCCCAGGGCGAGCCCATGGCGGCCCTGTCCCGGATGGCGAACCGCGACCACCAGATCCGGATCGTCCCCGGCGACACGGTCATCCTGGCCTCGTCCCTCATCCCGGGCAACGAGAACGCGGTCTATCGCGTGATCAACGGCCTGACCCGCTGGGGCGCGCACGTCGTCCACAAGGGCAACGCCAAGGTCCACGTCTCGGGCCACGCCTCGGCCGGCGAGCTGCTGTACTTCTACAACATCTGCCGTCCGAAGAACCTCATGCCGGTCCACGGCGAGTGGCGCCACCTGCGCGCCAACGCCGAGCTCGGCGCGATGACGGGTATCCCCAAGGACCACATCGTCATCGCCGAGGACGGCGTCGTCGTCGACCTGATCGACGGTAAGGCCAAGATCGTCGGCAAGGTCCAGGCGGGTTACGTGTACGTCGACGGCCTCTCGGTCGGCGACGTCACCGAGGCCCACCTCAAGGACCGCCGGATCCTCGGCGACGAGGGCATCATCTCGGTCTTCGTGGTCGTGGACTCCTCGACCGGCAAGATCGTGAGCGGCCCGAACATCCACGCCCGCGGTTCCGGCATCGAGGACTCGGCGTTCGACGCCGTGATCCCCAAGGTCGACCAGGTCCTGAACAAGTCGGCCCAGGACGGCGTCGTCGAACCCCACCAGCTCCAGCAGCTGATCCGCCGCACCGTCGGCAAGTGGGTCTCCGACACCTACCGCCGGCGCCCGATGATCCTCCCGGTCGTCGTAGAGGTCTGAGTCCGACCAGCGCCGCACCGGAGCGGGGCCCCTCGATTTGCATCGGGGCGCCCCGCTCCAGTACGTTTACGGCTCCGCCAGATCGGGAAGCCCCGGCGCCGTCGTGCGCCAGGACGGGTGAACGGGAGGCGGAATACCGACTCAGAACTTCTGATAAAGTCGGAATCGCCGAAAGGCCCCCGGAGTGAAAACAAAAGGGACCGGAAAGCACCGAGGAAATCGGATCGGAAAGATCTGATAGAGTCGGAAACGCAAGAACACGAAGTACCGAAGGGAAGCCCGGAGGAAAGCCCGAGAGGGTGAGTACAAAGGAAGCGTCCGTTCCTTGAGAACTCAACAGCGTGCCAAAAATCAACGCCAGATTAGTT